>CATJCP010000223.1 GCA_949737515.1 uncultured Oscillospiraceae bacterium | reverse complement strand
CCTACGTGGCCCTGGCCAACAAGTGCTGGCCTGCCTTCCAGACCCAGTTCGGATTTGTGCCCTGCTATGTCAACTCCCGCCTGACCGGACGGGGCATTCCTGTTTCCTGCGAAGTTGACATCTATGGCGCCCTCAGCGAGTACATAGGGACCTGTATTACCCAGGATGCCGTTACCCTTCTGGACATCAACAACTCGGTTCCCCAGGAGATGTACGACAACGACATTGCCGGGAAGTTCCCCTATACCCATAAGGATACCTTTATGGGCTTCCACTGCGGCAACACCTGCTCCAAAAAACTGGTTTCCTGCAGCATGAAATACCAGCTGATCATGCACCGTGGCCTGGAGCCGGACAAGGAGCCTGACATCACCCGCGGGACCCTGGAAGGGGACATTATACCAGGCGCTATTACCTTCTACCGCCTCCAGAGCACCGCAGACGCCAAGCTGACCGCATATGTGGCCCAGGGCGAGGTGCTGCCAGTGGCAACCCGTTCCTTTGGCGGCATTGGTGTGTTCGCTATCCCTGAAATGGGGCGGTTCTATCGCCATGTGCTCATAGAGAAGCATTATCCCCACCACGGCGCGGTGGCCTTTGGCCATGTGGGCGAAACCCTCTTTGAGATCTTTAAGTATCTGGGCGTCGCCGATATTGGCTATAACCAGCCTGCCGGCGTTCTGTACCCCACTGAGAATCCCTTTGTGAAATAATCCAGTCAGAGTGAAAACCGGCTGTAAAGTCCCGGAGAGGGGCTTTACAGCCGGTTGCCCTGTTTAGAAAGGGGGTCCACACCTTAAAAATTACAGGCCGTTGGGATTCTTATGGATGAAATTCCAGCTGTCCCGGCACATATCGGAGATGGTGTACTGTGCCTTCCAGTGGAGGAGCTTTGTCGCCCTGGTATTGTCGGCGTAGCAGGTGGCGATATCCCCCTCCCGCCGGGGAGCAATCTCATAGGGGACCTTCTGGCCTGACGCCTCCTCAAAGGCCTTGACGATCTCCAGGACACTGGTCCCGCTGCCGGTGCCCAGGTTGAAGATCTCCAGTCCGGGATGGCTGACGCTGTAATCCAGGGCCTTTAAATGGCCGTCTGCCAGGTCCATCACATGGACATAGTCCCGGACCCCTGTGCCGTCTGGAGTGTCGTAATCATTGCCGTAGACATTCAGACGGGGCAGTTTTCCAATGGCGACCTGCATGATGTAGGGCATCAGGTTGTTGGGGATGCCGTTGGGATCCTCTCCCAGAAGACCGGATTGGTGGGCGCCAATGGGGTTAAAGTAACGTAGGAGCATTACATTCCAGGAGGGATCAGCCCGGTGAATATCCATGAGCATCTGCTCGATCATCAGCTTGGTGTAGCCATAGGGGTTGGTGGCGGAGGTGGGCATCCCCTCCACATAGGGGGCAGGGTTGTTCATTCCGTAGACGGTGGCGGAAGAGCTGAATACAATGGTCTTCACGCCGAATTCCTCCATGACCTGGAACAGCTGGAGGGAGCCGGTGATGTTGTTGTAGTAATACCGCATAGGCTGCTGGACCGATTCGCCCACTGCCTTAAGCCCGGCAAAATGAATGACCGCGTCGATTTTGTGGGAGCGGAAGATGGCGCGCATCCCATCCATATCCATCATATCCGTTTGGTAGAACACCGGGCGTTTGCCGGTGATTTTTTCAATCCGGTTGATGGATTCCTCTTTGGAATTGCAAAGATTGTCCATAATTACGACATCGTATCCATTCTCCAAAAGAAGGACCGATGTATGGCTGCCAATGTAACCGGCGCCGCCTGTAACCAAAATTGTCATATTGACCGCTCCTTTCAAACTCCTGTTAGGGCTTACCCCGTTTGTTTCTGAAAACAGTATAACGGATGGGGTCCGCATTCGTCAATCCGTTTTGATAAACAGGTATCATTTATCCATAAAATAGAATGCAATGGACACTCCTTCTTCTGAGGGAAGGGGACTGAAAAGGCAAAATTTATCTTGTCCAAAAGGGGTAAATCGGGTATCATAGAAATACACCAATGAAATGTACATGAAGGAGGAGTGTTTTTATGGCTAAACTGCTTTATCAAGGTCATGGCAGCTACCGCATCACCGCAGAGGACCAGACGGTCATCTATGTAGATCCCTTTGCGGGGGAGGGATACAGCCTGCCCGCAGACCTGATTCTGGTGACCCACCAGCACAGCGACCACAATCAGACAAACCTTCCCGCCAAAAAGCCGGACTGCGAAACCATCACCGAAAGGGAGGCGTTAAAGGGAGGGCGCTACAATGTCTTCCGGACAAAGGGCGTCACTGTTGAGGCGGTGGAGGCCTACAACCGCAATCACGACAAAAACGCCTGTGTCGGGTATATTATCACAGTGGACGGCGTGACTGTCTATGCCTCTGGGGACACCTCTTCCACAGAGCAGATGAAAACCTTTGCCAGCCGTAAGTTGGACTACGCTCTTCTGCCTGCTGACGGCATTTACAATATGGACCTGGAGGAGGCTTCCGCCTGTGCGGATTTGATTGGCGCCAGGCACTCCATACCCATCCACTTAAAGCCGGGAGCCTTATTTGACCGGGCCAGAGGGGAGCGGTTCACTGGAATAAACCGCCTGATTTTGGAGCCCGGGGAGGAGATTGAGCTGTAAAAGAGCTTATGGCATACCAAGTAAATTATTTCCTAAATACTTGTTAAAAACGGCTGTACCGAAAGGGTTTCTTTCAGTACAGCCGTTTTCCGGGCAAGCCTATTTCGCCCCCGATAGCTGTTCTCTTTCGCGGAACAGCAGGGAGATGCTCCATACGCCCGCCAGTGCAACCAAAGTATAGATCACCCGGCTGATGGCCGCGCCCTGGCCGCCGAACATCCAGGCGACGGCGTCGAATTGAAACAGGCCGACAGAGCCCCAGTTCAGCGCGCCAATAATCATCAAAATAAGCGCGATGCGGTCTAGCATGAAAATACCACTCCTTTCCTGTCAGAATGGAGTTTAGAGCTGTGAAAGGCGGTCCCATCCAAAACGGGACGCGCCCTGTTATCAGTATGTCCGCCGCCTCTTTAAAATATACAGCCTGTCAAAAGAAGCGATTGCACAATCCAGTGGATTGTCCTATAATAGTAATAGACAATAAACCCCGAGAAAATCGGCCAGGGAGGAAAAAATATGAAAAAAAATTTGCTCGTTGCCCAGTCCGGCGGTCCGTCCTCGGCAATCAACGCAACGTTATCGGGAATTCTGATGGAGGCTGTCAAAAGCCCGGAGATCGATAAGATCTACGGCGGCGTCAATGGGATATACGGCATCATCTCTCAGCAGATCGTTGAGCTGGGCAGCCAGATGCAGGCGACAGAGGACTTTAAGCTGCTGGAAACAACTCCCGGCATGGCGTTGGGATCCTGCCGCTTTAAGCTGCCGCCGGCAGAGAACGACACGAGGGTCTATGAAAAGCTGGTAAAAATTTTTCACAGCTATCAGATTGGATATTTCCTATATATCGGCGGCTCCAACTCTATGGACACAGTCTGGAAGCTTTCCCGCTACATGGAGGACAAGGGGGAGGATATCCGGATCCTCGGCGTTCCCAAGTCAGTGGACAATGATCTGAGCGGCACCGACCATACCCCGGGCTTTGGTTCGGCGGCCAAGTTCATCGCCACCTCGACAGAGGAGATCATCCGGGATTCCGAGGCCTATCCCATCAGCTCTGTCACCATCATAGAAGTTATGGGAAAGGAGAGCGGCTGGCTCGCTGCTGCTTCCATCCTGCCCCGGCACTTTGGGGAAAGCGCCCCCCATCTGGTCTATTTGCCGGAGGTCCCCTTTTCCATGGGACAGTTTATCAACGACGTCCAGGAGAAGATGAAGAAGGAGCGTGCTGTGGTAGTTGTTGTATCCGAAGGACTGAAGTTCTCCGATGGCAGCTATGTGGCTCAACCTCAAGACGGCGCTGACGGCTATGCCAGTGTGGGGCAGGTGCTGGAACGCGCCTTGGTCAGTACGGTTGGAGGGAAGGTCCGTTCAGTGGTGCTCAACGTCCTTCAGCGGTGCAGCGGGCATCTGCTCTCTGCCGCCGATATCACCGAGGCCAGACGGCTGGGAACCTTTGCGGTGCGGGATGCCCTGGCGGGGGAAACCGGGAAGGTGCTGGTATTTTCCAGGGTATCTGATTCCCCCTATCTGGTCAATGTTGAAACTGTGCCGGTGGAGCAGGTGCTTTCGGCGGGAGTAAAGGGCTTTCCTCTGGAATGGATTTCGCCGGAGAACAACGACCTGACTCAAGAGGCCCTGGACTATCTGCTGCCATTGATTAACGGGGAGGTGGAGTATACCTGCAAGGCGGGTATGCCAGTTCACTTCCGCTTTGACCTGACCCCTTGCCAGCCAGTTTCCCCCGAATCCTGAGGGTAGGGAGGATATGGATAGAGCGTAGGTTTTTGCCTTCTCCGGATTCAGGATAAAGCAAAAAAGGACTGCCACACAAGGCAGTCCTTTTTTGCTTCTAGCACTTTTAGGGAACAAATCATGCTTGAAAAGTTACTTTTTATCTGTGGACTGGGCAGCCTTTTTGGCGCGGTACTCCTGCCACATGACCCACATACAGGGAACCAGGCAAACAGAGGAATAGGTGCCGGAAAGCAGGCCGACAATCAGTGGGAATACAAAGGTGACAATAGAGGTGACATTGAAGATCAGGGTTACCACTGCAATGACCACCAGCGCCATAACGGTTGTAACCGTTGTGACAATGGCCCGCTTCAGGGACTGGTTGATGCTTTTGTTCACCAGTTCGGCCACAGGGAGCTTCTGACCGTAAACACGACGGTTTTCACGGATCCGGTCGTAAATGACAATGGTGTCGTTGATGGAGTAACCCAGAATGGTCAGGACAACCGCCATGAAGTTGGCGTCCACTGAAAGACGGAAGAACACAAACACTGCAACCACGGCGACAACATCGTGAGCCAGGGCAATGACCGCCATAACGCCTGCGGACCAGCCGCTGATGCGTTTAAAGCGGAAGCCGATATACACAACCATCACAATAGCGGCAAACACCACAGCCACCAGGCTTTTCAGGAAAAATTCCCGCCCAACAGAAGCGCTGACATTGCTGATGGACTCTGTGTGGATATCGTTGCTGGAAAAGGTCTGAGAGAGGGCATCGGAGAGCTCCACCTGTTTATCAGCAGTAAGGCCGCTGGTAGAGGTCAGGGAGACCACAAGGTTTGTCCCTCCGGTTGCCAGGTCGTTGCTTTCCTGGATAGAGGCGGATCCCCCTACCACTTCCTGTACCTTGGAAAGAAAGGCGTTTTTGTCAATGTCACCGGTATAGGAATAGGTCAGCATAGTGCCTCCCTTATACTGGATGTCCAGGTTCAGGCCAAGGAAGAGAGAGCCCACCAGGGTAACGGCTACAAGCGCGATAGAAATGATAAAGAATATCTTTCTTTTTCCGACAAAATCAATCATTTCTTTTCACCTCCGTAAAGCCAGGCCTTGCGGAGCGGCTTGAATTTAGAAAGGGATTTGAGCATCAGCCGGGAGGCGGTGACGCCCATGAGGAAGTTGAGGATAATACCAACCAGCAGGGTATAGCCGAAGGAATAAATTGCGCCGGTGGTGGAGGAACCAAAAATGCTGAAAATGGGTTTTAACATCATAGCGAAGATACTGGCAGGCGGTCCAAAGGCCCCCATCAGAATGACTGCCACAAATACAACGGTGATGTTGCCGTCAAAGATGGCGGTAAAGGCCCGCTTATAACCCGCGTCAATGGCGGCGTCAATGCCCCGGCCCAGGCGAAGCTCCTCCCGAATGCGTTCGTAGGTGATAACGTTGGCGTCAACACCTACGCCAATGGAAAGGATGATGCCAGCGATTCCCGGCAGGGTCAGGGTAAAGCTGGAAATGGAGGGCAGATACCCGGTGATGGCGGCGACAGTGCCGGCAGCCTGTCCCATCAGGGCAATACAGGCGACAACGCCGGGGAGCCGGTAAAGGATGATCATCAGCACGCAGATGCAGGCAAAGGCGATAAAGCCGGCCATTACCATAGCGTCTCTTGCCCCGGTGCCCAGAGTTGGGGAGATGGTGCTGAAGTTGGAGGTCTGAAGGGTGAAGGGCAGCGCGCCGGCGTTGATCTTGTCCGCCAGCTCCTTTGCAGCGGCAGCGTCAAAGCCGCCGGAGATAGACGCTTCCCCATTTAAGATCGCATCATTGACGCGGGGATAGCTGATCATCACATCGTCCATCCAGATAGAGATGACCCCTTTAGGGGACTGGGAGGAGAGGCGTGTGGTCGCCTCCGCGAATTTTTCCGCTCCTTCGCTGGTCAGCTTAAGGGAGACGACGATCTCATTGGTGCTTGTCATGGCTGGGGACGCCTCTTCAACATCCTTGCCTTCCAGGATAATGGTCTCCGCCGTTACGCCGGAGGGAAGGCCGGAAGCGTCGGTTTCATATCCCTCCCGGAAAGTGAGCCGGGCGGTAGCTCCCAGCTCCGCTATGGCGTCCTCCGGGTTAAATTCCGTTTCATCCTCCTTCCAAGGGAAGCGGACGATGATCCTGTCTTTGTCGTAATCGGTGTAGATTTCGTAGTCGGTGATGTTTTGGGATACCATTCTCACCTTGATGATCTGCTCCGCCGCCGACATTTCTTCATCGGTGGCGTCGTAGTCGTCCGGCGGGCTGAAGGTCACATCCACACCGCCGCGCACGTCAATGCCCCAGCGGATCTCGCTGGCGCCCTTGATCCAGGTGGTGGGGATATCGCCGAAGGTGGTGCTGACCCCTAAAAACGATGTCCAGGTCAACAGCAAAATCAGCGCCAAAACCACGAAAAACACCGGTTTTCCTACTTTTTTCATAGGTAAAACCTCCAGATTTTAGTTCTTGTCCGGCCTGTGGTTGGAAAAGACCGGTATTTACTCATTATACAGCATATATGGCAGAAAATACAAGCCTGTTTTTCAGAAAAGGAACTTTAAACGCTTAATTCCGCCTTTTCCCCCAGGACGTCTTTGTTTTGCTCCAGGATAGGCTGTACAACGCTTTGGACAAATTCCTCAACCTGTTCCACGGAACGTCCTGTGAAGTGGATTGGCTTTAAGACAGCCTCAATTTCCCCCCGCTCCAGCTGGAAGGCCGGGTCTGCGCAGACGCGGTCGATGAGATCGTTGGGGAGGCCTTCCTCTTTGACAACCCTGGCGGCGGCAATGGAATGCTCCCGCAGCCTTTCGTGAAGCTGCTGCCGGTCCCCTCCCTTTTTCACAGCGCTCATCATGATGTTCTCAGTGGCCATAAAAGGAAGTTCTGCCATGACCCGCTGATGGATTACCTTGGGGTAGACGACCAGGCCGTCGCAGACGTTCATCATAATTTTCAGGATGGCGTCCACAGCCAGGAAGGCCTCCGACACGGAGATACGTTTGTTGGCGGAATCATCCAGCGTTCTTTCAAACCATTGGGTGCCGGAGGTAAAGGCAGGGTTTAAAGCGTCGATCATAACATAACGGGCCAGGGAGGTGATGCGTTCGCTTCTCATGGGATTGCGCTTATAGGGCATGGCGGAGGAGCCGATCTGATGGGTTTCAAAGGGTTCCTCCATCTCCTTAAAGTTGGCCAGCAGCCGCAGATCATAGGAAAATTTGCTGGCAGTCTGGGCAATACCGGACAGGACTGACAGCACCTGGTAATCCACCTTGCGGGAATAGGTTTGTCCGGAAACCGGAACGCTGGAATCAAAGCCCATCTCCCCGCAGATCATCCGATCAAGCTCCTTGATTTTTTCGGAATTGCCTTCAAAGAGCTCGACAAAGCTGGCCTGGGTACCGGTGGTTCCCTTGACGCCGCGGAGCTTCAGGGCGTCAATCCGATGGCATACCTCTTCATAGTCCATAACCAGCTCGTTGATCCAGAGGGTGGCCCGCTTGCCCACAGTGGTGAGCTGGGCGGGCTGGAGATGGGTATAGGCTAGGGCGGGCATATCCCGGTACTTCATGGCAAAATCTGAGAGAAGTGAGATGACATTGACAAGCTTGCGCTTGACAAGGACAAGAGCGTCCCGCATAATGATGATATCAGTATTGTCGCCCACATAACAGGAGGTGGCCCCCAGGTGGATAATCCCTTTGGCCTTGGGGCACTGAACGCCGTAGGCATAGACATGGGACATGACGTCATGACGGACCTCCTTTTCCCGCTGACGGGCTACATCATAGTTGATGTTGTCCACATTGGCCTCCAGCTCGTCCACCTGTTCCTGGGTGATGGGGAGGCCCAGTTTCATTTCAGAACGGGCCAGGGCGACCCATAGACGGCGCCAAGTGGAAAATTTTTTGTCTGCAGAAAATAGGTACTGCATTTCGTCGCTGGCGTAGCGGGTGGAAAAGGGACTTTCAAAGCGGTTGTTCACAGTAAAACCTCCATTAAAAATTGATCGGCAGTGAAGAACAAATCAATACCGGCCCCCTGGCAAAGGATGGGCCGGTATCTATTTTCTCATAGGAAGGGCAAAGATGCAAGAAGAATTTATCTTGTCTGTAAAATTTTCTCTATGCTGGCCAGCTTGACGCACAGGCAGAACAGCTCTCCTGCCAGCTTCAGCTCGCCGATGACAGGGTAGGTGGGGGCAATGCGGATGTCTTCATCCTTGGGATCAATTCCGTAGGGATGGGTGGCGCCAGCGGCGGTCATGACAACTCCCGCCTCCTTGCAGAGGGAGATGACGCGTTTGGCACAGCCTTCCATGGTTTTCAGGGCAACAAAATACCCGCCCCTGGGCTTGGTCCAGGTGGCGATGCCTGTGCCGCCCAGATTTTTATCCAGGGCTTCCAGGACCGTCTCAAATTTGGGGCGCAGAAGTGCAGCGTGTTTTTTCATGTGTTCATAAATAGAATCCACATCTTTCAGAAACCGCACATGGCGGATCTGATTGGTTTTATCCGGGCCAATGGTCTGTATGGAGATATCCTTCCGGACAAAGTCCAAGTTTTCCTTTGTGGCGATCATCATGGCCACGCCAGAACCTGGGAAGGTGACCTTGGAGGTGGAGGCAAACATGAACAGCATATTGGCCCTGCCGGTTTTTTTCAGTTCCGCAAACAGGTCGAGAAGCTCGTCGTGTTCGTCGTACAGATCGTGGATGCAGTAGGCGTTGTCCCAGAAGATGCGGAAATCCGGGGCGGCGGGGTTGAGATTGGCAAACCGGCGGACAGTTTCATCCGAATAGGTGATACCCTGGGGATTGGAGTATTTGGGAATGCACCAGATGCCCTTGATGGTTTCATCCTCCGACACCAGCTTTTCCACTGCATCCATGTCCGGACCGGTTTCAGTCATCTCCACGGGGATCATTTCAATCCCCAGGCTTTCGCTGATGGCGAAGTGGCGGTCATATCCCGGAACCGGGCACAGGAACTTTATTTTATCGTATTTTCCCCAGGCCTTTGGGCTGCCCAACACCCCGTGGACCATTGCCCTGACGACAACGTCATACATCAATGCGAGACTGGAGGAACCCAGAAGGATAATCTCCTCTGTGGAGACCCCCATCAATTCCCCAAAGAGGCGCTTGGCGTCCATAACGCCGTCCACAACACCGTAGTTGCGGATATCAAAGCCGTCAGAGGTATTCATATCTGAGGAGGAATTCAATACATCAAACAGCGGCATCGACAGATCCAGCTGGTCCGCTGCCGGCTTGCCCCTGGACATATCCAGCTTCAGGCCCTTTTTCTGAAATTCGGCATATTGAGCACGAAGGTCGCTCAGCATGGACTGGAGCTGCGGTGTGGAGAGATCTTGATAGGACGCCATAACAAATTCCTCCTAGTATTACTAATGTTTTAGATTGACCTAATAAAGTAAAAACCTTTTGATGCAAGAGAACGGCTTTTAATATTCATCGATGCTTTATCAGTATAGCGCAAAAATTCGTGTTTTACAATATGTAATTAAAAGTTTGGGAGGTACTAACAAGTTTTTCAGTAAAACAAAGAGGATTTCCAGCGCAGATTTCTAAATAAAATATAAATAAGTGCAGGGCATTGATTTTAAACCGTCATAAAATGAATGGAGATGCAAACAAAGATGCAAATTAGGGCCCTGATAAATATCTAGGTGCTATTATCAGATTATGTTTGGAACTCGTTGGAGGTTCATGGTTTTGGTGGAAAGTCAGAAAAAAGGGGAGGCCTTTTCGATGCGAAAAAGCCTCCGATTGATACGAATTGAAGTTTATCTCAAGCTTCTGTCATCTGCTCCCCAACCACGACAGCCCTAATCATATTTGTCTTCCCAGGAATTCCCAAAGGAATGCCCGCTGTCAACACCACCACATCTCCGTCGTGCACAAGCCCGGCGCTCTGCGCTGTCTTAACCGCATGAGCAAAAAGCTCCTCTGAATGCTTCTGTTCCTCAATCAGCAGCGGGATGATCCCCCAGCTTAGGTTTAACTGTCTGCATACACTTTTATAAGTTGTGCAGCCGATGATGGGACAGGGCGGGCGGTACCTGGAGATCATCTTGGCGGTCATACCGGATTTGGTGACTGTAATGATTGCCGCTGCATTTAGATCGTCCGCTGTGGTACAGGTGGCGTGAGAAATCGCGTTAGTGATTCCCGGCTCCCCCAAACGGGCTTTATTGTGCAGGTCAGAACGATAATCAATATTGGATTCTGTCTGTACAGCGATTTTTGCCATTGTCTGGACAGCCTCTACCGGGTATTTCCCCGCTGCCGTTTCGCCGGAAAGCATTACTGCGCTGGTCCCCTGGTAGATGGCGTTTGCCACATCTGTCACCTCCGCGCGGGTGGGACGGGGATTTTTCATCATGGAATCCAGCATCTGGGTAGCGGTGATCACCTGTTTGCCGGCATGGCAGGTCTTTTGGATAATGGTCTTCTGGATAGCCGGAACTGCCTCCAAGGGAATTTCCACGCCCAGGTCCCCTCTCGCCACCATAATGCCATCGGCAGCCTCCAGGATTTCGTCCAGGTTGTCGATCCCCTGTTGGTTTTCAATTTTGGCGATGATGTGCATGGTATTGCGGCCATTGGCCTTTAACAGCTTGCGTATTTCCCAAATATCCTCTGCGCAGCGGGTAAAGGATGCGGCAATAAAGTCAAAGTCTTCCCGAATGGCAAAGAGAATGTCGTCCCGGTCCTTGGGACTGATAAAGGGCATGTGAAGCTGTACATTGGGGACATTGACTCCTTTTCGGTCAGAGATCCTGCCGCCGTTGATCACCCGGCATAGGATATCCCTTCCCTCAATTCCTGTTACCTCCATGTCGATTAGGCCATCGTCAATGAGGATATGGTTTCCCGGCTTGACGTCCTGGAAGAGGTCCGGGTAGGTGATAGAGGCCCTGGAGGCGTCTCCGGCCACATCCTTGGGGGTCAAGGTAAAAGTCTGGTTTTCAATCAGTTCAGCGGATCCCCCCGCAAAACAGCCCAGGCGGATTTCCGGCCCCTTGGTGTCCATCATGGCGGCGATGGGCAGCTTCAGCTCCCGGCGCACCCGCTTCAGCTTTTCCAGGCGTACCCGCTGCTCCGCATGGGTTCCATGGGAGAAGTTGAGGCGCGCCACATTCATACCCGCCAGCATCAGCGCCCTCAGGGTTTCCTCACTGTCAGTAGACGGTCCCAGGGTGCATACAATTTTTGTTTTTCTCATGTGAATCCTGCCTCCATCATTAAATTAAAGTTTTGTTTACTCGTTTTTTAAATATCAAACAGGCATTTTGGGGAAATAGGTTGCGTTTCTCAGCCGGATTGTACTATAATAACATTACCTTCACTTGACAAAAGCCAACGCACCTAAGAGCGATTCCGGAAGAACATCTGCGTCGTTGTGAAGTCTTGCCAGGCGGCAGCCTGCCTTCGCCTTCACGCCTAGCAGCTGCCCTCCCGGAACCACTCTTAGGTCCTTCGGAGTTTTTGGGGCCGTTTATCACTTTTCTCAATTGATATAGCCCCTGTTTGGCCCCCAAAACCATGTTTTCCCTTGTCAAGCAAAGGCACAGTTCTTTTAGAATGGAGAATGAAAAATGCTTAGAACAGAAGTTAGAGAACTTTTCAAAGCGCCGGATTCCTTTGCGGACGGTGAGATCACAGTAGGAGGCTGGGTACGGACCATCCGCACCTCCAAATCCCTGGGCTTTATTGAGCTCAATGACGGCTCCTCCTTCCGCAACCTGCAGGTGGTTTTTGAGGACAGCAAGCTGGAAAACTTCAAGGAGATCGGCAAGTGCAATGTCGGCTCTGCCCTAGTGGTAACAGGTCCCCTTGTACTGACCCCCGACGCGAAGCAGCCTTTTGAAATCCATGCATCTTCTATTGAGATTGAGGGCAGGTCTGCCCCAGAGTATCCTTTGCAGAAAAAACGCCATTCTTTGGAATATCTGCGGACTATCGCCCATCTGCGGCCCAGGGCCAATACCTTTAACGCGGTTTTCCGCGTCCGTTCGGTGGCGGCATACGCTATTCACCGATTCTTTAATGAAAACGGCTTTGTCTACTGCCATACGCCCTTTATTACCGGCAGCGACTGCGAAGGCGCAGGGGAGATGTTCCGCGTCACCACCCTGGACCCGTCCAATCCCCCCAGGACTGAGAGCGGGGAGGTGGATTTCAGCCAAGACTTTTTCGGGAAGCCGACCAGTTTGACCGTTTCCGGGCAGCTGGAGGCAGAGTGTATGGCTATGGCCTTCGGCAAGGTGTATACCTTTGGGCCTACCTTCCGGGCAGAACAGTCCTATACCCAGCGCCATGCCGCCGAATTCTGGATGATTGAGCCTGAAATTGCTTTTGCAGACCTGCAGGACGATATGAAGCTGGCCTCGGATATGCTGAAATATGTCCTCGCCTATGTGATGGAGCACTGCCCGGAGGAAATGAAGTTCTTCAATGATTTCTATGACAAAGGGCTGCTGGAAAGACTTCATGGAATTGTGGAATCAGAATTTGCCCATGTCACCTATACTGAAGCCATTGAACAGCTTCAGAGGGCCCAAGAGCAGAACCCGGATCAGTTTGAGTACCCGGTTTCCTGGGGAGCTGATCTCCAGACAGAGCATGAACGGTATCTGACCGAGCAGGTTTATCGGAAGCCCCTCTTTGTCACCGATTATCCCAAGGAGATTAAGGCTTTCTATATGCGGCTGAACGACGATGGGAAAACGGTTGCGGCCACTGACCTCCTGGTCCCAGGCGTGGGGGAGATCATCGGCGGAAGCCAGAGGGAAGAGAGGCTGGATGTACTTTTGGCCCGTATGGAAGAACTGAAGCTAAACCCCAAGGATTACGATTGGTATCTGGATCTGAGACGGTTTGGCGGTACCAAACATGCTGGCTTCGGCCTTGGGTTTGAACGGCTGATCATGTACATGACCGGCGTTTCCAATATACGGGATGTGTTGCCCTTCCCAAGGACAACGGGCTCAGCGGAGTTTTAATATAGGTTTATAGGCAGCAGTAATATCAATATCAGAAAAACGGCTTTCGCTTCAAGGAACCTCCTCTGACGAAAGCCGTTTTTGGCATATATCAGGAGTACTGCTGGAAAAGGATTTCCAGGAAGTGGGCAATGCCGTCTTCGTCGTTGGAGTGGATGACAGTGGAGGTGAGACCTTTGATTTCATCAGAGGCGTTCCCCATAGCTACCGGATTGCCAGAAAACAGCAGCATTTCCCGGTCGTTGAGGCTGTCGCCGATGGCCATGATCTGGGACGGAGGGATTTCCAGGTGCTCCGCCAGGGCGGCCAGTCCGGTTCCCTTATTGCAGTCGTGGAGATTTACTTCGATATTACGGCTGTCCGAATAGGTCAGGCTCAAGCCGCCGATCAGGTTCAGCCGGTTCCAGATCTGAGCATAGGTTACAGCGGGAAAATAAGAGAGGTTAAACTTTTCAATGCCTTCTGCCCTAGATGCAATCAGCTGGGAGAGGGAATCCACCGGTTCATTTTTTCTGCGGAGGTAATCGCCGACCGTCTGGTTGATCCCATATCGGTTGGAAAGGTCACTGTAATCATCCATACTCATATAAGACATATTCCGGCTGTATATCTCCGCCAGACCGCCGGAAGTACGGTAGACCTGCAGCACCTTTTCCGCCTTTTCACTGGGGATGAGATTCTGATACAGTACCTTATCCTCCTTTATGTCATAAATTGATGCGCCGTTAGAAGTAATGTAGTAGCGAACAAAGGGAAGGACAGGCAGATACTCCCGTATGCCCTGCATGACTCGTCCAGTGCAGATTACGATTTCTGCTCCCTTCTGGGATGTAATCTCCAAGGCCTTTAACGTGCGTGAGGAGATCTCCTTATTTCGATTGAGAAGAGTACCGTCCATATCCAAGGCTATTAGTTTGATATCCAAATTCATTCCTCTTTCTTTTAATATGAATTATTTTAAAAGCCTACCCTTTTATTATATCTTCCTCCTACGGCGGTGACAATAGTCATTTTGACAAGTTATATGGATAAAATCGAAAAAGAATGGAATTTGAAAAATATTGCGAAAAACAGTTGACAAATCTGTTTTGGCATGATATGATAGTCAAGCGCTGTGGGGCTGAGGCAAAACAACCCATGGGTGCAAGCTTCAAATGGCTTAACAATGCCGCATAAAAGTGGCTGTCAAAAATCCCCGAAAAAAGTTAAAAAAGGGGGTTGACAAAGAGAGGCTGTTTGTGGTAGAATAAACAAGCTGTCCGAAAGGGCGGCGGTGGACCTTGAAAATTGAACAACATGAAGCTTACCGGGTTCTTGATAAGAACCCAAGGTTCTG
>CATJCP010000222.1 GCA_949737515.1 uncultured Oscillospiraceae bacterium | reverse complement strand
CTGAACAGGTCAACCGGATGCAGGAGACCTCCGCCGCCGTGGCCCGGCTGGATGTTTACGCCAACCTGGCCCAAGTGGCGGTGGAAAACAGCTACTGCTGCCCTACAGTAGATTTTTCCGGGGAGATCGCCATTGAGGAGGGCCGCCACCCGGTGGTGGAGCGGCTGCTGGAGGGTGGTTTTGTCTCTAACAATACCCTTTTAAATATGGAGGGGGACCGGGTAGCCATTATCACCGGCCCCAATATGGCGGGAAAGTCCACCTTTATGCGCCAGACCGCATTGATTGTCCTGATGGCCCAAATGGGCTCCTATGTGCCTGCCAGCCGCGCCCACATCGGCGCTGTGGACGGCATTTATACCCGAGTGGGGGCTGCGGACGATCTTGCCTCCGGACAGTCCACCTTTATGGTGGAGATGAACGAGGTTTCTTACATTTTGAAAAATGCCACTTCGGACAGCCTTCTGATCCTGGACGAGATCGGCAGGGGGACCTCCACCTTTGACGGCATGAGTATTGCCCGTGCAGTGGTAGAGCATATCGCTGAAAAGAAAAAGCTGGGCTGTAAAGCTCTTTTTGCCACTCACTACCACGAGCTGACCGAGCTGGAAGACCAGGTAGAGGGCGTTAAAAATTATAATGTCGCGGTGATCAAAAAGGGGCATGACATCACCTTTTTGCGGCGGATTATACCCGGCGGGGCGGACGACAGCTATGGCATTGAGGTTTCCCGCCTGGCGGGCATCCCGGAGAGCATTCTGAAGCGTGCTCACGCGATTTTGGACTCCTTGGAGCAGGGCAGGGCAGTGGAAACGCCCAAAAGGCCCAAACCCCAGGAAACCATCATGGATGGACAGCTGAACCTGACCTCTGCGGCAGATCACCCGATTATTTCCCGTATCCGGGCGGTACAATTCGACCAAATTACCCCTTTGCAGGCGTTAAACTTATTATATGAGCTGAAAGCCTTGGCGGATAGTAGTGAGGGATATCTTCAAAAAAATAATTGAGAAAGCCCAAAAATCTGACGGAAAGGAGGAATCAGGCATGGAGCAAAAGCCTGCGCCGATTCATGTTTTAGACAAAGAAACCGCTGAACTGATCGCGGCGGGCGAGGTTGTGGAGCGCCCTGCCTCCATTGTAAAGGAACTGCTGGAAAACGCAGTGGATTCCGGTGCGGATTCCATCTCTTTGGAGATCCGCAATGGCGGAGTTACCTTTATCCGGGTGTCTGACAACGGCTGCGGCATCCGGCGGGAGGATGTGCCGACAGCCTTTCTCCGCCATGCCACCAGCAAGATCGCCCAAAAGGAGGATCTCCAGTCTATCCTGACCTTTGGATTCCGGGGAGAGGCGCTGGCAGCGGTTTCAGCGGTGTCTAGGGTGGAGCTGCTCACCAGGGCGAAGGATGAGCTTTCCGGTACTCTCTATCGTATCGAGGGGGGCTCCCCGATCTGCTGCGAGGATACAGGATGTCCCCAGGGAACCTCCATTACGGTTCGGGATCTGTTTTACAACACTCCGGCCCGGATGAAATTTCTCAAACGGGACTCTGCTGAGACCGCTGCAGTCAGCGCGGTGGTGGAACGGGCCGCGATTTCCAATCCCCAAATTGCCATAAAATTTATTTCCAACGGCGCCGTCCGGCTCCATACCCCCGGGGACGGGAAACCTCTTTCCGCCATCCATATGGTGTTTGGCAGGGAGTTTTCCAGCGCTCTGCTTCCTGTGGAGCATCGAAACGGAGGAATTGGAGTCAAGGGATTTGTCATTCGCCCCGAAGCCGCTCGTTCCAACCGCTCCATGCAGTACTTTTTTGTCAATGGGCGGTATGTCCGTTCCAAGGTCTGCTCCGCAGCCTTGGATGAGGGATACAAGGGCAGCGTTATGACAGGACGGTTTGCCGCCTGTGTCCTTAATGTGGAGGTGGATCCCTCCCAGGTAGACGTCAACGTCCACCCCGCCAAAATTGAAGTTAAATTTTCTGACGAAAAGGCCGTTTACGATACCATTTACTTTGCGGTCCGATCAGCCCTCCAGAAAAACGACCTGAGCCCTCAGATGCAGATGAAGGGGATGGATTTCCGCAGACAGACCTCCTTTGACTACCGCCCCACTGGGTCTGGCGGTCCAATGAAGCAGGAAGGCCAGCTTCGCATGACTGCCCAGGCGTTTCGTACCATGTCCCAAAGGGAGGAAAGCCCTCCCCCTGGAAGTGGGTCCTTCGGCCTTCCCTCAACGCCGAAACGGCCTGTTCTCAGGGACAGTGCCTCTTCGGAGGGTGTTGTCCTGCGGGATGAATTGCCGGAGCTATCCAAAATCGTCCATCCGATTCCGAGGCCTTCTTTGACGCCAATCACAGAAACGCTCTTAACGCCGGAAGCCGGAGAGGCTTTGGAGGATCCGACAGAGCCGGAGCTCCCAGGGGGAATGCCAGGGGATAATGTTTTCTGCGAAAAAAGCCGCTTTGAGGATGCGCGGATTGTGGGTGAGCTGTTTGAGACCTATCTTGTGCTGGAGCAGGGGGAAAGGGTGCTGCTGGTGGACAAGCACGCTGCCCATGAGCGGCTCCTCTATGAACGTTTTAAAGCGGACGCTGACCGGAGCAGCCGTCAGCTTCTGTTGGCTCCGGTTTCGGCAACCCTTTCCAGTGAAGAGTGCGGCGCGCTGCTTCAAAACCAAGACGCCCTGCAGAAGGCAGGCTTTTTTCTGGAGGAGTTTGGTTTTAATACCGTCCTGGTCCGGGAGGTTCCCATGGCGGCGGCCGATTTTGACCTGCAGGAGTTGGTATCTGACCTGGCCCAACAGCTCTTGCGCAGCCGCAGGCAGTTGCTGCCGGAAAAAATTGACGAACTGCTCCACAGTATCGCCTGCCGATGCGCCATCAAGGCCCATAACAAAACCTCGGAGACAGAGTTTAAGGAGATCCTCCGGCTGCTCGCCGAGCATGAGGAGGTCAAATTCTGCCCCCATGGGCGCCCTATTGCAGTGACACTGACGAAACGGGAGATCGAAAAACAGTTTGGAAGGATCGTATGACGTGTTGAAACAGCAGAATATTTCAGGGCAGATACCAGTGGTCGCCGTAGTTGGACCGACCGCCTCGGGAAAAACCCGCCTTGCCGTAGACCTGGCCCGAAGGTTTGACGGGGAGGTCATCTCGGCAGATTCCATGCAGATTTACCGATATATGGATATTGGCACCGCCAAGGCGTCCAAGGAGGAGCAACGGGGAATCCCTCATCATATGCTGGATTTCCTCGACCCCGGCCAGCCATTCAGCGTGGCGGAATATGTGGAAATGGCGGGGAACTGTGCGATGGAAATCGCCGGGCGTGGGAAGCTCCCAGTGGTGGCTGGGGGAACTGGGCTGTATGTGGATTCCCTGCTAAGCAACACCGTTTTCTATCCCATCCGGACTGACCCGGAGCTGCGGCTCTCTCTCCAGCGGGAAGGGGAGATGCGGGGCGGGGAGTTTCTTCTGGCCCAGCTCGCTCAGGTTGATCCGGAGCTTGCTGCAAAGCTTCATCCCAATAATCTGGGGCGGGTCATTCGGGCCCTGGAGGTCTACCGCCTCACCGGCATCCCTATGAGCGTCCATCAGCGGGAGGCCAAAGCCCATCCATCCCCTTACCGCTGCTGTTACATCGGTCTGGATTTTTCTGACCGGCAGATCCTTTACCAACGGGTTAATCTGCGGGTTGACCAGATGCTGACGGATGGCTTGGAGGAAGAGGTCCGGTCGCTGACCCAGCGGGGCTTTGGCGCCACGGCGGCTCAGGCCATTGGCTATAAGGAATTCTTTCCTTATTGGGAGGGAAAATGCACGCTGGCGGAAACGGCGGAGAAAATCAAACTTCAATCCCGGCGGTATGCGAAGCGGCAGCTCACCTGGTTCCGGAGAAGGAAAGAGACCCATTGGCTCTATCCTGACCTGGATGATTACCCAACCCTATTGGAAAAAGCGTCGGCCATTGTTCGGGAGGAGCTGATAGTTTCCTAAACGGCGCCAGAGATTTAGAAAAACATAAAACTTTATAATGTGAAAGGGAGTTTGACAGATGAAAAATATCAATTTACAGGACGTTTTTTTGAACCAGGTCCGCCGTGCGCGGCTGCAGGTAACAGTGTACCTCACCAACGGGTTTCAGTTTAAAGGCATTGTAAAGGGTTTTGACAATTATGTTGTGATTCTGGACTGTGACGGACGGCAGAATTTGGTTTACAAACATGCCATCTCCACAGTCATTCCCTCCAAGCCCATTGGAATATTGGAGGCCGCAGAGGAAGGAGAACTTTCGGAAGATTCGTCCCTGTAAACGGCGCTGAACGGCGAAATGGAGGTTTCCCCCATGCGGATTCATTTTTTAGCGAGGATCGCCCTTATTTTCATCATAGTCAGTTTTCTGGCTATGATTGGCTATCAGGTGTATCTGAAGGCTTCCGCCCCTTACCAGACCATTGAAGCTTCTCAGGTGACGGTGCGGGACAGCTATTCTGCCACTGCCCTTGTGCTGCGGGACGAAAAGCTCATCCCTATGGTCAATCGGGGAACTGTCAGCTATCTTTTTGACGATGTGGCAAAGGTGACCAACGGGACGCCGGTGGCGGAAGTTTACGACAGCTATGAACAGGTGGTTTTAAAGCATCGCATCAGTCTTTTAGAGGAAGAGATCAGAATGATCTCCGAGGCGGATGATCCAGGGGTGACCGAGGTGGCCAACCTGGAGGCTGTCAACCGCTTGGTGCTGGCGCAGATTAAAAAAATGGGGACGGCTGCCTCTAAGGGAGTGGTAAGCGGGATCAACGGCATTAAAAACGAGCTGACCAAACAGTTGAGCAAAAAGCAGGTGATTACCGGTCAGGCTGAGAATTTCGACAGCCGGCGCCTGGCTCTTGAGACAGAAAAGGCGGAGCTGGAAGGACAGTTCCGCCTCGCCCAGCCTCAAACGGTCACAGCGCCGGATGTGGGTTATTTTATTGGCTATTCGGACGGCTATGAGGGTTCCCTGACCACTGACTACGCCCAAAACATAACCTTGGATGTCTTTGACATGTTTATGGAGGGACAGAACCAAGGGGTAGCGGACCCAGCCCAGATTGTTGGGAAGATAATCACCAATTACAATTGGTACATCGCTTATCCCATTCCCAACAGCAGTCTTTCCGAGTTCCAAAAGGGCGCCTCCTTTAACCTGAACTTTTTGAGCATCGGTGTCAGTGACGTCCAGGCCAGCGTCTATGATATCATCACAGAAAAGGATGGGGACCGAAGTCTGGTTATTTTTAAAAGCAATCTCATGTCCTCTGAGCTTGCGTCAGTGCGGTTTCCGGAAATTGAGCTGGTGTATCGCTCCTACGATGGGCTGAGGATCCCTGTTGAGGCCCTTCATTACTCTAATGAGGAGGGATATACGGGTGTTTTCGTCCAGGAGGGAAATGTGATCCGTTTTAAAAGGGTAATCCCGGTGTTCCAGGGTGAAGCCTTTGTGGTTTCGGAGATTGAACAGTCTGACTCCTCTCGGGTTCAGCTCTTTGACAAGGTCATTATCTCCGGTAAAGATCTTTTTGACGGGAAAACGCTGGAATAGCTGGAAAACTCTGATATTGTGAAAATTTGTCTTTAACCAAAGAGAGAATCATAGGAAAAGCGCAAAGAAAGGCTTTGATCTCTTGACAGCAGAGGCAAAAATGAAGATAATAGATATAATGATTACGCCGTTATGCCCCAATCCCTTGTTCCGGCGGAATGCGCCGGGGGAGAAGGAAAGAGGGAAGCAATTTCGGACAGGAGGCTTTTATGGCTGGATTTTTTGATAAATTTAAAGATTTAATGGGAATACCTCCGGAGGACGATGAGGAACAGGACGAGCTGGATGATGATCAGGACTATGACGAAGAGGAAGAACCGCTGGATAACGATTATTTTTCCGACCCCAGTCCCTCCGCCAAACACAACAAGGTTGTAAAAGTCCACGCCACGACCCAGCTTCAGGTGGTCATCGTCAAACCGGAAAAATTCGAGGACGCCAGCTCCATCGCCGACCGGCTGAACGATAAGCATACAGTGGTCTTGAATCTGGAATCCTGTTCCAAGGACACCTGCCGCCGGCTGATTGACTTTCTCAGCGGCGTCGCCTATGCCAACAGGGGCCAGATCAAAAAGGTGGCCAACAGCACCTTCATCATAACCCCCTACCACGTGGACATTATGGGGGATCTGATGGATGAGCTGGAGAACAGCGGGATATTTTTCTGATGAACGGAAGAATATTTTCAGAGCTTACCCAGGAAGACCGTATTTTTCTTTCCAGGGTGGAGGAGTCCTTTTTCAGCGCCGAGGAGAAATGTGTGGTTAAATTTACCGCCTTCCTCGACGGCAGGCAGCAGCTCCTCGTCCAGCAGGCAGCCCGAAAGGTGGGGTTTGAGAACTATCTGCTGTTCGGGGGCCTTGGATTGGAAGCGGAACAGGGGGAGCGGACGGAGAATGAACGGCGGATGCTGGGGTGCTTTCCCTACTATGAAGCCCCTTCTACGGAGGCATTTCCCATTGTGCCGCTCACCTTTTCCTATCGTACAGCGGATATTTTAACACATCGGGACTTTCTGGGGTGTTTCATGGCCCTGGATTTGAAGCGGGAGACCATCGGCGATATTCTGGTGGGAGAGGGAAGGTGCGTCGCTTTTTTCCAACCCCATGCTGCAGAGATCGTGCTGGGGGAACTCTCAAAGATCGGAAGGGTTGGCGTTAAGGTACAGCGGGGAATAGTGGGAACCGTTCCAAGCCTATACCGCACCAGAAAGGAAGAAGGGGTAGTCAGTTCCCTTAGACTGGATTGCTTGGTTGCGCTGGTATGTAAGGTCAGCCGTGAAAAGGCTCAGCAGCTGGTGCGTTCCGGTTTGGTTACCCTGTGCTGGCAGATCTGTACCGATACCGCCCTTTTGACAGAGGAAGGGGATGTTTTTTCTGTGCGCGGATTTGGAAAATTTCGCCTGGAAGAGGTTGGAGCTGTCACCAAAAAGGGAAGGCTTCATCTGGTGTATAGTCAGTATATCTGAAATCTTGTCATCTGCTATTTGGCACACCAGTATCAGGCGTTTTGTGCAAAGTGGTAGAGAAACCCGGAATTGTTTTGCCCCGGCGGAAAAGGCCGGAGAGCATGGGAAAGGAATAGGATCATAGAAATGGTAACTTCACAGGAAATAATGGAAAAGCGTTTTAACAAGGCCAAGTTCTTTGGATACCGCCCCGATGAGGTGGATTCCTTTCTGGACTCCGCAGCCAGATCCCTTCAGGACGCTGAAGCCCGGAGCCGCACTTTAGAACACCAGATACAGGAAATGAATGAAAAACTCCGCCAGTACCAGGAGGATGAGGAAAGCCTCCGTTCCGCCCTGGTTGGGGCGCAGAAGCTGGGGGACAGTATGGTGCGGGAAGCCCGGCAGAAGGCCGATGAGATCCTCCAGAGCGCCAATGAACAGGCGGAGCAGATCCTTTACGCCGCCCGCCGCAGGGAGGAAAACCAGCAGGCGGGTCTGGAGCAGATCAAACAGGAGGTCAGCGACTTCAAAAGCCGCCTGATTGAAATCTATCGCCAGCACATTGAGTTGATCAGAGAGCTCCCCGCTCCGGAACCGGAGGAGGAAGAGCTTCTGAGAGAGACCGGCCGTGAAGAAGAGGTAGAGGAATCTCCAGAGAATGTGGAGGAGAAGCCAGCCTTATCGGAGGATCCACCCCATCCCATGGAAAGCGAGACAGTCTCTATGCCCCAAACCCAATCCGCTTCTGAGGGAGAGAGTCAGTCTGTCTCTCCGGGAGGATTCCAGATTTCTTTCGACCGCTTTGAAGACGATTTTAAAGGGGAGCGGAGGGAGTCTGCTGCTGACGCCGCCCAACGGATCGCTTCCCGTTACGAAAAAACCGGAGATCCCTATGCGGGGATGAAGAGGGACAGTTCCAAATTTGGACCGCTGAAATTCGGCGCCGGGTATGAAGTGACCCGGGATGAGCATAAAAAGAAGCGGTAAAGCTGGTTGGGCTTTATAAGTTTCTCTCTATTTCCGTTTTTGGAGGTTAGACACAGCATGATGATCTTTCTCGCGGCAGGGCTGATCGCCCTGCTGGTGGCTGCTGACCAGTGGATCAAGGCCTGGGCGGTAAATGTTTTGTCCCACAGAGGCTCGATCCCTCTGATTCCCAATGTTCTTCAGTTTACGTATGTGGAGAATCGGGGAGGCGCTTTTGGAATTTTTCAGGGACAGGTTTTGGTTTTGGCGGTGCTGACAGCGGTTTTTCTGGCAGTCCTGTTGGGAAGCGTTGTTTTTTTCGGATTGAAAAGGCAGTATGCCCTGATGTGGATTTTGGCCACAGTGGCCGGAGGTGGCATTGGGAACCTGGTAGACCGCTTTTATCGTGGATTTGTGGTGGATTATATTGATTTCTGCCTGATCAATTACCCTGTCTTTAACTTTGCCGACTGCTTTGTGGTGGTCGGGACACTGAGCCTGATGATCTACCTTTTTGTCTCGGACCGGATGGCGGAACGTAAAAAAAAGGCAGATATGGCTATGCCGGAGGATAAATTTCCTGAAGAAAATTAGATTTTCAAACGGTTGTCGTGTGGCTGTTGCGCAGAAAGGGGCTTTTCCATGGAGGTAATTTCCTGCAAGGTGACTGCCGGGGAAGAAGGTACCCGCATTGACAGGTATCTTCTGGGGCAGCTGGACTCCCTGACAAGCCGTTCTGCTCTTCAAAAGCTCTGCGAAGCCGGAAATGTTTCAATCAAGGGAGTGCCTGTCTCCAAAAATTATAAGGTTCGGCCTGGGGATGAGATTGAAATCCTTCTCCCCGACCCGGTGGAGCTGGATGTTGTGCCGGAAAATATCCCGCTGGATATTGTTTACGAGGATCGGCATCTTTTGGTTGTGAACAAGCCCAAGGGTATGGTGGTTCATCCCGCGCCGGGACATTCCACCGGTACCTTGGTCAATGCTCTGCTGTACCACTGCCGTGAAGAACTTTCGGGGATCAACGGAGTTATCCGCCCGGGTATTGTTCACCGCATTGACAAAGACACCAGCGGCCTGCTTATTGTAGCCAAAACAGATGGTGCTCATCTTGGATTGGCCGAACAGATTAAGGCTCATTCCTTTCAGCGGCAGTATCAGGCGGTGGTTTACGGCGGCTTTTCCAATGATCAGGGGACTGTCAGCGCACCAATCGGCCGGCATAAGACTGACCGGAAGAGAATGTGTGTTGTCACCGATCCCAACCAAAGGGCAAGAGAAGCGGTGACCCATTACTCTGTTTTGGAACACATGGGCCCTTTTACCCATCTTCAGCTGGAGCTGGAGACTGGCAGAACACATCAGATAAGGGTACACATGGCCTCCCTAGGTCACCCAGTGGCGGGGGATGAGGTCTATGGTCCAAAGCCTGCCATTCCGGAGCTCCATGGGCAATGTCTCCATGCCAAGCTGATCGGCTTTCGGCATCCTATCACAGGGGATTATCTGGAGTTTGACAGCCCGCTGCCGGAATATTTTCAGAAATTTCTGAAGAAATGTGGCAATAAACGAAGTGATATGATATAATAGCATTATTCGAGGAGATTTGTACACAATTAGTGCACTTAAAGGAGTTTTTATGAACGAACAGAACCGTTGCCGCGTCATTGTCTCCACCGACATTGGCGGAAGCGACCCTGATGATTTTCAGTCTATGGTTCATTATCTGCTCTATTCCGATCAATTCGACACCGAGGGACTGATCTCCTCCCCTTTTGGAGATGGCCGTAAAAGCGATATTCTTGCCGTCATTGACCGCTATGAGCAAGATTACCCAAACCTGAAGACTGCATCAGCGAACTACCCTGCACCGGACGCCCTGCGGGCTGTCACCATGCAGGGAGCGCTGTCTTTTGCCCCTTACCGAGGCTGGTCCGTACCCACAAAGGGGTCCGAGCATATCATCCGCTGCGCCCGCAGGGATGACCCGCGTCCGTTGTATCTTCTTATGTGGGGGCTTTTGGAGGATCTTGCCCAGGCCCTCCACGATGCGCCGGACATTGCCGGCAAGCTGCGGGTCCATTACATCGGCGGCCCCAACAAGAAGTGGGGTCCCAATGCTTACGCCTATATTCGCCGGGAATTCCCAGAACTTTGGATGATTGAAAATAACTCAACCTACCGCGGCTGGTTTAATGGCGGCAATATGAATGATCCGTTTGGCAACGAAAGTTTTGTTTCGGCCTACGCCAAAGGCCACGGTGCCTTGGGGGATTATTTTGCAACGCATCTGGGCGGTTGTATCAAGATGGGCGATACCCCCACCGTCGCCTGGCTCCTCCACGGCAATCCAAATGACCCGGAAGGGGACAGCTGGGGCGGACGTTTTGAGCGTGTGCGCAATATGCCGGAACATGCTTTAAACTATCCCACCTCCTTGGCAGATGAGGTCGAGGCTTTCTCTGTGGCCGAGATCACTTTCCACGGCCCGGTAATCCCGCCTACCGATGCACCAGTGTTTGAGGTGGAGATACAAGGCCAGCGTTTTGAGGGCTTTTATACCGGACCTGGCTGCTACCAATTTCGTTTCACCCCCAAGGAGGCGGGCGACTTTGTCTATACGCTCCACAGCGAGGTTTCAGAGCTTGAGGGATTGACGGGGGAGATCCGTGCCGTATGGGAAAAACCGGAGACCCGCAGGAGAGGCCCCCTAACATCTTGGTGGTCGGACCTTATGGATCCTGCTTTTGCTGAAGGACCACACAAAGGGGCAAAAACCGTCAACCAATGGCGGCGGGATTTTCTGGAGGATTTTGCGGTGCATTTTTCACTGTGCCTTCCCCAAAAGGGGTAAGCAGTCAGATGATTTTATTCCGCCGAAGCGGAGAGGCAGTTAGCAGTTCATTGCCTGATGGCTATAAACTATGAATCCAGTCTCTCTTCCATTGGGTAAATGGGAAAAGACAAAAAACAGGAGGTTGTAATATGAATCCAGATGTCGTGAAACAGCTCAGCATCCACGCTTATCAGATTCGCAAGGGCGCAGTCACCGCTGTGTTCAGCGCTAAATCGGGGCATCCAGGCGGTTCTTTATCCGTGGCGGATATCCTTACTTATCTCTATTTCCGTGAAATGAATATTGACCCCCAAAAGCCCCATATGGAGGAAAGGGACCGTTTTGTTCTCTCCAAGGGCCATTGTGCTCCTGCCCTGTATGCGACGCTGGCGGAACGGGGATATTTTTCCAAGGATGAATTGACCGGTTTGCGCCACTATGGGCGGCTGCTCCAAGGTCATCCAGATATGAAGACCATACCCGGCGTGGATATGTCCACTGGCTCCCTGGGCCAGGGTGTTTCCACCGCCTGCGGCATCGCCCTGTCCGCCAAGCTGCGAAACAAGGATTATCGGGTCTACTCGGTCCTGGGTGACGGCGAGATTGAGGAGGGCCAGGTCTGGGAGGCAGCTATGTTTGCAGCCCATTATAAGCTGGACAACCTTTGTATCTTCGTGGATAACAACGGTTTGCAGATTGACGGTCCTATTTCCACCGTATGTTCCCCTGAACCCATTCCGGCCAAATTCAACGCCTTTGGCTTCCATGTAATTGAGATCAACGCCCACGACTACAACGAGATTGAAGCGGCAGTCGAAGAGGCGAAAAGGACCAAGGGACAGCCCACTGCCATCATTGCTCACAGCGTTAAGGGGAAAGGTGTTTCCTTTATGGAAAACAATCCCGCCTGGCACGGCGCCGCCCCCAATGCAGAACAGTACGAACAGGCAATGAAGGATCTTGACGCCCATTTGGCAGAATTGGAGGGATAAAGAATGGCAGACGTGATCAAAAAAGCGACCCGTGAAAGCTATGGCGAGGCATTGGCGGAGCTGGGTGCAGAGTATCCTCAGCTGGTGGTGCTGGATGCGGATCTGTCCAAATCCACCAAAACCGATGTGTTTAAAAAGAAATATCCGGAACGGTTTATCAACTGTGGCATTGCGGAAGCCAATATGATGTCCATTGCAGCGGGCCTGGCCTCTACGGGGATGATCCCCTTTGCCAGCTCCTTTGCTATGTTTGCCGCCGGGCGGGCCTTTGAGCAGGTGCGCAACTCTATTGGGTATCCTCATCTGAACGTAAAAATCGGCGCGACCCATGCGGGCATCTCTGTCGGGGAAGATGGCGCCACCCATCAATGCTGTGAGGATTTGGCTTTAATGAGGGCCATTCCCGGCATGGTAATCCTCAATCCAGCTGACCATGTGGAGGCAAAAGCAGCTGTAAGGGCTGCTGTGGAGTATAATGGCCCGGTTTATCTGCGTTTTGGCAGATTGGCGGTCCCAGTGTTTAATGACCCGGAAACATATAAGTTTGAAATTGGCAAGGGCGTTACGCTGCGGGAGGGCAAAGACGTCTCCATTATTGCCACCGGACTGATGGTGTGGGAGGCAATCAAGGCCGCCGATCAGCTGAAAGAGCAGGGGATCAGCGCCAGAGTCATCAACATCCACACCGTCAAACCCCTTGACAAGGAGTTGGTGGTCAAAGCCGCCAGAGAAACCGGTGTTGTAGTTACCGTGGAGGAGCACAGTGTGATCGGCGGACTGGGCGAGGCTGTTTCCACTGCTATCTGTGAGGAAGGCGTGGCCTGCGGCGTGGTTAAGATCGGCGTTCAGGATCGCTTTGGCGTGTCCGGCCCTGCTCTCGAGGTACTGAAGGCCTTTGGACTGGACGCGGAAAATATCATTGCAGTTGCTAAGGATGCAATTAAGAAATTTAAGTGATATTGATTCATCGGAAAAACGCCTCCTTTTAAGGGAGAAATGTTATAAAGTTTAAATTTACCGGCCATACAGCTTTTGTTTCGCTGTATGGCCGTTCTCTTTTTATTTACCTTTTTTTGATAAAGTCTCTTCTGCTGACAGCAGCGCAATGGCGCAGACCGCCAAAAGGCAGAAGGTAAGGGGAAGAGTCATAGGGCGGCTGGCCAGGGCAGGCTGCTGTTGGGAAATCCGCAGGAAAACCGGTTCTGCTGTCATAAAAAATTGCTTCAACGCAGCTCGTAATGCAAGATACCATCCAATGGCGCAGCCTCCGTTGACAAGCCGCCAAAGGAGCACCTTTCCCGGCCGTACCGGGATGTTCTCTGCTGCGAATCCCGCCAAAACCTGGGCGACCACTGAAAGCCCTGAAAAGGAGAGCAGAAAAACTGCTGTCAGCTCTCCTAAAAGTCCAGGAAAGGCCGCTGCTTGTTGACAGCCCTTTGTCACTTCCAGAACGCCGAGGACAAGTTTGGCGTTTTCCCCAAACCTGACGGCAACCGGCTCCAGCCAAGCAGTGAAGCCAGAAAAGAGGATGATAAAGGAGCATAAGATCAACATCCCGTTAGCGCTGTCGATCACTGCCTGGATCAGCGCCTGTGTAAAGGGAAGATATTGTTTTTTAGGGGACTTCAATTCCTTTGGAGGAACGGGACAGCCCAGCGAAGAAAGAATTCCTGCCGTACAGGCGGCGAGGATGTGGGAACAAAGCATAATACCTCCGATCAGCCGGTTCCCAAACATCCGCGCTCCCACCGCTGTGAGAATAAAGGACGGTCCCGCATTGATACAGAAACATAGCATCCGCTGGCCATCCCTTTGGGAAATGACATTGTCCCGGACCAGATGGGCGGCCATTCGCCCACCCACCGGAAAACCTCCGATCATGCTCATCAGAACCGCCGCACCGGATCTTTGGGGCAGGCGGAACAAATTTCGCGTAACAGGAGCGAGAAAGCGGGAAATAAGATCCGCTAACCCGCTCAGCGTGAGAAAAGCAGTGAACACCATAAAGGGAAACAGGGAAGGGATTACTACCTCTACGCACAACGACATCCCTTCCCGAATCCCGGTACAGATGATTGGAGCATCAGCCAGGAGAAGCCAAGCAGTTCCCACCGCAAGGCCGGCTGCGGCCAGCCTGCGGAACGAAACAGCGGCATGATTTTGCGGTTTTAGGAAATGGTCTGAGACGGACATATAAAACCTCCTTTCCAAAACACAAAGCCCGATTTACAGGTCACTTATCGAAAAATATATGCATCCTATACTCCTTCCATCCACAAGCGCATATATTTTTTTTCAGATACATACTTTTAAATTACAAGATATATAAGCTACTTTGGAAGGAGCGAAAGCGATGGGCCACCGAAAAAAGAAGGCGGAAGCCGCAGCTTCATATCAAACAGAACACAGACATTCCAAAATGCTGGATCTTCCCCCTATTCTTCAGAATACCTTTTATCTGGAAATGACTGGGAACCAGGAGGCCACCTTAATCGGCTGCACAGGGATACAGGAGTATGGGGAAGGGGTGATCACCATAGGGGCGGGAAAGGAATCGGTTCGCTTCTGCGGCAATATTCAAATACGTTCTATGTCCGAGGACTCTATTGTCCTGGAGGGGGATCTCCAGTCAGTTACCTTTCTCTCTTCCACAACACAGAAGCCATAGAAATAGATAAGGCGGGCGCTTTTAAGAGCAGCTTCGTTATAACAGGAGGACATGAAAGCTATGTTGTTTCTAAATGCCCTGCGCTGGTTTATTGGTTCGGTGGAATTTACCGCCGAAGGAGGATTCCCAGAACGGTTTGTCAGCCTGATGGGAAGTCAGAATATCCCTGCTCAATCCATTCTTCCCACGCCTTTGGGACTTCATGGTTCTGTCCGGCCTGGGCTTTACCACCAGCTGCGTCCCATTGCACGGAAAAGCGGGATGAGGATGCGCATCTGCGGCAGGCACGGCCTGCCTTTTCTGGTCTATCGCTATCACCGGCGGACAGGATTATTTGTAGGAATGCTGCTCCTTTCAGCGATGCTTATGGTGATGCAGCTCTTTGTCTGGAAGGTGGACATCGTTGGATGCGAAACTTTGGAGGAAGAGCAGATTATAGAATATCTGGCCGACCTGGGGGTAAAAGAAGGGGCTTTTTTGCCCTCCATCGACTCTACCCATGTCGAAAGGAAGCTTTTGCTCCAGCTTCCAGAGCTCTCTTGGGCTGCGGTAAACATCCAGGGCAGTACCATTGAGGTCAGTCTTCGGGAGCGGATCATTCCTCCGGTGCTGGTGGATAAAAATGGGGCGGCAAATGTTATCTCCGGTGGGACCGGAATTGTGCGGGAGATGGAGGTATACGATGGTCAGCCGTTGGTAGAGCTGGGGGAACCTGTCTGGGAGGGAAGGCTTTTGGTGGCAGGTGTCTTTGACGCTAACCAGAGGACAGTGGTCAGCTATGCCCGAGCAAAAATTATAGCGGAGATCGAAGATTCTCTTACTGTAGAGATTCCCTTTGAGCAGGAGGTTGAACGGGCTACAGGGCAAAACGCCAGCCAAATATTCCTTCAATTCGACCAGAGGGAGATTCTTTTGAATCCTTGGACCAGACTCCCGGAAAAATCCTGGATATCCCGTTCTGTACTTTGGGAACCGCCCGCAATTTCCTGGCTCAATTGGTTACCCAAAGTGGTAAGGCAGACCTATGAAGGCTGTGAACAAGCCGTCGTACATTATTCTCCTGAGGAGGCAAAGGAACTGGCCATAGCAATGCTGGAAAAAAGAGAGAGGATAGAGTTTGAAAAATTTGGATATTTAGAACGCTCTTTGACTGGAGAAGCACGCTCTGACCGCTATCTCCTTGTCGGATTTTACCGAAGGTTAGAAGATATTGCAGTAACACAAGAAATTTTAATAAATCAATAACACATTGAAAAGAAAATATGGTATAATAATCACAGAGCAATGATTCCCACTTTAAAACCTGGGAAAAAAGTTCAGTGCAAAGAAGAATAGAGTATCTGAAAGAGAGCGCCAAAAAACGGAAAGGATGGGGGGAGAGATCCATCGAACAGCTTGTAAATATTGGCAGGATGGAATATGCGGCGGATTTGTTTGGAAACCTTGATTCCAACGTCCGTTTTTTAGAAGCCCAATACGGGGTTGCGATTATCTGCCGGGATTCGGAAATAAAGGTATCCGGGGAGGAGGAGGCAGTTTCTAAGGCGGTTCGCGCTGTGGAAAGTCTTCTCACCCTGATCAATAAGGGCAATCCCCTCACCGAACAGACCCTGCGTTATGTTGTCTCCATGGTGCAGGACGGAACGGAGGATAAGCTCTCCACCCTGTCGGATGATTGCGTCTGCATCACCACCAAGGGAAGACCGGTGCGCCCCAAGACCCTGGGACAGAAAAAGTATGTGGACGCCATTAAACAAAACACTGTAACCTTTGGGGTGGGGCCTGCCGGTACTGGGAAAACCTATCTGGCAGTGGCTATGGCGGTAAGAGCCTTCCGCGCCCACGATATCAACCGCATTGTATTGACCCGTCCGGCGGTAGAGGCAGGGGAGAAGCTGGGCTTTTTACCTGGAGATCTTCAAAACAAGGTTGATCCTTATCTTCGCCCCCTATATGACGCGCTGTTTGATATGCTGGGGGCAGAGAATTACCAAAAGTATGTAGAAAAGGGGAACATTGAGGTGGCGCCGCTGGCTTATATGCGGGGCCGTACCCTGGATGACTCCTTTATCATACTGGACGAAGCCCAAAACACCACTCCGGAACAGATGAAAATGTTCCTGACCCGTTTGGGGTTTAACTCCAAGGCGGTTATTACCGGGGATATTACCCAAATCGACCTCCCCGATATTAAGCGCTCTGGTTTGATGGACGCGGTCAAAATCCTGAAAAGCGTGGATGATATCAGCATCAACTATTTGACCAACAAGGATGTAGTCCGTCACCGCATTGTACAGGATATTATAAAGGCCTATGAACGATATTACGAGGAGGGTAAACGACATAAATAGCTATGAATATCAATACAACAAACCGCAGCCATAAGGCAAAAAGCGTAAAAGTTTATATTACCAACCGTCAGAAGGAAGTTAAAATTCCCACAGGTGTTCGTCTGCTGGTCCGCCGGTGCTGCAACGCAGCCCTTGTGAGCGAGAGCTTCCCGTATGACGCAGAGATCAGCGTCAGTTTTGTGGATAACGAGCAGATTCATGAGCTGAACGCCAAGTACCGCAATATTGACGCGCCTACTGACGTGCTTTCCTTCCCTCTGGGGGAAAACAACGAATACGACCGCAATGAGGAGACCGGAGCTATGATGCTGGGAGACATCGTCATCTCCATCCCCAAGGCCGTGGAGCAGGCCGATCGGTATGGTCACTCCTTCCAGCGGGAGATTGGTTTCCTGACAGTGCATTCCATGCTCCACCTGTTGGGTTACGACCATGAGAATGACAAGCTGGAGGCCCTGCGGATGCGGGAAAAGGAAGAGGCCATTATGAAGCGCCTGGGACTGGAAGAAAGCGCCAGCTATGTCATGGAGGACGATGAATAAGCTTCTTCGGAGTTTTGGATATGCCACTGCTGGAATTGCCGCTTGTATCCGGCGGGAACGGAATTTTCGGATTCATTTAACAGCGGTGTGCTGCGTAATATGGTTGAGCCGGTTCTATGCCTTTACCAGAGGGGAAAAGGCTCTGTTGGCTATTGCCTGCGGCATGGTGCTGGCAGGGGAGCTGTTTAACACGGCGGTGGAATCCACTGTTGACCTTGTGACAGAGGAATGCCGCCCATTGGCAAAGGCTGCCAAGGATGCGGCTGCCGGGGGAGTTCTGGCGGCTGCCGTCTGTGCGGCCGGGGTTGGGTTTTGTCTTTTTGGGCAGCGGGGACCTTTGCTGGAATGCCTACATTTTTTTCAGGCGCAGCCGGACCGTGTTGTTTGGCTGGCCCTGGCGGCGGTAGGCGCAATATCGTTTATTTTTACGGATTGGGACAGGCTTCTGAAAAAAAACAGGGAAGCCCCTCACTCCTGATTTTGTTATTGTTTTGGAGGAGCGTTCATGCAGACAAAATCCGCATTTGTTGCAATTGTGGGACGGCCCAACGTTGGAAAATCGTCCCTTCTCAATACCTTAGTCGGGGAAAAGGTGGCGATTGTTTCCAACAAGCCACAGACCACCCGCACCCGCATCACCGGGGTCTTGACCAAGGGGGAAATCCAGTATGTTCTGCTGGATACTCCCGGCCTGCACAAGCCTAAGACGGTTTTAAGCGAGTATATGGTAAAGCAGGTAAACGAATCTGTCTCCGAGGTGGACGCCGCCGTTTTGGTGACCGAAGCCACAGGGGAGATCACCAACGCGGAGCGGCAGCTGATGGAAACTTTTGCCGCCTTGAAGCTTCCCGCCATTCTGGCGATGAATAAGATCGATCTGTTGGATGAAAAGGAAAAGCTGCTGGGAAAGATCGCGGCATTTTCTCAGGCCTTTCCTTTCAGCGCTGTTGTACCCATCAGCGCCCTGAAGGGCGACGGGGTTGAAGAGCTCTTAAGGGAGATATCTCCCTTTGCCAAAGAGGGGCCCCACTTTTTCCCTGACGACGCCATGACTGATCAGCCAGAACGGGTGATCGCAGCGGAAATCATACGGGAAAAGATGCTCCGCAACCTGCGGGAAGAGGTTCCCCATGGAGCGGCGGTGGTGATTGAAAAGATGCATGACCGCGCCGAGGATGAGCCCTCGCCAGACAGCCCTGCCAACCGGGATATCGTAGATATTGAGGCCACCATCTACTGTGAAAAGGAGAGCCATAAGGGGATTGTGATCGGCAAAAAAGGGGCTATGCTGAAAAAAATCGCTTCAGAGGCCCGCATGGAGATGGAGGAATTTTTTGGGATCCATGTAAACCTCCAATGCTGGGTAAAGGTACGGGAGGATTGGCGCAACCGGCAAAGCCAGCTGCGCAACTTCGGCTTCGAGTAATTGTCACTTTGTCCAAAGAGCGGTGTTTTGGACTGATTTTCCTGTGATAGCTCCTTCCCATCTGGTGCAGACTAATGACTGTCCCACCGGAACATCTATGGGGAAGGAGACTGCCTGCTATGCACCCGATCTATGAATCCTCCTCTCAGACAGCAAAAGCCTGGGAGCGGTTTTCCCATACAGGTGAAATCAACGACTATCTGCGCTATAAGCGCTTAGAGAACCAAATTCCGGAGGTGGTTTCCCAATATGGCGGCACAGCTCAAAACCAATGGAATCATTCTCCAGACTCGAACCATGGAGGATGAAGACCGGCTCCTCACCGTTTTGACGGAAAAGGAGGGGGTATTGACCGCTTATGGGAGAGGAG
>CATJCP010000221.1 GCA_949737515.1 uncultured Oscillospiraceae bacterium | reverse complement strand
GCCCTGCTTTGTCCCGGCAAAATAACTGGATGTCCACAAAAAACAGGTTGCCTCCCCTGCGCAGTAGGAGAAAAACGCGATTAAGGTCATTATCACTCCGGGAACCTTTATTGCTTCTTTGATCCCCGCTGTTTCCTCTGCCTCCTGCTCCCCTTTTTCTCCGGTCTTCCAGAGAGGAAGGGACAATATGCAGACGGCAAGAATCCCCATCTGTACATACGCCGTCCAGCGGTAGCCCTCGTTCCAGCGCGCGTATTTCAGCGCCAGCGCCATGATATTTGGGCTGATGACTGCGCCAAACCCGTAAAAGCAGTGCAGGAAGTTCATCACTGAGGAGGAATAATGATTTGCCACATAATGGTTAAGCGCAGCGTCAACAGAACCAGCGCCCAAGCCATAGGGGATGGCAAACAGGAAAAGCATCCAGTACTGGGCGGCAAAGGAAAAGCCGAGAAGCCCCACAACCGTTAAAAAGATGGAAATAATCACAATCCATTTTGTTGGCAGCTTTTTTATCAACTTTGGGCTGACCAGGGCGGAGATGATCGTCATAAAACAGATGGTCATGGAAACATAGCCCGCGTATGACGACGGCACCTGAAAAGCCGCCTGCATGGCAGGCCATGCAGAGCCAAGCAATGAATCAGGTAGGCCAAGACTTATAAAGGCGAGGTAGATGACTGCAATAAGAAGTGAAGCCATATTGTATTGATCCTTTCTCTGGGTTGTTATGCTGCCATATTGTCTGCTTTGCCCCAATCTCCGACAGTTCAGGCATGGCGTTTTTTCTTTTTTTGAGCGGATTTTCAAAGGCAGGATAGACTTGTAATTTTTAAGGCAGAGGACTACTTGTATATGTCTTTGACAGCTGCTCCGCCAATTCTGCGGGCAATTCGCGGCGTATCCCATCTAAGCAGATCAGATAAGTTTCGCTGGTTTCCATATGCTGGGAACCGTTTATCTCGGCAGTTAAGAATGGATAATCTTGATGATGGAATGTAAGGGTAAAATATATCATATTTTGATCTGAGGTATGGGGAACCTCGTCCCCGGTGTTTTCAAAATAGAAATCCAGCAGCGGAGCGATCAAATCTGTATCTGTCAGTTCTATAACATTATCCTCTATCGTCATAATAATGCAGTCGTAAGAAGCCGTTGACGCAGACGGCGGCGTCAGATGTAAGCCTTCCTGAGCAAAGAAATATGTGTAATACGGCCCAAAAACAAAATGGTTTGGCTGGACATAAAGGAAATGCTGTTCATCATCCCCCATAATCCGGCAAATATCAAAACCGCCGCCCTGCTCCGGGTTATCACCGCCGCATACGCCGGCTGTACTGCCGATCTCACCGGTAAACCGCCAGCGTCCAGGTTTGTACATATGTAATTGGATTACATCGGTGTCTGAGACATCCCGGACCCCATCCATAGTCAAAATGGTTTCCCCGCCAATTTCAAGCTGATAAAACGGAAGGGATTTTTTTATTTTGCACCCGACTAATAAGAAAAGCAGTAAAAACAGAGGGGGAAATACCTTTTTATAAAAAGCCGTCCACATTTTGGATGTTTCCTCCATATATTTTTCAGCAGCAGTTTGTTCATAGAAATTTTGGTGACATAGTATTTCAGGTGATAAAAGGCGCTTTGGAAGCTTTTTCCCTTCTCCGAACCAAATTCAGAACGCGGGGACGGTTATACCTCTGCATCATCACAAATATGAGGTCAAACGCCGCCCCGCCTATGGAAGTCAACAGGAAAACAGAAAACGACCCAAACCAGATAGACGCAATAAGGGGAAGGAAGCTGAATACCAAATTCGTTTCATGCACCAGCTCTGATTGG
>CATJCP010000220.1 GCA_949737515.1 uncultured Oscillospiraceae bacterium | reverse complement strand
TCAGCGCTCATTATTTCATTACGACTACTATAGCATAATATCCATAAAAGCGCAATAATTTTTGATGTTTTCTACAAATACGACTTTTTTTGCACAAAAGAGCAACCTTTTTTTAGTTTCACTTGTGCAATATTCCCATACATAATCAGTTTAACGTTTCCTTCATTTCATTCCCGTCCCTTTTCAACAGCCATACCGGCCGACACCGCACAGCGCCCCTCAGTAAATTTTCATCACAAACAGCAAGACGATCATCTCAACAATACTGAAGAGAATCGTTACACTGTTTGCCGCGCAGGCCTTTCCCTCGTCGCCTCCGCACAAACCGGTAAACACAGGCGACAGGACGCTCATCGGCCCGAAGCTGACCAGCACCATCGCCTGCCGCACTTCCGGATCAAACGGAAGCACAAAGTAGCAAAACAGAGACATAACAGCCGCAAAAGCCTGCCGTATGAAAAGCATTTTAAAAACCGGCGATAAATAAGCTTTTTCAAATCTGATTTGAAAAAACAGCCCGAGCACCAGCATTGCGACAAAGGCGTTGGCACCGGCGGCCGGGGCAAGCAGAATCAGAACCGGCTCCCCTGGCCTGATATGAAACAGAGAAAGGCCGATCATAACGAAATAGGTGAGCAGAGGAGGACTTCCCAATAATCGGCCGATAAACATCTTTATGCCGGATCTATGTCCCGACAGACATTCCATATTTATGGCATAAGTTCCCCCCGTACACATCAGGCTGTTTCCCACATCGAACAAACAGGCCGCAATACTGCCCGCCGCCGGAAGAAATGTCTGAACAAAGGGCAGACAAAACGCTCCGATATTATAAGCCGGAAGACAGTTCATGTAAAGCGCCCTTTCTTCCCTGCTTTTCCTTCCCGTCAAAAAGGCGCCCGCCCCAATCATAATCAGATTCGCGGCAATCCCCATGAGAATCAGCACAGCCATACCGCCGTCCATGTGACCGATACCGGAAAAATTCGTGATAATGGCGGCGGGAAGCGTGACATACATCAGCAGTTTCTTGGCAAAAGCCGCCGCATTTTCATCTGCAATCCCGAAAGCGCGCATAAAAATCCCTGCGGCAATCATCAGAACCAGCGAAAACGCTCTTAAAATAATGTCTCCCATCCCGTCTCTCCCGCCGTTTCAGCCGCTCTCAATTATACATGACCATAATAATCCCTGTGATTTACCACCGAATATGCATAGTCCAGAAGGGTTCCCCAGCTGAACACAGGCAGCTCCACCTCTCTCTGCACAGCTCTGGCAAAGGGCTGCATGCCCGTACATTCCAGCATAATCGCGCCGATATCGGGATATTTGTCCACAAACCGGCGGGCACAGCTTACCATCTGGGCCTCCGCCTTCCCATAATAGGCTTCCGGAATCTCCGGTCTCTTCTCAGGATTCCATAAATGGTCAAACTCCGAAACCTCATATTCGTCCTGTGCTCCGGCAATCACATAATTACTTCCCGGGACAATTCCCACATTCGCCAGATGCTGCTCGGACAGATACTGACGCTGGGCACAGATAATCCCCACCTTTTTCCGGGGTCCGATTACCTCCTGGATCAAAGGCACCTGAAGAAGACTGGACATAAAAACCGGAATATCCACACAGGCCGCCACGTCCTTCTGGAAAAAAGCAAAATATCCGCACTCCGCCGCAACGGCTCTGCAGCCCAGCCGCTCCAGCTTTTTCGCCGCCCCAAGCACTGCTTCCCTACATTGGGCGGGATTTTTATCGTAGACAAGGGTCTTATTTGTTACCCCTTCCGCAATCTCATACTGAATCGGATAGGGAAAAGCACTGGGATTGCGCACGTCGCCCGGAAAACCGGGATACGCATCATTCAGCAAAATAATCCCCAGTCCCATGCCATAACATACATGCTCTCCCCGGGCCTTTATATAGTTAATTCCTCTGTCTCGTTCCTGCCAAATCATCATAATCATCCCTCCTAGCACATCATCCGGGCAGCACCCCTTACCTTTAACAGGGAAGTTTTAGCGATATTTTCAGGGCATACCTGGAAACCTCCTCAGCGATTCTGTCGATATTCGCCTCCATACGCTGAATAGGCCCCGAACAGCTGAGCGCCCCTATTGGGGTCCCGACCGCATTGAGCACAGGCGCCCCGACGCAAATAACCCCATATTCAAACTCTTCCCTGTCAATCGCATACCCCTGCTGCCGTATCTGCTCCAGCTCCTTTAAAATATCATTTTTGCTGGTCAGCGTGTACCGGGTGACAGCGGTCAGCCGGCTTCGGTCCAGAAGCTGCGAAGCCGTTTCCGAATCAGGTTCAAAAGCCAGTATCGCTTTCCCCACAGCCGTACAGTACATGGGAAGCCGTGCTCCGATGTTTGTGCTGATACGCATAGAATGCTTGCTCTCGCATTTTTCAATATAAATAACGTAATTTTCATCGGGAACCACAAAATTCACCGTTTCGCCCGTCAGCGCGCAAAGCTCATGGACAAATGGATTGCAGATACTGCGAATATCCACGTTCACATGGGAGGCCAGCTTGTATAACTCTATACCAAGCCGGTACACCCCCGTTCCATAATCCTTATCCAGAAAGCCGTTGTTTTTCAGCGTAGTCATAATCCCATATACCGTGGATTTATGAAGTCCCACCTCGGCGCACACTTCAGCCAGGGTCATCTGGGTTTTCTTCTCAAAGCACCGCAGAATCTGAACGGCACGGTTAATCGACTGAATGGAGGGTTCCGATTTATTATGGGAATCCGTTTTTTCCGTAAAAGCGTCATTGACAGCATTTGTATCCATATAACCAACCTCAATATTTTTTATCATGCATATGTATGTGGACAGGGACATGTTCTCACCAATCTCGAAGGAACACGCCGCCAAGGCAACTTTACCCCTAAGCGTTCACATTATATCATACGCCCACAATATTTTACAACTGAAATCTATGATGGAAGTCTGCCTCCCGGGCCGCTCCCGAATAGTTTCGGAATCCTTTTGCAGAATGGTTTCGGCCGTATCCCCATTCTGTAAAACCGCGCCCATTATGTTCTATATTACAGAACATTATTTTGAAAATATTTTAACGCATTCCTTCAAATCAAGCTTTTCCGGTCTGATTTATCAAGCTACAGTATTCCCATAAATATAGTATATATGAATAATTATATTTTGTAAATTAGTAATTTTACGTTAATTTTTCAATTATCACCGCGCCAATTATTGTTACTATCCTACAAATTTCTATCATTTATTCTTTTTTTATTGACATTTTCACAAAACAATGTATAATCCATATCATACAACATGTATTCTGTAATACAAGATATTTTTATATTTTATTCTATATTATAGAACATATTTGTATATCGTAAGGCATCACATAATATTTCTACAAGGAAGGTGAACGACGATTATGAAAAAAACAATTCAGGATTTTGCAAAAATGAAGGCATCAGGAGAGAAAATCACCTGGATTACGGCTTACGACGCCCCTTTCGCCGCATTCGCGGAACAGGCGGGCATTGAAATGATTCTGGTGGGCGATTCTCTGGGCATGGTTGACATGGGATACGACAGCACAATTCCCGTAACGATGGACGACTGCATTTCCCACTGTCAGTCCGTACGCCGGGGAGCGCCGGACACCTTTATCGTCGGCGATATGCCTTTTGGTTCCTACCAAATCAGCTGTGAAAACGCTGTCGCAAACGCCGTCCGATTCCTCAAAGAAGGCGGCGTGGACGCAATCAAGCTGGAAGGCGGCAAAAGCGTGACCGGACAGATACGGGCAATTCGGGATGCAGGCATTCTTGTCTGCGGACATATCGGTCTTACCCCCCAGTCGTCAGGCGTTCTGGGCGGGCATAAGGCACAGGGACGCACCGTGGAAAGCGCCCGGGCGGTCATCGAGGACGCGCTGGCAGTTGAAAAAGCGGGCGCCAGCTTTCTATTAGTAGAAGCGGTTCCCCCGGAAGTCACCGCTTTTATCGCCCAAAAGCTGGCCATCCCCGTTCTCTCCATCGGCGCCGGCAGAGAATGCGACGGACAATTGACCATATTTGCCGATACCATCGGCCTGTTCCAGGCTTTCACGCCGAAATTTATCAAAAAATACTGCGACCTCGCTCCCGTGATTGTAGATGCTTACAAACAGTATGTGAAGGATATCAAAGAAGGCCTATTCCCGGGCGAAGAACATGTTTATCATGTAATCGGCGATATCGGTCCGTTCCGGGAATTATTTAAAGAATATGAATAATAATACCTAACAAAAACATTCAAACAATATTATTTACAGGAGGAAAAGAAATGTCAAACATGGAATACCTTAAGGAGCTGCCTATTGCCGTATTAGGCGGCGGCAACGTGGCAAAGGCCATCGCCGCAGACTGCGCGCTGGGCGGGGCAAAAGTACGTATCTGCGACGTAATGCCTTTCGCGGAAAATTCCCTCCGCAACCTGGACAAAGCCGGTATTAAATTTTACGGCGAACAGATGAATCTGTACGGTTTCCAGAGAGAAGGGCTGGCTATGATGGAAAAAGTTACCACCGATGTGGCCGAAGCCATCAAAGGAGCCGGCATCATCGTAGTGGGAACCACCGTTTTCGGCCACCGTCCCATGTTCGAAAAAATGATTCCCCATCTGGAGGACGGACAGGTTATCATGCTGTTCCCGGACAACTTCGGTTCCCTGCTGATGAGAAAAATGATGCGGGAAGCCGACTGCGGCAAAAAAGTAATTGTCGGCGGATGGAGCAGCTCTACTTACGGCAGCCGGATTGATATGGCAGGAAAAATACCCACCAACCGGGTACGCGTTTATTATCGGGCCATCACACTCAGAGGCGCCGCTATGCCCGCCTGTGATACAAAAAGCTTTATCGAGGCGTCCAAATACCTCCCCTCTTTCGATGCAGTGACCCTTGGCGACGGTCCCAGCGCGGCAGACACCGCTCTCGACACCGCCCTCTCCAATGTGAATCCGGTGCTCCACTGCCCCGGCACAATCCTCGGCGTGTCCACAATGCAGAATTTCGGCCGTATCTTCGGAGACGACAAAAAGAAGTTCTCGATTTACTCCCACGCTTACTGCGAAGGCATCTCCGAGGTACAGTACAGCTTCTATCTGGAAGAATGCGAGCTGGCAAAAGCCATGGGCGTAGGCATACAGCCTTACGAAAAAGAACATTTCTTTTCCAGAGAGAACGTATTGGGTCAAGAATATATGGGACCGGATTATGTGATTCCTTTTGACGAACAGGACCCCATACAGTACGGCACCGGCCCTTTCACGATGGAAAACCGGTACATCACCGAAGACATCCCCATCGGCTGCAACGTATACAGCCAGCTGGGACGCCAGTACGGCGTAAAGACGCCCGTGATCGACTCCATGATTACCCTGGCCGAAGCCATTCTGAAACGGGACCTGTGCTCCACCGGCTATACCCTCGAGGATTTGGGTATCGGAAATATGAGCAAAGAGCAGCTGAACAAATATCTGCGTACAGGCGAAAACTAAAAACAGGCATCGACAATGCCAGACCAAGGAGGAGCATATGAAAGACCGCGAAACATACGATATCGAACGCAATATCGAATTCAATATCCTCACCGCCGAAATGAAAGAAAAAATCAATGAAGGAGCGCTTCGCATTCTGGAAGAAATCGGAATGAAGATTACCGGCGGGCGCACGCTGAAAAAATTCGCCGAAAAAGGCATCGTTCCCGACGAAAACGGAATGCTGCACATCCCCCGTTCCCTGGTAAAATGGGCGCTTAACGCGGCGCCAAAGGAAATCACCCTTTACGGCATGGATGGCAATCCCCGCATGGTAATCAACAAATCTAACAGGGTTTATTTCGGCACCCATAACGATATGGAACAAATCGTCGATTACAGGACAAACAAAGCACGCCCCATGCTGCTGAAAGACATCGAAACCATGTGCAAAATCGCCAGCAACTGCGAAAATATCGACTTTGTGCTTTCCGTCGGACTGATTCAGGACGTCGCCCCCCAAATCCAGTCCCAGATGGCATTTATCGAATCCTGTAAATACATGGAAAAGACCATCAACTTCTCCACCAACGACATAGACGGTCTGCAGGAAATCATCGACATTGCCGCGCATCTGGCCGGCGGCCATGAGAAGCTGGCGGAAAAACCGTTTATTTTCAACTACTGCGAACCCATTCCCCCTCTTACCCACCCCATTGAGAGTACGGAGAAACTGTTCGTAGTCGCCTCCAACGGGATTCCCACCGTTTACATGCCTTACTGCATGATGGGCGGAACCGCGCCCATGGACCGGCCCACTACGCTGGCACAGTGTTTTTCGGAGATACTGGCGGGACTTGTCATCACCCAGCTTGTGCGGGAAGGCGCTCCTTTTATCGCCGGCTCCATGCCGTCCATTATCGACATGAAATCTACCATCGCAAGCTATGCATGCCCTGAATTTCATATGATGGTGGCCGCTTCCTCCGAGATGGCTGATTACTATCAGCTTCCCTTTTACGGCACCTGCGGCTGTTCCGACGTACGCACATTCGACCAGCAGTCCGCCGGGGAAATCTCCTACCAGATTTTATCTACGCTCCTCAGCAAATCCAATATCGTACACGATATGGGACTGCATGACCACTGCGTGAACATCTGTCCCGCAGCCGTGGTCTGGGCCAATGACAAAATCAACGGTATTAAGAGTTACTTAAGAGGGGTTCAGGGCGAGGTTGACCTAGATCTGATCAGGGACGTAGGCCCTGCCGGCAACTACCTCAGCGAAGAAAACACCCTGGAAAGATTCCGCGAAGAGGTATGGTATCCCGAAATCGAGACACGCCGCCGTGTCACCACGGAAGAATCCGAGTTGTACGGCCGCATTGCGGAACGAATCGACAAAATTCTTGCCGACAATCCCGGTTCCGGACTTTCGCCCGAGCAGCTGGCTTTCCTTGACGCAAAAGCAGAAGAACTTCTGAAACGGGTTAAATAACAGATATTTGGAGAAAATAAGATGACACGTGACGAACAGATTGTCGAACGCATTCACCAGAACTCATTGCGTCTCCTTTCTGAAACCGGCATGGCTTTTCAATCCGGCGAAGCGTTAGAAACCCTTCGCCGCGGAGGCGTCCGGATAGAGGGAAACCGCGCATACTTTACCGAAAAGCAGGTGGCGGACGCCGTCGCCGCCGCCAAAAAGGAATTTACCGTATATGCCCGCAACAGCAGGTATCATGTTCATATGAACATGGAAAACCTATACGTTACGCCGGGATATGGAAGTCCCGGGATATGTGAAAAGGACGGAACCATACGGCCTGCTCTTTTTGACGACTTTTTAAATCTGGCGGCCATCGTCCAGGAAAGCGACGCTTTTTCCATCAACGGAGGAATACTGGCGCAGCCCTCGGACATCGAAGCCTCCATTTCCGCTGAAATCATGGTATATGCCACACTCTGCAGGTCGGACAAAGCCCTTTTTTCCGTATGCGGCGGCGGTCCTCAGGCCGAGCATATCATGGAAATGCTGAAGATTGTTTTTGACGGCAGCATAGAAGACACACCTTGCAGCTTTAACCTGATTTCAACCTTAAGCCCCCTGGGCATCACCCGCGCCACGCTGGAAACCATCGACGTCTGTGCGAAAAACGGACAGCCCCTGGTCATCGCCCCCGGACCCATGGCAGGAGGGACCGGACCCATTACCCTGTCAGGCAATATTTCCATAGCCAATGCAGAGATTCTCGGCACAAACGTCTATGCGCAGATGATAAAACCCGGTACCCCCATTGTCTACGGTTTTGCCGCCACGGTCAGCGACATGAGGAATATGAACGTTTCCAACGCATGTCCCGGATTTTTAAAAGAGGCCCGCTACGGTGCGCTGTTAAGCAAAAAGTATGGATTTCCCTGCAGAAGCGGCGGCGGTATGTCCAACGCCGGCGGCTTAACCGCCCAGGCCGGCGTGGAAAGCGCCATGAGCCTGTTTGAATCCTTCAACGAAAAAGCCAATCTGGTTATGCACGCGGCCGGTTCCCTCCACTCTTTTAACACCGTAAGCTACGAAAAGTTCCTTCTTGATATCGAAACCATCGACAGAATGCGTTACTACTTCAGCGAACTTTCGACAGATGAAGATTCCCTCGCTTTCGACGCCATCCGGGATGTGGTAGAAAACGGCTCTTCTTTTATTACGTCCGAACACACTTTTGACCATTGCCGCACCGAGCCCTGGTACGGCCAGGTATCCCTCCACGGCAAAAGCCAGGGGGAACCCAATCAGGAGTTATACGCATCCATACGGAAACGGATGGAGCAGATGCTGGACCACTACCGGCGTCCCGTCATGCCTCCCGAAAAACGTCAAGCCCTTGATGCTGTCATGCGGAAGCTGGGAATGGATGAACAGGATATCTCCAAAGTCTAAACATAAATATGGAAAGTTTGAAAGCAAACTGTCAAATCTGCCTGAATTGACGCGGTAAATGCGTCGGAAAAGAGGAAAGAATGATTCGTATCGAAAATCTCTGTAAATCATATGGAGATAATCAGGTTCTCAAAGATGTGAATCTCCATATCAACAAAGGCGAACTGGTTTCACTAATCGGACCTTCAGGCTGCGGAAAAACAACGTTACTCAGATGTATCAACAGACTCAACGACATCACCGAAGGCAGGATCTTTATAGACGATAAGGACAGCGATTCCGTGAATCCGGTTCACCTGCGGCGGGGAATCGGATATGTGATCCAGCAAATCGGCCTGTTTCCTCATATGACAATACGGAAAAACATCAACATCGTTCCCAAACTGATCGGTATGGAGATGAATCAGGCTTATACGGACCGAATCAATGAACTGATGCACCTGGTTTCTCTGGATCCCGACATTTTTCTCAACCGTTACCCTGCGCAGCTGTCCGGCGGCCAGCAGCAAAGGATAGGCGTGATCCGCAGTCTGGCCGCAAACCCTCCCATTTTGCTGATGGACGAACCCTTCTCCGCTTTGGACCCAATTAGCCGGGAACAGCTTCAGGATGAACTGCTGAATATCCAGAGTACCATGAAAAAAACGATTGTTTTTGTCACCCATGACATGGATGAAGCCATCAAAATGTCCGACCGCATCGCTTTCATGTACCAGGGGAAAATCCAGCAGCTTGCGCCGCCCCAGGAAATGCTGGAAAATCCGGCCAATGATTTTATCAGAGGATTTATCGGCGAGGAACGCCGAAGCAAAAACCTGGGGGCCGCCGCAACTATCACGGTAGGCGACATTGCCAAAAATCATGATAATCTGATTCCGGGAGACACGCACATCAGCGAACTGTTCGGGTCCCCCCTTCTCGAACAGAACCAGAGCCTTGTAGTAACCGACAAAAACCACAACCTGCTCGGAATGGTTTCTTCCGATGAAGTCAAAAACTGCAAAGACGGCAAAATAAAAATCCAGCAGCTTGTCAGCAAAGTTCCTCACCTGGAATATGACCTGAATATCCAAATGGCCAACAGCCGGATGAACGAACTCAACATGCCGGAGATGCCGGTGGTAGACGGAACCAGGGCCCTTGGAAGCGTGTCCTACAAGACCATTTTGCAGGCGGTCGTACGATGACCCCGCGCAAAAGACCGGAGAAAGGATTATTGTGCTATGAGTCTATTTGAAAAAGTGATCAATGTCTATACAAAGCAGACCTCCATGCTGCTGGAGGGGTTGTGGCAGCATATATGTATCGCGGGCATTTCGATACTAATCGCGTCGCTCATCTGCATCCCTTTGGGTATTTTCCTGACTCGCCACAAAAAACTGGGCGGTATCGTGATTGGCATCGTATCCGTTATTTACACCATCCCCTCCCTGGCAATGTTCGGCCTGCTGCTTCCCATCCTGGGCATCGGCTCCAAACCCGCCATTGTCGCCATCACCATGTATGCGATGCTTCCGATTCTGAGAAATGTTTACACCGGCATTCTGGGGGTGGACGCAACGCTGATTGATGCGGGCAAGGGTATGGGCATGACAAACATGCAGATTCTTGTAAGCGTTGAGCTGCCTATGGCCCTTCCCGTTATTATGGCCGGTCTTCGCACCGCCACCACCATGGCCATCGCCACCACCACCATATCTGCCTTCATCGGCGCAGGAGGCCTGGGTCAGGTCATCTACAGAGGCGTCAATCTGCTCCGCGACGAATATACGGTGGCCGGCGCGATTCCTACCGCCATTCTGGCCCTTTTGGTAGACAGGCTTCTGCTCCTGGCCGAAAAGACCATTTCCAAACGCACCTTCAGAGGCGGCAGCCGGAACGGTCAAAAACAATAACCCCCCTATCAGACATCTTTACCCAACACAATGTCTGTTGGAACAGACACATCCGAAAAAGGAGGAAATTATGAGAAAAAGCAACAGACTTACAGCCCTGTTTCTGTGCCTGATTATGATTGCAGGCTTACTCACGGCATGCGGCGGCAAATCCGATAACAAGGGAGCGGCCACAACCGCGGCAAAAGACGCCAACACCGAAACCACGGCGCCGGAAAATAACAGCGAAACCACGACGCCGGCCAGCGAAAGCGGGGAAACGACAGCCGCTTCCGACACGGCTGAGGATGTGGAACCCATCCAGGTTGTCTGCGGCGGCAAGGGTTTCACCGAACAGTACATCATGGCATGGATTATGACGATTCTGCTCCAGGAAAACACGGTCCACAAAGTGGAAGCCCTGCCCGGCCTGTCCGCTTCCGCGGCGGCAAACCAGGCGCTGGCCGACGGTGATATCGATATGTTTGTGGACTATACCGGCGGCATGTACATGAATATTCTGGGACATGAGTATATCCCCGGCACCCCTCTGGAAGAGGTTCTCTCCGTCGACAAAGATGAGTACGCCTCCCAGTTTAGCTTTACCGTTATGGAACCCCTGGGATTCAACAATACTTACTGCATGTCGATGACCCAGAAGTCCTGGGAACGCTTCGGCAAACCCTCCTGCTATTCCGATCTGATCGAGCATCAGAAGGATGTCCGTCTCGGCATGGATGTTACATTCCGGGGCCGCGGTGACGGCTACGTTCCCCTCTGCGATATGTATGGCTTTGATTTCAAAAACATTACTGAAATGGAAATTAACCTGGCTTATTCCGCGCTGACCAACGACGAACTGGATATTGTGGTGGGTTATGCCACTGACGGGGCAATCGCCAAATACGACCTGGTCGTGCTGGAGGACGATTTAGGCTTCTTCCCTCCCCACTATTCCGTCCCCATCATGCGCACTGACTTCTATGAGGCGCATCCCGACATCGTCGCGCAGATCGAACGGCTCCAGGACGCTTTCACCGACGGTGAAATGGCCGAAATGAATGCCAAAGTGGCCGTAGATTTAATGGAACCCGAAGACGTGGCGCGGGAATGGCTTGCCGCTAAAGGACTGATCCAATAAGCGGCAGAAAGGTTAAGCAGAGGCGGCCGCGCGCCGCCCTGCGTTTATGGAGGAACACCTTATTATGAAGATTACCGATATCGAAATCAAAACCTATGTGAAACCCCTTGATCCTCCCTTTCTGCCATCCTGGGATACCAAACCCCGAACGAATTTTTCCACTACGCTGGTATTCGTCCATACGGATGAGGGTTTTACCGGCATCGGCTCCGGCGACCTGATGTATGGCTTCAAGGGACACGAGCATCTTTTTATCGGCAAAGATCCTTTTGAAATCGAGAACCACAACCGCGTCATTGACAACATTGATTTCCACTACGGGCGCTGCTGGCCCCTTGATCTGGCGCTGTGGGACCTGATGGGCAAAATCACCGGACAGCCAGTTTATAAGCTGTTGGGCGGCGCGTCGAACAAGGTTCTTGCTTACGCCTCCTGCGGCGCCCTTGTGTCCAAAGACGTGCGCGCGGAACAGGCAAAACATTTGACGGAACAGGGCTTTAAAGCCATGAAAATACGCTTCCACCACCCGGATGTGAGAGAAGACCTGGCCGTTGTCGAAGCTGTTCGGGAAGCCGTGGGCGACAAATTGGAACTCATGGTCGACGCAAATCAGGGCTGGCGCATGGCCCATGACGTCGAAACCCCCTGGGATCTGAAAAAAGCAGTGCAGGTAGCCCGGGAATTGGAAAAACTCAATGTATACTGGTTTGAAGAACCCCTTTACCGTGCCGACTATGAGGGTATGCAGCGACTCCGGGACATGGTGGATCTGCGAATCGCCGGCGGCGAAATGAACCGCAGCCAGCAGGAATTCCGGGAACTGGCACTTCGGGGCTGTCTGGATGTGTTCCAGCCGGATGCCGCTACCTGCGGCGGTATCTCCCAATGCCGGAAAACGGCTGACTTTGTAAAACAGCTGGGAGCCGTTTTCTCCCCACACACCTGGTCAAACGGCATCGGCCTGATTGCCAACGCCCATCTGTGCTGCGGCATCGGAGATGTTCCTTTCCTGGAGTATCCTTATGACCCCGTTGTCTGGACGCCGGACCGCAGAGACTATATCCAGACGCCCGAAACCTATACCATGGTTGATCAAGACGGCTACATCCGGCTTTCAAACCGCCCGGGTCTGGGCTTTGAGCTGAACGAAGACGCCATGGCCGAATACGAAATCGATTATAATTATACCTGGTAACGTCATAGAACTGTCGGGGGAGATGTAAAAAACCTGATCGTCTCCCCCTTTCACATCCCTACCCGAGCATCCCCACCAGCTCTTCAATCGTTTTCGGCCCCGTAAAGGTGGTCTCGTCATTAAGAATCACAAAAGGAACTCTGGTGATCCCATACCGTTCCACCAGCTCCGGATACAGATTGGCATCCAGCATCTGGGCCTCCACCATCGGGTTC
>CATJCP010000219.1 GCA_949737515.1 uncultured Oscillospiraceae bacterium | reverse complement strand
GAGAAACGCACTCTTAACTCTCGGAAATGCCTTGCTTTCAAGCCTTTTTCGGTATTTACTTCTGTACTTTTGACATCAATACTACGGTCTCAACGTGCTTGGTAAAAGGGAACATATCCACTGGCTGGATCCTCTCCACCCGAAACCCTTTCTTCACCAAGAACTTTAAATCCCTCTGCAGCGTCTCCGGATTGCAGGAGATATACACCACCCGCTCCGGCGAAAGGACCGCGAGAGCAGAAAGAAAGCTCTCGCTGCTTCCGGCACGGGGAGGATCCATAAACACCACGTCAATATTCTCCTGTCTCTCCGCCGTCTCCATCAGGAAGTCCCCCGCATCGTCGCAGTAAAAATCTATGTTCTCAATCTGATTCAGCTTGGCGTTGGCTCTGGCGTCCTGCACTGCGTCAGGGTTCTGCTCCACAGCGATCACCCTGCCCGCTTTTTCGCTGGCGATCAGGCCAATGGTCCCTATGCCGCAGTATGCGTCGATCACCCGCTGGCTGCCTGTCAGTCCGGCCAACTCCACCGCCTCACCATATAAGACCTCTGTCTGAACTGGGTTTACCTGATAAAAGGACTTGGCACTGATTCGGAAGCGGAGCCCGCACAGCCTGTCCTCAATATACCCGCTGCCATAAAGAGGCTTTTCCCGCTCTCCCAGCACCATACTGGTGAACCCTGGGTTAATGTTCTGTATTACTGTCGTCACCTCTGGATGGCGCTCCCGCAGGGCCTGGACAAAGCGGTTTTTTGCCGGGAAAATAGGGGTCGCTGTCACCAGAACCACCATGACTTCCCCTGTGGAAAATCCGCGCTTTACCAGCACATGGCGCAGCGTACCGGTGCCCCGATACTCGTTGTAGGGAACAATGCGGAAGCTTTTCAGCAGCCCGCGAATCGTCACAATGATCTCATCCGCCTTACTGTCCTCAATCATACACCGGTCTACCGGGACGATTCGGTGGGTGCTGGACTGGTATACGCCGGAAATGCTCCTGCCGCTGCGGTCAGTGGCAAAGGCGGCGGATACCTTATTTCGATAGTGTAAGGGATTCTCCATTCCCAGGATCGGCTCTACTCTGCAAAAATTTCCAAGCAGCCTTTCCACCAGCCGCTGCTTCCACTCCAGCTGCTTGGGATATTCCATATTCTGCAGCTGGCAGCCCCCGCATTTCCGATAATGGGGGCACTGCCCTTTCAGGGGTTCCTTTTTTCGTTCTGTTTTCGTCTTCCCCACCCGCTCTGAGGGAACAGATTTCTCTGGGGGAGCCTCTTTGAAAGGACGCGGGGATTCTGTCCCTTTCCCCTCCCGGAATTTTTTGCCGGCAGGCCTCTTTTGTGCCTTTGCTTCTGGCTTTTTCTGATCCATATTCTCCATCCTTCCCCTTGCCGTCAAATCAGGTGTGCTTGTCCTGCATCGTTTTCATTTTCAGTATACCATATTTTATAAAAAATCTGAAGGGAGTCCCAATGAATATGAAACAGCTATCCCAAACTTTTTCAAAACATTACGGCCGGTATCCCTGTTGAATCCAAATGTAGGATAGTATATAATAAAAAGCAGCTCGGATGTGAGAGAAACTTTGGGTAAGCCCTATCCAAAAATTTAACTATAAACAGGAGCAGACACCATGCATGAATTTTTAATTGGCCCCAACGACAGCGGCCAGCGGGCGGACAAGTTTTTATCCAAGGCGGTCCCCTCCCTCCCCCAGTCTCTCATGTACAAATTCCTGCGGATGAAACGGATCAAATGCAACGGCAAGCGGTGCGAAATATCCACCCGGCTCCAGACAGGGGATAAGCTCCAACTGTATATCGGCGACGAATTTTTTCTGGATGCGGACGACCATCATGCTTTCCTCGCTGCTTCCGGTGTACTGGACGTCCTGTATGAGGACGAAAACCTCCTGCTGCTGAACAAGCCCGCAGGGCTGGTGGTCCACGAGGACAATTCCAACTCCGCCGATACCCTGATCAACCGCGCCCAGCGGTACCTTTATGAAAAAGGGGAATACCGCCCCGACGAGGAAAATACCTTTGCCCCCGCCCTGTGCAACCGCATTGACCGCAACACCCAGGGGATCGTTCTGGCCGCGAAAAATGCCGAAACCCTGCGTATTCTCAACCAGAAGATCAAGGACCGGGAGCTGCACAAATACTACCTCTGTATCCTCCATGGGAGACTGGAGAAAAAACAGGCCACCCTCTCTGGATACCTGCGCAAGGACAGTGCCGCCAACCAGGTAGAGGTCTTTGACCAAAGACGGCCTGGCTGTAAAAATATCCTGACCCGGTACCGGGTGATCCAGGAGCGCGGGCGGTTTACCTTGGCAGAGGTGGAGCTGATTACCGGGCGCACCCATCAGATACGGGCCCCTTTTGCCCACATCGGCCATCCTCTTTTGGG
>CATJCP010000218.1 GCA_949737515.1 uncultured Oscillospiraceae bacterium | reverse complement strand
TTACGCAAATATCAAACTGTACCGACTCAAACTTGCTGCTGAAATTCTCCAGCCTTAGGACATATTGATTTTGGATGCCGCTTTCTTTCAAAATGACCCTAGGCTGTTCCCCATCGGCGAAGACCGTCGCCATACATACAGCCAGAACTGCCGCTGAGGCCAGCAGAATCGTCCAAAACTTACCAAGATATTTCATGTGTGATTAGTCCTCCAATATGATAGCAGGCATTGTCTCGTATGTCGGAGAGGGAATCCAGCGGGTGTAGCTGGTGGCGCGCTTAGATGCGCTGCTTTCCGGATCGTCCGTCCGGTAAAGCTCCGCCATAATCTCGGTAGGCAGCACGCTGTTGACGCATCCCTGGTCCTCCTCTGACATAGTATCCCCCTGCTGCTTAGGAACAAAAATCCAAAGGCCATTGTCGATTTCCGCCATATCCCCGGACTCAGGAAGGGCGGCAAAGAGGTACACCTCTCCTTCGATGACCGCCTTATCCGTTTCGGCCAGTTCGCCGTCTCCCGCCATATCCCCGGACTGGGACTTTCCGTATACGCGGACAGTGTTGAACACCGGGTTTCCACGGAAGCTGCCAGTGACAACCAGCGTTCCCGCCTTGATGACATCGCCGCCGCAGTTATAGTCCTTGGCCATAAGGCCGATTCCGTTCTCGCCGAATGCAATGTAGTCGCCGGGGTATTCCGCAAAGTCAATGGATTCAGCCTGGAAGCCAGCAGGCAGTCCGCTGATTCGGATGAGTTTTGCGTCAAAGGGGCAGATACTGCCATCGTGGTCCTTCCGGGTAAAGAAGTGGAGCTTATCCGCTTTGGCCTGAATCTCTTCATAGGTCAGTTCCAGAACCGTCGTGAAGGTGGTTCCATCAACACTGGCCTCAACAGTAACCGTTCCAGCCTTTGCAGTCTTGGCCATACCGGCATTGTCTGTCTCCCCTGCTTCGCCGGGGGTATTGGGAGCACTGGAGGAGCTGGTAGATTCGGCACCGGAGCTGCTGCTTGCGGCGCTGGAAAAACTGCTGGAGCTGCTGTTTGAAGCATCGGAGGAACTGCTGGGTTCTGTACTGGAGCTGCTGCTTGAAGCATCGGAAGAACTGCTGGGTTCCGTGCTGGAGCTGCTGTCAGCAGCATTGGAGGAACTGCTGGGTTCCATGCTGGAGCTGCTGTCAGCAGTATCAGAAGAACTGCTGGGAGCATCAGAAGAATCGCTGGGTTCCGCGCTGGAGCTGCTGTCTGCAGCATCGGAGGAACTGTCGGACATGCCCTGGGCATCATCTTGTATATCGCCGGATGTACCGGGGTCAACCGGGTGTTCCTCATCAGATTGGGCGCTGATCCCCTCTTCTTCATTGGTCTGAGATTCGGAAGAGGTGGAGGGCTCTTCTGTTGTATTCCCTTCTGTCCCATCGCCAACGCCTTCTTCGGTATTGGGCTCATTGGGATCATCGGCCTCCGTGTTGGTATTTTCGTTCCCGGAAAGCCCTGCATCCTCTTCTGAGCCGCCGGTTGGGCCTTCGGTTTCCTCCTTCTTCTCGGAAGGAGTCTCCTGTTTTTCAGGTATCTCAGCAGCCTGAGCGTCTGCCGGGAAGTCGCTAAACTTGACGCCCGCAACAGAAAGGTCTCCGCTGAAAGCTGCGGTCAGGACGCCGTTGGACAGGTCAGAGCTGTCCCAGGTATAGCTTTCCTTTTTGATTAAATTGTCGTGGGAGATATCCACCTGAGTCGAAACAGCCTCATCGATCACATAGCCCAGAATGTCAATCGCCTTTACGGAATACCTGACGGCCTTGTTGTTGACTGAGCCAAGGGTATCCTTCCAGGTTGTGACGTTGGATTTTGTAGAGAGGAATGCAACAGGCTCCGTTTTGCCGTTCAGCTCACGGCTGATTTCATAGCCTGTCATCTTTGCGCCGGAGACGGGGGTAATATTGACCGTGGCTTCCCTGGTATCCCTATTATAGGAAGCGGTAATCCCCACAGTGCCGGATTGCTTTTGGGTTTCTTTGAGGCGCTCCCTGCGGGACTCATCCGTCAGGTATTGAAGCTTACGCTCCTCAGCAGCCCCGCCCTGGCCCGTCGGGCTAAGGCCCCAGCTCTCAAAGAATTCCGTCAGGTCGTATCCGGAAACAGCGCTCGCGGCTGCCATGAACCTCTCGTCCGTGGTACCGGAGTAGTTCTTAAGCGCCTTATTCACTTCATTATAGAAGTTGTCCTTTGCCCCGTCATAGGCCAAGTGAAGCTGCCAGTACATGCCAAGGCTTACAAATACATCGTTGGACATACCCTTCTGCCCAGAGGTCACCTTGTCAAATATCTTTTCATATTTGTTGGAGGCTTCCAGACGGGAGGTGAGGGCGTTCTGGCCGTTGTCGTAGGTCTGGCCGAACAGGGCATAGATGTTGTTGGTGATCTCGGCCTTGCCCAGGGTATCCATCACATGGCCGATTTCATGGTGAATTCCCCATCCGAACAAGCCGCTGGAATTTCCGGTGACAGAGGTAGGTCTTCCCGCAACCACTCCGGAGCAGGACCCATACCCGATGCCGATGTGGTTGCCGCTGGCATACATAAAGGCCTTTCCGAACATCCTCATATAGCGGATGTTGTGCCTGGACTGGGACGCCTCTAAATCCGCCTCATCGATACCATGGGTGCGATACATAATCTGCATCAGTTCTTCCCATGCAAGGCCGTTGTTGTAGAGGGTCTGCACCCCGTCCGATCCAAGGGCAGCGCGCACCTGGGAGGCGGGCAGCGAAAGAAGAACGTGAGGAAGGGCTATTTCAGTGGCGTTGAGGAAATGGGTTTGGATCGTATTACTGTTCATTCCGCTCAGTTTGGCGGTATAGTAGCTGTTCAGCTCTGCTGTATAGTCCGTAATCCTCGCTTTGATTTCGCTCTCGCTGAGCTCATGCCAATCGGAGAGCTCCAGCATGGGGATCTTTGTGGCGCCAACGCCGCGGATCTGCATTTTAATTTCGCTGGCCTTGGAACCAGAATACTGGAGGTAGAGAGAACCGCCCTTTTGAGGCGAAATATTGTTAATGCTTGGAATTGTAATAATATTGCGCCCATTGACAAGCTGGACCGAACTGCCTGGCCACTTGGCGGCCTCCGCAAAATGCTGGGTTGGCACAAGGGTGACGGTTTCACCTTCGGGGATTTGGGCGTAAATGACGATCTGCTTGTTGGCCTCAGCGGCCACGCCCAAGGGTTGGAAGGTGTTGATTTTCTTTTTGTCGCCGGAGGCGTTGCGGGACTGTACATTGTCCATAATAGCCCCTAGCTTAGAGCTATCCCCATTCAGCAGGGCTTGAGCCAGATCCAGCTCATCTGTCAGGATGTCCTTGTTGACATAATAACCGTCTGAACTCTCCAAGCGGGCGCGAAGCTCGTCGATTCTCGCCTGGGTGGCGGAGGGGCTGATCACGGTATAGGTATTATCTGTAAAGAGCGCGGCAATGCTGTCGTCAATGTCGTCATATGTGTAGAAGGCGATTTCAGATAGAGATGGAGTGGGCTTTGGTGAACCGTTTATCTGCCGCACCATTACACAGATCTTCTTGATATGGTCGTTGCGCTCAAAGGGCAGGATCGCATAACCTGTTTTTGCAGGATCGTTGCGGACCCAGGGAGCGGCCACATCCCCGGCATTATCTCCGTCCAATTTGCCCTGGTCAGAGGTCAGATGGGTCATATTCCCATCCTTATCCCATACGGTTACGGAATATTTTCCAATGGATTCCGGGTATCCCTTGTTGAGTCTGGGAACATAGATCAGGTAATCCATGCTCTTTTCTTCATTAAACTCAAAGGTAAAGCGGCTACTTCTTCCCCACCGCTGGGCAGTCCAATGGGTTTCAAAATCCTCATCATAGACCCATTTGATGTCAAATTTCCCATTGTATTCCGCAGAAACGTTTCCAGGTTCGTTCATCGTGACCTTGATAATGTCCGAATTGGGAATCCGGTTAAGGGTGGGCAGCTCTGGGAATTTCAGAACCTCTTTTTCCGGCGCACCGGTGGCGGTCAGCGACTTTGGACCAAAGCCTATTTGGTTCCCTGCTGTGACATAGAAATCATAGGAAACGTCGTTGGTAAGGCCGGTCACAGTAAAGGACGTCCCAGGAGTCTTCTCCGCCGCCAACCCAAACGCGGACTCGGACGATTCCTTGTAGTAAACATTGTAAAACTCCGCATCTTCGGTCTTCTTCCAGCTGACAGTAATGGCACTGTCCTCCGGATGCAGCGAAAGGTTATCAGGGCGCAGCGGAACCTTGCTGGGCTGGGGAATGCAGGTTACAGCGGCAGAAGGTTTTCCGGTCCAGCTGCCGTTATACGCTGTCACAGTAAAGTAATATGGTTTCAGGTTTTCCAATCCAACAATGACAGCCTCGTTGGAACCTACCTTCTGCTGAAGGGTCATTGAGGTTTCAGATTCGCCATATCTGACAATATAGCCGTCAACATTATCCACTTTCTTCCATCCAAGGGTTGCTGTCTTATCGCCAGGCTCTGCGTAAACATTCTTGGGGATGGAAGCGCCCAAGTCAATATTCTCCGGAATAATATCCTTCAGAAATTCGATCCTGTCGATAATGGCATAGGTAGCCTTGCCGTCTTCTCCTATAACCTTTTCCACTGTAATGGTAATCTTTTTGACAGCAACACGGTTCCCCAGCTTAATAACAACTGTGCTGTCTCCCGCGCTGCGTTCAATGGCATGGATGCCTTCCGGCACAGTATTGTCAAAGGGTATCTCCAGTGTCTTGGCCTCGCCGTCTGCATCAACATACTCCACCAATGTCCTTCCCTTTTCCAAGGCGCCGTCTGCTCCCGCAGGGGAGATAATATTGATCTCGCTCATCTGCTTGGCGGTTTTAAAAACAATGGGAAGTTCGCATACATTCTTGTTTGGATCTGTTTGTTCCAATTTAACAGCGTTGCCGTTATCTACAAATAAATCCTCTAAATTATTGTCTACAATAATGGTGCCGCCCTGTTCCAGCGCTTCTTTTGTGGTTTCACTGTCAATCGCCGAAGCTGGAGCAACCATAGGGCCATAAAGGATTTCCGCCTCCCGCGGCTCAACCATGTTATGATGAACCAGGGCAATATCGGTAATATCGATGACACCGTCCAGGTTTACATCTGCTTTACCGTCAGCTTCTCCAAGAAACTTGGCCACCAGGTCCAAATCCTTCTGGTCAATGGACTTGTCCCCCGTCGTGTCACCCAAGGCAAAGCCGCCGCTTTCCGCACTGAAATAAATTTTAGGCGCATATTCACTGTTGGAAATCCCGAAGCTCTGGGCGGACTGATACCCATTCCCTTCTAATTTTAAGCGGTAAGCAGCACCAAAGGGCACGCCTGTAAATTCCACCAGATAAAACCCCACCTTGTCGTTTCCGCCAAGGGGAGCATCCTGTGGATTGTGGAGGGCGATGTCAGCTGTGATTGTTTTGCCGTTAAATGAGAATGTCTGCTCTCCATCGTTAAGGGGAAGAGAATGGGAAATCTGTTTTTGATCATCTGTCAACGTCAGCGAAAGCTTCCTTCCCGCAAGCGTTTCTGCCGTTTCCTGATAATCTATCCTCACTACAACATCGAGCTTCCCGATATTCTCCTGAGAATCCGGCATCACCTGAACGGGTTCCTTTGTCTCTTCAGCAAATACCGTCAGTTGGACGCTGGACAGAACCATCGCCGCCGACAATAAAGCTATAAGCGCTCGTTTCATGGTCTCTACTCCTCTATGTATTAGTAATCAGCATGGGGCGCGGGCAACACTTACCATTTTTCAGTATACCATATCTTTCAACTGATTTCCAGAGATTTTTCACGTCTTTTCCACCTTTTTTATCATAAATTTTTCTCAAAAATTCACAGTATCCGGCTTGCGTTTCCTTCAAATTGATGTATAATGGAATTTAACGGTTTTTCATCCGAATTTTTTGGTCTACAAAGAAAGATACACATTTTAAGAAAGCGGGTTGACAAATGAACAATGACCGAAAATTAGGGCTGTTTGAGAGCGCACCGATTCCAAGGGCCGTCCTCCTTCTCTCAGCCCCCACTGTGGCAAGCTGTCTGGTATCTATCCTATACAGCCTTGCGGACACCTATTTTGTAGGAATGCTCAACGATCCTGTCCAGACGGCTGCTGTGACCCTTGCCGCGCCGGTGCTGCTGGCCTTTAACGCGGTAAACAACCTGTTCGGGGTGGGCAGCTCCAGTATGATGAGCCGTGCACTGGGGCGCAAAGACTTTAAAACCCTCCGGCAGAGCTCCTCCTTTGGCTTCTATGGTTCGGTTTTCTGCGGAATTTTGTATTCCCTGGCCTGTATGGTGCTGATGAACCCCCTTCTGGGGATTCTTGGCGCAGACGCCACGACCTCTGAACCTACAAGGCGATATTTGATCTGGACCGTCTGCTTCGGTGCGGTTCCTTCTATATTGAATGTTGTCATGGCTTACCTGATCCGCTCAGAGGGCGCGACCTTCCATGCCAGCATGGGGACGATGTGCGGCTGTCTGCTCAACATTGTGCTTGACCCATTGTTTATCCTCCCCAATGGCCTTGGAATGGGCGCAGAGGGCGCTGCCCTGGCCACCCTTATTTCCAACTGTGTGGCGACGCTGTATTTCTTTGCGTATCTCCTACTCAAACGCAAATCCACCTATGTGTGCATCTCCCCCAAGGAATTCACCCTGCGCAGGGAGATTTCCGGCGGGGTATGTGTGGTAGGGATTCCGGCCTCCATCCAAAACCTGCTCAACGTCGTCAGCCACATGCTGCTGAACAACCTGGCTGCCCCCTATGGCGCAGCGGCCCTAGCGGCTATGGGGATTGCCTCCAAGGTCTGTATGGTGCCCTTTTTCATCTCCAATGGTATTTCCCAGGGAGTGATGCCCCTTGTGGGGTACACCTATGCAGCCAAGGATATCAAACGGATGAAAAAAGCCCTCTGGTTCTCCGCCAAGCTCTCCCTATCTATTTTGGCGGTCTGTGCCTTGACGTTCTGTGTTTTCTCCAATCCCCTCACGCGCTCCTTTATTGAGGACGCCCAGACAGTTGCCTTCGGCTCAGTCTTTTTAAAGGGAATGTCCCTGTCAGTGCCGTTCCTTGCCCTGGACTTTTTGGCGGTGGGTGTGTTTCAGGCTGTTGGAAAGGGATCCCATTCCCTGCTGATGGCTGCTCTGCGAAAGGGCGTCTTTGAGATCCCCGCCCTGTACCTTCTGAACTTTCTCTTTCCCCTTTACGGCCTCGCTTTTGCCCAACTCTTCGCGGAGGTATGTATGTCCGTGATCGGGACGATCCTGCTGGTGAAACTTCTGAAACAAATCGAAAATCAATACGCTTAGTCCATTTGAAAGAGCGATCCCCTTGACAGAAAGAAGGTTTTGGTGTGCAATTTCCAGATGGTCCATATTACGCTTGGCATATCCGCGCCAGCTTTGAAAACAATGTTAAGCTTCCTTTGGAACTGAAAAAGCATACAAATCATTTTAACAATATGGATCTGTTGGGCAAGGAAATCACGCCCCAAACAGTGGATCTTCTTCTCTCTTATGTCCGGCAGAAAAAGGCCGGCAGCATTTATATCAGCCCCTTTGTCCCCGACGCTCAGAACGACGAAGCCCTTTACCATGAATTAAACCGCCAGGCGTACTGCCACATGTACGCTTGGGCTGCGGCATGGCGGGATTTAACCAGGAAAAGTCCATTGCTTTGTTTAAAAAACTAGATCAAAATATCCTGAACCGGCGGCCCAGACTGACTGCTGACAGCAAACTGCTTTCCCATCCACCGGTGATATTTGAATCTTACGGCGACATGGCGAACGCGATTGGGAACATGATCCTCACCGGGACTCTGGATGGGTCGCGGCAACAGCCGCCCGCCGTCTCTATTTCTCGGCAGGGCGTTGACCCAGGCCTGTTATACTGGATTGAAAACGTTCTGCAAAAAAACCTGGAAACTCCCGCAGACCTTGAAAAAGTCACCGGGTTAATTGGAACGTTTTATGTTCCTGGCTATCCGGAATTTCCCAACTGGCTTGCACCCGAACCGGGGAACTGGTCGCTTTTGGGGGATTTGCCGAATTTACAGGTTCTTTTTATGCCTAAGGTCAATATAGAAAACTTTGATTTCCTTTTGGGATGTTCCCATTTGGAGCGGGTTGGGCTGTCAAATACCAACTTATCTGACGCCCATGTCCTGGAAAACCTATCTAACGTTACCTATCTTGACCTTCCGGCCTCAGACTTTGACGATTTCTCATTTCTGCTGAAGTGCCGCAGTTTAGAAATCTTGGATCTAAGCCGTACAAATTTCCGGGACTGTTCCATTCTGACGAAGATGCCGGAGCTGAAAAGGGTACTTCTCCCAGCGGAGCGCCAGCTTTTACATATGGAGCTGCTGGCTCCCCTGCCCATTCAGGTAAAATCCGACCCGAAACGCGTCCGCGGAAAAGACGTCCCGCCTTTTGAACTGATTGCGCCTTATCCGGCAGAGCCTTGGGATATGGAGCCTCCCTATACCGTGCTGCATGTTAACTACGGCAGCAAAACCTTTGAAGGCCGGGAAATCACCGAAAAAGTTGTCAAAAGGCTGGTGAAAGACATACAAGAAGGCTGTGCTGACGAACTCTATCTTTCCCTGGAATACTGGGGGGAGGACGAAAACCTGATTCTAATAGGCTTCGGGGAAGACGGCGCAAGCCTATACTTTGAAGATCAGGAGCAGCCAATCTATTATACCCTCTACGACCCGAAAATCCCCTGGGGCAGCAAGCGTGAGAACTATGAGGAAGAAAAAGGAAGCCCCACTACAAGGGACCTGAACCTGGCTGCAGAGTGTGCAGCGTATTTCATTAAAACCGGGAAACTCTATCCCGGCGCACACTGGGCAAAATATTATAAATAACAGACGAAACCCGGCGCAGGCCCAATGACATGGTCTCCGCCGGGTTTGGAATTTTATAAAGCGTCAATTCAACACAGGCTGCAGCTCCGCCAGCATCTCCGGCACCATACCCACAATGACCGTTTCCGCCAGAGGGAAATCCACCGTTGCAACGCTGGAGGTGGTATACCCTGGCGAAACAACCGCCACATCTACCGTAATATGCAGCAGAATTTGATGGACTGTCTGGTTAATTCCCGCAGACAGAAATTGCTGCTGTAGCTCTGTCTTTACATATCCCACTGGGATCAGCTTAAAGGTCACCTCCGGCCCCCTGCCGGAAAGAAAATTCCCGCCAAACAGCGTCCCTAAAGGGATGCTGGCCTCCTGCTCCTGGCGGAGAAGAAGCCTCTTATCAATGGCGCGGGTGAGCTTGGTCCGCAGAAGGTTCAGCTCAATGGTCTTGGTTTCAATGGCGCGGATTTTGCCGTCCGCATCCTCCCGCACCACGGCAAGATCCTGATAGGATACCGGCTCTGCCGCCAAAACCTCCATAATTGCCTCGTCGATGACCCGGACAGCGGCCGCCTGGGCCTGACGGCCCGCGAACACCTGTATAACCGGGCGGAGTTTTGCATCCAGTATCACCCCCGCCGTCAGAACCAATATCATAAAAATAAAAATTTTCACCGAAATCTTGAGATGTCTTCGCCTGTTCCCATAACCGGCCCTTTTCAAATCCACTTCTCCCCTTCCGGTACACCTGATAAAACAGTATATTCCAAAAGGGCGGAAGGGTTTCATATAAGACGGAAAAGGGAGGCTTGCCTGTCATAAAAACATGGACTCATCCTCCGAGTTGATCGCATCCTGAAACAAGGCAAGGATCGACTGATAAACGCGGACCGGATCCTTCATAAAGGCGCGGCGAATCGCCTCGCACTGCTTTTCCTTGGGAATGAATAGGGAAAGACGCATTAAGTCGCTTCCCACATCGGAGATTACCAGGGTAATCTGATACCCGTCCTGAACTTTGACAATTTCTGCGTAATTTTCCTCCAGCATTCTTTGATGGGCAAAGTAGGAAGCCGAGGCCTCCAGACCGCGCTCCCGGATAGACAATGGAACAAGATGTTCAAAGGATTCAGCGGTCATTTTCCCCTTCTGAGTCAGGACGTAAACCTCTCCGCTATCAGTTTGGGAAACGCTCAGCTGCCCGCCCTGTTTCAATTGGCTGACGGCAGACACAAACTCAAAGTAATTGACCATCCCGTCTGTCTGAACGATTTCCCCCAACTGGTCGAAGGTTGCAGGGATCCCAATATGTTTGAGCAAGTAACAGACAAAAACCTGTACTTCCAAATCATTTGTCAGCCCACCGGGGCGCAGGCCGGCGGTAAAAGCGTTCTGAAATTCCATATGGAACCTCCACCTCCCCTGGAAACGGGTTTTATCCTCATCCAATTGCAAATGACCAAAAAGGAATAAATAAAAAACATTGCAATTCTCCCTTTTATTTTACATGAAAAACGGGAAAAAAGGAAGGGGGAATTTGCATGAAAAGAAAAACCCGTCTTGTAATAGACGTTACAAGAGATGTTCCCGCTTGTGACATAAACCATTTCCTCCAAACATAATCATGACCTATAGCAATATGGGAAAGGAATGGTTCATGTGACAGCGGTACAGGAACGGCCAACGGCGCCTCCAGCCCCAAATCTCCCTCTGCTGAAAGCAGGGCTGACCGAAGAACAGGCAAAGGAGAGGCTGGCCGAACACGGAAAGAATCTTCTGGCCTCAGGCAAAAAGAAAAATGCCTGTGCATTGTTTTTCTCCCAGTTCAAGGACTTACTGATTATCATCCTCCTGGTTTCCACAGGAATATCCGTCGCCATGGGAGAGATCACAGAGGCGATTGCCATTATCACCATCGTCTTTCTCAACGCAGTACTGGGGTTCCTGCAGGAATACCGGACCGAGAAGACTCTGGAAGCAATGAAGCAGTTAGCCGCTCCAGAAGCGCAGGTAATCCGTGACAGAAGGATTCGGTCAATCCCGGCAGATCAGTTAGTCCCCGGGGATGTAATTGTCTTAAAAGCAGGATGCCGGATACCTGCTGACGCGGTACTGTTGGAAGCGGAAGGCTTGGCAGCGGACGAATCCCTGATAACAGGAGAATCCGCGCCAGTCTCGAAACAGGCGGCGGCAGCTTCAGCGCTGAGGAATCCCCCGTCCGGCCCAAACCGTCCCGATATGGTTTATATGGGAACATCGCTTACAAAGGGACGCGGACTGGCGTATATTACTGTAACGGGCATGGCAACAGAGATGGGAAAAATTGCCGGTATGCTCCATTCTATTGAAGCTGAAACAACCCCTTTGCAGAAAAAACTTGACCAGCTGGGAAAGTATATGGCAATAGGCTGCGTCGGGGTCTGTGCAATTGTCTCTTTAACGGGAATCCTCCGCGGGGAACCGATATTGGATATGGTAATTACCGGGCTGTCGCTGTCCGTGGCAGCCATACCGGAAGGGCTCCCAGCCATTGTAACAATTACCCTTGCCCTTGCCATGGGACGGATATTAAAGAAAAATGCTCTGATCCGCCAGCTCCACGCAGTAGAAACCCTTGGGTGCGCCAATGTTATCTGTTCCGATAAAACAGGAACCCTTACAGAAAATAAAATGACTGTAAAGGAAATTTTGCTGTATGACCGTTCCTATTCAATTGAAAGCGGAAAACTGCACGCATCAGACCGTTCCTCCCCTGCTGCCAGTGAACCCCTCCAACAGCTTTTGCAGGCAGCGGTTTTATGTAACGACGCGGAAATGTTCGCAGAGCCGGGCAAAGGGACTTATAGTTATACCGGCGACCCTACCGAAACCGCCTTATTAGCCGCCGGAGCTGCCGCAGGTTTAACCCGCCCAAAGTTGAAACAGCAATGGGCCCGTTGCGGGGAAATCCCTTTTGACTCCCAGCGGAAGATGATGTCTGTAACGGTGAAAAACGCCTCTGGGGCGCGGTATACCTATGTAAAAGGCGCGCCGGACTTTCTTCTCAACCGTTGTACCAAATGCTGGACTTCTTCCGGCATACAGCCCATGAACCCAACAATAAAAAAACATATCCTTGCCCAAAACCTGGGGCTTGGCGAGAAAGCTATGCGGGTATTGGGCTTTGCTTTCCGGGAAAGTTCCAGTGATAAGCCGGAGGAAACCGGGCTTACCTTTTTAGGGCTCAGCGGTATGATAGACCCGCCCCGTCGGGAAGCGTTCCGGGCAGTTAAGCTGTGCCGGCAGGCGGGAATCCGTCCAGTAATGATTTCCGGCGACCATAAAAATACCGCCTGCGCAGTAGCCAAACAATTAGATATCCTGCGGGAAGGCGACAATATATACACTGGCGCAGAACTGGACGCCATGACCGATGAAGCCCTCCGCGACGCTGTAAAGACGGCAAGCGTATTCGCCCGTGTCAATCCAGGGCATAAATTGCGGATTGTCCGCGCCTTAAAGCAAAACGGCAAAGTGGTTGCCATGACCGGGGACGGCGTAAACGACGCCCCTGCTGTCAAAGAAGCCAATAT
>CATJCP010000217.1 GCA_949737515.1 uncultured Oscillospiraceae bacterium | reverse complement strand
GCGCATGATGGAACTGATGGGTGGGGGAACGACAGTCCTATTTGTGTCTCACAGTATTGAGCAGATTAGGGAGATGTGCAAGAGGGTGGTTTGGCTGGAGCGGGGAAAGGTGAAGATGATAGGGAACGCGGAAAAGGTATGTAACGTATACGGAGGGTGATCCAAAGTGCAGGTACGTCAAAGGGATTACTTAAACGTGATAAGAATTGCGGGTGCTTTTGCGGTCACTCTCATTCACTCGAATAATATTATCTGGGAATTTAGCTATGAGCCATACTGGCTCACGTCAATAGTAATAAGTATGTGCTTATATTGGGCTGTCCCATGTTTTATTATGACGTCCGGTGCGCTTCTGATAGACTATTCCAATCGCTATTCCACAAAAACATTTATTAGAAAGAGGATAAAGAAAATCTTAGTCCCGTATGTTGCGTGGTGTCTGATTGGAATCTCGTATCTTGTCCTTTATAAAGCTTTGACCGTTGAGGAACTGAGCATAAAGACAATAATACGAATGATCCTAAACAACGAAGTGCTGTCAGTTTATTGGTATCTCACTGTATCGTTCACCATCTATCTGGTTACTCCAATTCTAACGGTTATACCTGAAGATAAAAAGAAGAAAGTGTTTGAGTATATTATTGTTTCGATGCTTGTTTTCAACATTGCGGCACCGTTTTTTACATCACTTTTTGGGCTTGGAAATGCTGACATACAGATGCCCCTCACCACTATGTGCTTGTTTTATGTAACTGGCTATTACATTGATCGGTACCTATCGCCCGAAAAATATAAAGTGATTTATGCGTTGGCTTTTGGGAGCCTATTGGTCATGATAATTGGAACAATAAGGTGTTCTTATCGCGCTGGTTATCTTGTTCAAACATACTCTGCGTATACAGCTTTACCCTGTGTTATCTTCAGTGTGGGTGTCTTTTGTGTATTTAAGGAGCTGTTTGGCGTAAGGAAGGAAAGCAGGACAGAACAGGACAGGACAGGAACAGTATCTCTCTTTGTTAATGAAACATTTGGCGTTTACTTGATACACTGGTATGTACTCAATACGATCAGAGTATATTTTGGCCTCAATTTTTCTGATTTTATGTACAGAATCCCAGTGGGTATTGTTACGTTTTTCATTTCATGGCTGATCATAAAGCTACTGCGAAAAATTCCTATAGTAAGACATATTGTCCCATGAGAAGTGGGCATAACAAATCAAACTGCTCTGATAGGCAGTAGAGGGGGGAAGGAATCAGCTCTGCTGATATTCCGACACTTATGGCATTAGTATCTGTTATCATGCCCGCCTATAAGGTGGAGCAATACCTTAATCAGTGTCTGCAGAGTGTTATAGAGCAGGATTTAGAGGATATCGAGATTATTGTAATTGACAACGGCTCACCTGACAAATGTGGGGATATTATAAGAAAATTTGCTAAAAACGATAAAAGATTTAAACCTATTTTTATTAAAAAGAACGACGGGTATGCTCATGCGATCAATGCTGGACTTGAAGCTGCGACAGGTAAATATGTCGCTATCGTTGAAACTGATGACTATGTAGAGCCGGATATGCTGTCAACGCTTTATGAAGCGGCGGAGAAGTATGGCGCAAAGATTGCGAAAGGTGGCTTCATAAAGCATTTTTCGGATGGTACTACTCAATACTGCAGGCCTCTTTGCACATTTTATGATAAAGAGGTAATTGTTGAGCCGTTGTGCAATAACGATATTTTGTATATGGAAAGCTCAATATGGACCGCTATCTACGACAGAGAGTTCTTGCTGGAAAATGACATAAAGTTACCGCTATTCTCCGGAGCGGCATATCAGGATGTCATTTTCAAATTTATGGCTTATACTGCCGTTGATTTTTTAGTCTGTATAGATAAACCGGTTTACAATTATAGAGTATTTTCTGCGAATTCATCGAGCAAGTCCACACAGCTTTGGGATAGGCATTTTGAAAATTATGACGCAATTAAACGGTGGTTAATCGAAAAAGACCACTACAAAGCATATAAGCATGCTTATTATGTGAGCATGGTTGCCGATTTTTTATTTCATTATAACAGACTTACAGGGCAAGGTTGGGAGCAATTTTGCGAGAAGGCTGAAAAGGTTTGCCAAGAGGCGCTCAATGAGGGCGTAGATATATTTCATCCTCGTTTTGGAGATAAGCAGTTTGAAAAGTATTACTATGTTGAAATTATTCCGCTTTTAGAGCAGATAACTCACACGCAAAATACGCAAATACTAAATGCACAGGATATAACATGTGAACGGGGTTACCGCGCCAAAATTAAAAAATTTTTAAAAACACTTAACAAGATTAAGATATTTCACCGACTTTTTGACACAGTTATCTCTATTCTTCGAAAGCCTTTCTTTTATAGCAAAATAGTTATGGAAAATCCTTCTATATCCCCTATGACAGGATTATTCTGCATGAATACTAACAGAGGCTATGTTGAGCTGGATTGCCCGACTGACAAGAAAAAAATATTGGTAATTCTTCCTTGGTACGATAAAAATGCCGTCAATCGAAATATCGATACTATTGCAACTATATTTAAGGAGCTTGGCTATGAGACGCATTTGCTTGTCTATTGGAATGCATTTGCGCCAAATGTTACCGGAACAGAAGTGTGGGACAGAGTATTTTGGAAACACGCGGCCAACTGGTATTTCGGACTGAGTGAATCAACGAAAGGCGCTCCTGACGGTAACCGCGTTGATGATTGGGTCTCTGACGATTTTCTTGAAACAATCATTCGGCTAAATAACCATTATAAATATAATATTTGCATGGCAAATTATATCTTCTTTACGTCGGCATTTAAAGTCCTTCCGTGCTCAGTAAAGAAGGTGGTGTATACACATGACCGATTGGCCAAACGCAATTCTATGCTTAAGGGCGATGGTTACCCAGACAACAGCTTTTGGTTCAGCGTTGCGACAGAGGAAGAGGAAGCTTGTGCCCTGAAAAGAGCCGATATCATTTTGGCGATTCAGGAAGAGGATGGAGAATACTTCCGCTGCATTACAGCAAATGAAAGAGCGGTTATGGTTGTACCTTTTATCCCGGACGCTGACTTTATTGATTATAAAGGACTCCAGGGAACAGAAAAGCTGGAGGTTGGCTATGTAGCATCCGCGAATGCGCCTAATATTTCCTCAATCGAAAAAATTATTGCGCTAATTGGCAAGCGCAGCAAGGTACGGCTCCATATTGCCGGTAGCGTCACATATGCTTTGGACAGAGGCTTGTTTAACCAAAACGTTATTGATGAAGGAGTTGTTGATTCGCTAAAAGATTTTTACTCAAAATGTGATGTCATAGTCAATCCAGATATGTTTTATTCTGGATTAAAGGTGAAGACTGCCGAGGCAATGGCATTTGGAGCAGCAATTGTGTGCACAGAAGTTGCGAGTACCTGTTTGCCGCTTGACAAAAAGCACCATCAACTGAAAAGTGAAGCAGAGTGTGTTGACTTCTTGAAGTGGCTTGCAGGAGTAGAATACAGCAGCAGATTGGCTCGCATAGAGGAGATGCGTGCAGACAGCCGAAAGAAGTACAAAATGTATAAGGCGAAATATCCGCTAAGAGAATTGATTGAAAAAATATGTGAATAAGTGGGCTGTTCTATTTTACGGAGGAAAGAAATGATAATTACTCAAACTCCCTTTCGTATGTCCTTTTTCGGCGGTGGGACCGACATTGAGAGCTTTTTTCGTGAAAACCGGGGCTCCGTCTTGTCTTCTACGTTTGACAAATATTGCTATGTGACCGTTCGTCATTTGCCTCGCTTTTTTGATTACTCCACAGATTTGACCTACTCAAAAAGTGAACGGGTAAATTCGGTTGATGAAATTGAGCATCCAGCCATTCGGAACGCTATGAAAATGCTGGATATGCATGAGCTGCGGCTTACATATGACGCAGATCTTCCGGCACGTTCCGGCCTTGGAACGAGCAGTTCATTTGCGGTTGGAATGTTGAATGCCTTTTATGCGCTGAAGGGGAGGTATGTCGATAAAAAGCGCTTGGCAGATGAAGCCATCTATTTGGAACGCACACTGTGTAACGAAAGCGGAGGTTGGCAGGATCAGATAGCCGCAGCCTATGGCGGCCTTAACCGTATCAACTTTATTGATAACGAGTATGAGGTTATGCCAGTGATTATTTCGCCCGAACGCAAACAGCAGCTAAATCGGAATTTGATGCTGTTTTTTACAGGATTTACCCGCTTTTCATCTGTTGTTCAGAGAGCAATCGCGATGGATAAACGCGACAAATTTGCGCAGCTGAAAGAAATGCACCGGCTTGTTGACGACGCGGAAACCGTCCTGACCGACAGCCACAGTAACCTGGATGAGTTTGGACGCCTTCTGGATCATACCTGGAGGCTAAAACGCCAGGTCGGCGCCGCGGTAAGCACGGAAAGCATAGACGGGTTATACGAACGGGGCATAAAGGCTGGCGCCATCGGAGGAAAGCTCCTTGGAGCGGGAGGCGGAGGCTTTCTCCTCTTCTATGTTCCGCAAGAATACCAGGAGGCGGTAAGGGCTGAATTGAGCGAGCTGCTCTACATCCCCTTCAAGTTTGAAAATAAGGGAACGCAGGTGATCCACTACACCCCGGAAACCTATGTTCCAAAGGAATAGCGAAATAGGAGGCGGTAGGCTCGTGAAAGCAAGAAAGCTCCTGCTTGTTTGCACGTTTTTGTTTATCATTTTTCTTCCAATATTTCTAAACATCAGCTCGTCTTTGTTTCACAAGCGGTTTGATGTGACGTTAAACGGATATTTTGATTCATACGAGAAACCGGCCTTAGATGTGGCGACATACGTAAACGGGGAATTTCAGAAAAAGTTTGAGTCGTGGTTGAATAGCTCCATTATCCCTAAAAACGACTAAAGTACAAAGCTGGATGAATTATTGCATACTGAACAATGCGTATGAGAAGGTGTAAACAGCATGAAAACGGTTATCATGGCCGGCGGACAGGGGACACGCATTTCTTCTGTGGCAAATGACATTCCAAAACCGATGATCAAGGTGGGCGGGATCCCCGTGCTGGAGCGTGAACTGGAATGCCTGAGGGAGCAAGACTTTACGGATATCGTCATAACGGTCAGCCACCTTGGGCGGGTCATTATGGATTATTTTGAGGATGGCGGCGGACTCTCACCTACGACGGGCAAACCTTTCGGCGTCCATATCGAATATTTTGAGGAGGAAACGCCCCTCGGCAATGCGGGTGCACTGTTCAAGCTGAAGGAAAGACTGACGGAGGATTTTTTGCTGCTGAATGGCGATGTGATATTTGACGTTGATTTCAACCGCATGGCGGTTTTTCATAAATCAAAACATGCCCTGGCCACGCTGCTCACCCACCCCAATAGTCATCCCTATGACAGCGGTCTGATCTTCACGGATGCAAATCAGGCGGTGACTGGGTGGATTGCAAAGGAGGATCCCCATCCGGAATTTTACAAAAACCGGGTCAATGCCGGCATTCATATTTTGAGCCGCAAAATCTTAGACACGGAACTCAAAACAGAAAAGGTCGACCTGGATCGACAGCTACTCAAGCCTCTTGCAGGAACTGGAAAAATGTTTGCCTATGACAGCCCTGAATATGTGAAGGATATGGGGACGCCGGAAAGATATGAAGCGGTCCGCAGGGATATTGGAAACGGAACGGTAAGGGCAAAATGCCTGCGGAATAAGCAAAGGGCCGTTTTTCTGGACCGGGACGGAACGATCAATCAATATGTTGGATTCTTAAGGGCCCCGTCAGAATTTGAGCTTTTGCCAGGGGTGGCTGAGGCGATCCGCAGAATTAACAATTCCGGATATTTGGCAATCGTCATTACCAATCAGCCGGTAATTGCCCGAGGAGAAGTGTCTGTAGAGCGGCTGCGGGAAATACATAATAAAATGGAAACTCTTTTGGGCGATGCGGGAGCATATTTGGATGCTATCTATTATTGTCCGCATCATCCGGATAAGGGGTTTGAGGGAGAAGTTCCGGAATTGAAAATTCAATGTAACTGCAGAAAGCCGAAGCCTGGAATGCTGCTGCAAGCAGCCATGGACTACAATCTTGACCTGAACGCTTCCTGGATGGTTGGCGACAGCCAGAGCGATATGGAGGCCGGTCAGGCTGCCGGGTGCAAAACGGCGTTGATTGGCGCGGAGGCGCCGCCGTCCGTGTCCGTGGCGTCTCTCACGGATTTTGCAAACAGGTACTTATGATGGGGAGGATGAGCTGTGAATACCATGATGCTCCTGCCGGAAGAAAAAGAGCAGGTTGACTTGCTCGTAACGCGGTATCCGGTGCTTCACCCGGTAATGGATGACATTGCCACTGTCTATTTCACATTGAGAACGGCATTTGAACAGGGGAGAAAGCTGCTCATCGCAGGCAACGGAGGCTCGGCTGCGGACAGCGAGCACATTGTGGGAGAGCTTATGAAGGGCTTTGTGCTTCCGAGAAACATAGAAGCGTCGTTTGCGGACGCGTTGTGCGGTGCCGATCCTGAGCTTGGGAGCGTATTAAAAAGCAAATTGCAGGGCGCACTTCCGGCCATTGCTTTGGATGGACATCCGGCTTTAAATACTGCTTACATAAATGACTCCGAACCGCTACTTTGCTTTGCGCAGCAGATAAATGGGTACGGAAAACGCGGCGATGTGTTCATAGGCATTTCAACGTCTGGAAACAGCGCTAATATTCTATACGCCGCAGTTACCGCCCGGGCAAAGGGAATGAAGGTCATCGGATTAACCGGCGTGCGGGAGAGTAAGCTGTCAAAAATGGCGGATGTATGCGTACGGGTCCCGGAGACAGAGACGTATAAGATTCAAGAACTTCATCTGCCCATCTATCACTGCCTGTGCTTGATGCTGGAAAACTATTTCTTTAAAGAGAAGGGAATGTTATGAAGATAGCGGTTGTGGGGAGCTCTGGCTACATTGCCAGATGCTTGATCGACCGACTAAAGGGTGAGAATGGAATCGATTCTATTCTTGAGATCGACCGCTCAAATGCGGAGCTCTCTTTGGAGCTCCGCAAGGCAGAAACGTTTGACTATAATGCGCTGAATGATATTGACTATGCTTTTTTTACGGCCGCGATCTCCGGCCCTGACCAATGTGCAAAAGAATTTCAAAAGTGTTGGGATATCAATGTCAAGGGGACGAGTTTCTTTATTCGACAAGCCCTATCCCGCAATTGTAAGGTGCTGTTTTTTTCCAGTGATGCAGTTTTTGGCGAAGATTCAGGGAAAGCGTTCCATGAGGAATCACCCACCTGTGCCGTTACCGCGTATGGGCAAATGAAAAAAGCAGTTGAAGATACATTCAAGTTTGAAAACGGATTTAAGGCGGTCCGACTTTCCTATGTGGCCTCTTCCCATGACAAATTCATCAAATACTGCTTAGAATGCGTGCGAAACGGTTCCCGGGCGGAGGTCTTTCACCCCTTCTACCGCAATTGCATTACCTTGTCCGAAGTTGGGAATATTGTTATGTGGCTGCTTTCCCATTGGGAAAGTTATTCACATCCCTTCCTGAATGCCGCAGGCTCAGAGCTGATAAGCCGAGTCCATCTTGTGGACGAGCTGATCCGGCAAACCGGGAAGTCGCTAAAATATTCCGTGACAATGCCTGACGAGACATTTTTTGAAAACCGGCCCAAAATCACGCAGATGGAAAGCCGCTACTTGTATACATATGGAATTTTAGAAGTAAAATCATTCGCGGAAAGATTTCAAACAGAGCTGGAAGGAGTCGTACTATGAGTTGCAAAGCATTAATTACTGGGATAACGGGAATGGTAGGTTCTCATTTGGCAGACTATCTGCTCGCGAATACAGACTGGGATATTTACGGCGTATGCCGTTGGAGAAGCCCGCTGGATAATGTGTGTCATCTTTTGGAGCGCGTGAATAAGAAGGATAGAGTGTTTTTTGAGTATGCCGATTTGAACGATGAAATTTCCTTGATAACTGTTATTAACAAGGTAATGCCGGACTATGTTTTTCACCTTGCGGCACAGAGCTATCCCTTAACCAGCTTCACAGCTCCGATTGATACGCTCAACACCAACATTCTTGGCACCTGCCGGCTGCTGGAGGCGATTCGTGCCGCCATGAAGAGCGACAGCGCTTATAAGCCGGTGATTCACGTCTGCGCTTCCTCCGAGGTGTTTGGCAAGATTCCCGCGGAGAAAAAGCCTGAAACCGGGATACATGAAGAATGTACGTTCCACCCGGCGTCTCCCTATGCCATCTCCAAGGTCGGGACAGATCTGCTTGGCCGCTATTATGCCGAAGCATACGGGATGACGGTCATGACTACGAGAATGTTTACCCACACCGGACCCCGGCGGGGGGATGTGTTCCATGAATCGACATTTGCCAAGCAGATCGCAATGATAGAAAAGGGTATGATTCCTTCTGTTGTAAAGGTGGGAAATCTGCACAGCCTCAGGACCTATGCGGACGTTCGAGATGCGGTTCGCGCATATTATATGCTCGTTACCAAGGATCCCATTCCCGGCGCGTATTACAACATCGGAGGTTCCTACTCCTGTGAGGTGGGGGACACCTTGAATGCCCTTTTGTCCTTCTCCCCCATGGGCGAGCACATAAAAGTGAAAATTGACCCGGAGCGGCTTCGTCCCATTGACGCCGACCTGCAAATTCCCGATTGCCGAAAATTCAAGGCGCACACAGGCTGGGAACCCGAGATCAGCTTTGAAAAAACCATGGAGGACCTGCTCAATTACTGGAGAGAGCGGGTTAAGGGAGGTCAGAATTTTCTGACTCGATAAACTACGCATTTGAGCCGGACCCATCTCGTAACAGCATTCCGGCCAATTATGCCAAAGGGCATTGCGCTTTGACTGCCACCGCTCCAAGAGTAGGGCGCGGCAGTTATTGCCGGCGCAAGGTTAAAAGGAGACGAAGGCGAAAGGCAGCGTGAGGGTCATGCCCCCGTTAATATCAGTTATTATTGGCACACTTTATCTGCAAGAAGATTTGACGCCGCTGGAAAGAGCGGTGAAGTCGATCTTGACCCAAAGCCTTTCTGATTTTGAACTGCTCATATGCGGCGATGGCTCTACCGAGGCGGCAAATGCGTTCCTTGACCAATGCACGAAAGAGGACCCCCGGGTCAGATTAATCAGTAGCAACGGGAAAACAGGACTGCCAGAAAAGCTAAACGGCTGCCTGGCGAAGGCCCGGGGAGAATTCATTGCAAGGATGGATGATGATGACTTCTCCTATCCCGACCGCTTTGAAAAGCAGATCGCATTTTTGAATGCAAATCCTGATATCGCATTTGTGGGAAGCAATGTCTTGCTCGTATGCAACGGAGAGCCGGTAGGCCGGAAGGTACTTCCAGCAGCCCCGACTGTGCGTGATTTCTATATGACACAGCCGTATATCCATCCGGCGCTCATGTTCCGCCGCGAGGCGTTGAAGAAGGTATGCGGTTACTCGGAGGAACACACCTGCGTACTCTGCGAGGACTATGACCTGCTGTTAAGGCTCTACACTAAAGGCTTTCACGGAGCAAATTTGAATGAGGTCCTTCTTGATTATACCATTCCCGAAACCGCGAAGGGCAACAGAACGATGAGGCACAGATGGAATGAATCGGTGACCCGGTGGCGAAGGTTTTATGAGTTGGGTGTCTTACCCCGTGCTCTCCCATATGTCATAAAGCCTCTTGTGGTGGGGCTGCTGCCGGGACGTTTGCTGGGGAAGATCAAAAAAGCCCAAAGAGGGGGCTGTACATCATGGACGAAGTCCTGAACTTGACGGTTGCCGTACCGACCTACAATATGGAAAAATATTTGCGACGTAATTTGGAGTCCATTGTGGCGGCGAATTGCAATGGGATCGAGGTTCTAATCCTTGACAATTCATCTACAGACGATTCTGGACACATAGCGGATCTGTACGCACAAAAATATCCACATATCTTTACCGTGATCCATAAGGAAAACCGGGGATATGGGTCTTCTATTAATTTGGCGATTGAGAAAGCAAAAGGTCGATACTTACGAATTGTGGATGCAGATGATTGGATAGAGCCAGAGGCACTTTCTGAATTGGTATCACAGCTTAAAAATCAAACTGCCGATTTACTCCTGATGCCCTATCGAACTGTAAATGAAAAGACGGGAGAGGAAATGATACGGCTTTCAGCACCTGCAGAATGGAAGAGCGGGGATATTCATAGGGCTTTTTGCGAAGAAACGTGTCCTGTTCCTCAACTTCATGGAACGGTATTTCGGGTTGACTTTCTTCGCAAAATGGGGATCAAGTTGTTGGAGAATGTCTATTATGTGGATGAGCAGTTGATGGTTTGGACTTATTTGCGTGCGGATTCTGTCTGCAAATTGGAGTTTGACGTATATCGTTACAGCATCGGCAGAGAGACACAAAGCATTTCCTATCAAAGTATGGGCCTGCATTGGCATGATCGCGAGCAAGTGATACGGAGTTGTTTAGAGTATCAGCACGAATTGAATAAGAATATGACGTTAAGACGCCATTGTACTCAGCAACTGGCTAAAAACATTGGAAACCACTTTACAACATTATACATATATGTTGAACCAAAAGGAGTTGGCCGTAAAGGGGCAAAGAAATGGAGAAGATTTATCATAGAAAATGCTCCGGATTTATGGAGACAAGTTGAGAAAAAGGCGTGGCTGTTGTCTATCCTTAGTTCTATCCATATTACACCCATGTGGTATAGAAAAATTAAGGAAATTCTTTTTTGAGAAAATAGCATGTATGTTGCTGTGCTTGTGGCAGAGAAGCATCTACATTATAGTAATCAACGCCAAAAAAAGTAATCTCCTGGTAAATACGAATGATTTGTAGTACAACCTATTTGTGAAAAGGTAAATGATACTGAAAGAGGTAAAGCGATGCATGTGAAGGAATTTCTGAAAAAATTTTGTCCACCCTCGGCAAGAACGTTTCATTCGGCCCAGGAAAAAATCTCTTCCGCACAACAGGATATTCAAAATCGGCTGTTTGAGAGCTGTGATATCTTAACGCAGTTGTCTACAGATACATCAGCGAGTCTCGATATTTTAGCGTGTTTATCCGCAGGGATGTCTGATGGCTGCGAAGCCCTGGCGCGGTTATCCGCGGGGACGTCTGATGGCCGCGAAGCCCTGGCGCAGCTGTCCGCGGGGATGTCTGATGGCCGCGAGGCCCTGGCGCAGCTATCCGCGGAGGTACCTGGAGTCCGTGATGCTTTAGCACAATTATCGGCAGAGGTGGCGGCGAACCGTGATATCTTAAAACAACTTTCAATAGAGAAAAGACAATATAACAATCAATTTGAATATGATTATCTGCAAACACACGGTTTTTTCCAAGCAGTGACCAGCGGGGATTTAATGTATCGCTATATGCGTCTTGTGGACGGTTTAGATGAGGAAAGCATCGAAACAGTCAATCGGATACTGACTCGTATCCAGATCATGGAAAAAAGTCGGGCGCTGCCGTTGGATATCTATAATGATGAAGAAAAGAAGATGTTCACATTTCTGGAGAAAGAGTTTCCCTGCGAGGTACTAAAAGTTTCCGATAACTGTTATGCGTATAAACAATATAGATTGCCGGTTAATCACTTTGAACCGTGCGTTTTTTTCGATAAACATGGCATAACTCAATTAAGTGCCAACAGGAATCGTATGATTCAGGGGGATATTATTGACGCGGGTGGTTTCATCGGCGACTCAGTCCTGGTGTTGTCCCCGCTTACCGGGGGGAAGGTTTACACCTTTGAACCTGTCAGAGAGAACTTTGACCTTATGCAAAAGACAATGGAACTAAACCATATCACCAACGCCGTATGCGAAAAGGCGGCGCTGGGAAGGCAGAGCGGAACGGCAGCCTTTGCTGTCCAGAACTTTTGCAGCTACAGAACAGATTCTATGGACGAAGGGACTGAGAAAGTCCCCGTGATTACGCTGGATGAATATGTGAGGGAGCATCCTCTCCAGGTTGGCTTAATAAAGTCGGATCTGGAGGGCATGGAACAGGATTTCCTGCTGGGCGCAAAGGAAACAATCACAACTCAGAAGCCAGTCCTTCTGCTGAGCATGTACCACAATGACCGGGACTTTTTCGGACTCAAACCTCTCCTGGAGAGCTGGGATGTCGGGTATCACTTTAAGGTGTTCAAGGGTCTTGACTATGGTATTTGCCTGGAGACTATGCTGATTGCAGAAGCTTATTAAAGGAGAATTACAATTATATGAAGGTCGTTTTACTGGCCGGTGGCTTTGGCACGCGGATATCGGAGGAATCCCAATTCAAGCCCAAGCCTATGGTGGAGCTGGGCGGTATGCCCATCCTCCTCCACATCATGAAGCTGTACAGCCACCACAGCTTCAACGAGTTCGTTATCTGCGCGGGGTATAAGCAGCATGTCATCAAAGAGTATTTCGCGGATTACTTCCTGCACACCTCGGACATTACATATGATTTCACCCACGGAAAAAATGAGATGACCGTGCACCACAACACCTCCGAGCCGTGGAAGGTGACGGTGGTGGACACTGGACTCAACACCATGACCGGCGGTCGGGTGAAGCGGGTGAAGGAGTACATTGGCAGTGAACCCTTCATGCTCACCTATGGCGATGGTGTCTCCAACCTGAACATCACCGAGCTTGCAAAGTTCCACCAGTCCCACGGGAAGATGGTCACCCTGTCCGCTTACAACGCTGGGCAGCGTTTTGGCGTGCTGGATGTGGACAGCGGCGGCCGGATCCGGGAATTCCGCGAGAAAACCCAGGGAGACGGCAGCCTCATCAATATCGGCTTCATGGTGTGCCAGCCGGAATTCATCGATCTGATCGAGGATGATTCCACAGTGCTGGAAAAGGTGCCCTTGGAGACTGCGGCAAAGATGGGACAGCTTATGGCCTACAAGCATACCGGTTTCTGGCAGTGTATGGACACGGTTCGGGAGAAGGAACAGCTAGAGAAGCTCTGGGCCAGCGGACAGGCCCCTTGGAAAGTGTGGGATAACTGATGGAGAACATGAGTTTGGACTTTTACCGGGGCAAACGGGTCTTTATCACCGGGCATACAGGGTTTAAGGGGGCATGGCTGTGTCGTATTCTGGTAGGCGCCGGGGCTGTTGTCACCGGTTACTCCCTGGAGCCGCCCACTCGGTCCAACCTTTTTGAACTGGCGAATCTGGAAGGGAAGATGACCACTGTCATCGGTGACATTCGTGATAAGGAGAAGCTGATGGCGGCATTTAAGGCTGCCCAGCCGGAAATTGTGCTCCACCTGGCCGCCCAGCCCATTGTTCGGGATAGCTATAAGGACCCGGCCTATACTTATGAGACAAATGTGATGGGGACGGTGAACATTCTGGAGTGCGTCCGCCTGATCCCCGGGGTAAAGAGTTTTCTGAATGTGACCACCGACAAGGTCTACCACAACAATGAATGGGCGTGGGGCTACCGGGAGGACGAGCCCCTGGACGGCTTCGATCCCTATTCCAACTCCAAGTCCTGTTCAGAACTTGTGACACACAGTTATCTGAACAGCTTTTTTAGCGGGACAGGCGCCCCGGCCATTTCCACTGCCCGGGCGGGAAACGTGATTGGCGGTGGCGACTTTGCCAATGACCGCATTATCCCCGATTGTGTCCGGGCGGTACAGGAGGGGACTCCTATCAGCGTGCGGAATCCTCATTCCACCCGCCCCTATCAGCACGTGTTGGAGCCTCTGTTTGCTTACCTGATGATTGCTGCCCGACAGTATGAGAACAGGTACTTTGCCGGCTGGTATAACGTAGGCCCTGATGAGTGCGACTGCGTAACAACAGGGCAGCTGGTGGCGCTTTTCAAGGACAAGTGGGGAGAGGGATTTTCCTGGATCAATCAGGTGGAAAAGAATGCTCCCCACGAGGCTAACTTCCTGAAGCTGGATTGTTCAAAAATGAAGTCCGTATTCGGCTGGACGCCCCGGTGGCACATCGCAGAAGCGGTTGAACAGACGGTGATATGGAGTCAGGTGTGGTTGTCCAGCGGGGATATTCCGGCTGAGATGGACCGAGAGATTCAGAAATACGTGGGTAATTAAGATGGAGACAGTTGTAATTACAGGCGGAGACGGATTCATTGGGAGCCATCTAGTACGTTACTTTGCAGAGAAAAATTTGCGGGTGTATGCCCTGACCATTCCGGAAAACCCTGTGGTAAAAAGGATTCAAAATATCCGAAATGTCACGGTGATTCAGCGTAATTTGAACGAAACAGATGTCCTTGTGAAGGAGTTGCCCAAGTCACCGTTGGCTTTCATCCATTTGGCATGGAGCGGAGTATCTCCGGAGAGCAGAAGTTCTGTTGACATTCAGTTGGGAAACGTGTCCCTGTGTCTGGAAGCGGCAAAGCTGGCGGCAAAGCTGAAAGCGCAGCGCTTCATTTTGCCGGGTTCTACCATGGAATACGCCTACTGTGGGCAGGAGATCAACGAGAAAGCTTGTCCCTCGCCGCAAAACGTTTATGGGGCGGCGAAGATTTCAGCGCGCTATCTGTGCCAGGCGCTGTGTGAAGAGCTGAAACTGCCCTATATCTATGCGGTGATAACAGGGATATATGCAGCTGACCGCAAGGACAGTAACGTGATCTACTACACCATATTGGAGCTTCTCCAAGGACGAAAACCCTCACTGACGGCACTGGAGCAGCGGTGGGATTACGTACATATTGATGATGTAACGCGGGCCTTTTACCTGATTGCAACGCAGGGTAAAGCTGGGGCTTTTTATGGAATCGGACATGGGGACAACTGGCCGCTGGCCAACTATATTACCCAAATAAGGGATGCCATTGATCCGGATCTTCCCTTGGGAATTGGTGAGGTGCCGTATAAGGATTCTCGCTTGCCAAGCTCTTGCGTGGACATGACGGCGCTGAAGGCGGATACCGGGTTTGTCCCGAAGATCCCCTTCGAAAAGGGGATTAAAGAGGTAATACAAAATGTGAAGGAGGTAATGTGATCGTGGATTGTCTGGTCGCTGGCTGCGGATTGACAGGGTCCGTAATTGCTCGCCAATTGGCGGAGCGCGGAGCGCAAGTTGAAGTCTGGGATCGCCGGGCCCATATAGGCGGGAATATGTACGACTATGTGGACGAGCATGGATTCCTGGTGCAGAAGTACGGCCCCCACACGTTCCATACAAAGAAAAAAGAACTGTTTGACTATATGTGCCGGTTCGAGCAATGGCAGGAATATAAGCTAACCTGCGGCGCAGTTTGGAATGGCCAATATACCCCCACCCCTTTCAACTTTACAACCATCGACACCTTTTTCCCGCCAGAACAGGGAGAAAGACTGAAAGGAAAACTGAAGGCCGCTTTTGCCGGACGAGAATTTGCCACGGTAGTGGAGGTGCTGGAGCATCCGGACCCGGATATCCGCGCCTATGCGGAGTATCTGTTTGAAAAAGATTACGCGCCATATACCGCCAAGCAATGGGGTATTTCGTCGGCAGAGATCGACCCAAGCGTGCTGAAACGAGTACCATTACGCTTTTCTTATGACGAAGGATATTTTGATGATTCCTATCAAGTCATGCCGGTTCATTCGTTTACCAGATTTTTTAAGAATCTGCTGGATCATCCCAACATTACGGTCAAACTTGGCGTTGAGGCGCTGAAGCATCTGCGCGTAGCCAACGGGACACTGCTGCTGAATGGGGTGGAGATAACGGCTCCTGTGGTCTATACCGGCGCTTTGGACGAACTTTTTGAGGGCATATACGGGCATCTGCCTTACCGCTCACTACGGTTTGAATGGCATTATACGGAGCAGGGCAGCATTCAAGCGGCCCCAGTTGTGGCGTACCCGCAGGAGGCGGCCTATACCCGGATTACAGAATTTAAGAAGCTTCCGCTCCAAGATAAAGCCGGAAGCAGCTACGCGCTGGAATATCCTGTGCCCTACAGTGAGGGGCAGGCTATGGAACCATACTACCCAGTATTGACAGAAGAAAGCAAAAAACAGTATGCAAAGTATCGCAAACTGGCGGAACAGATACCAAATCTAATTTTTTGCGGACGCTTAGCTGATTTCAAATACTACAATATGGACCAAGCGTTAGAAAATGCGCTCAATATCTGTAAAGCACTATAGCAATTATTTTACTGCGAATCTTAAAACAGTGCGAAGTTACTTCTCATCAAAACTTCTCTAAGGAATCTCCGATTAAATCTGGTGCACGGAGAGGGAAAAAGTGGTAAAATAGAAGAAATAGAGCAAGGGGTGATGGGGAAATGAAGCAACAGAGTTTGAGTGACATCGAATACGGTTGCCGCAAGAAGAAAACAAAGAGGGAAGAATTTCTGGAAATCATGGATGAGACCTACGACAGCATCATCCAGTTCTCGGAGCTTCAAGATTTCCAGGACAGGCCCTTCAAGCAGCTCTCCTCCGGCATGAAGTCACGGC
>CATJCP010000216.1 GCA_949737515.1 uncultured Oscillospiraceae bacterium | reverse complement strand
GGGAAATAGTGCTCCAGAATATCCACATAGCTGTCCCCCTGGTTGGCCATCAGCATGGCCCCGGTCTGGCTCATTCCCACCCCATGGCCATATCCATAGGTGGTAAACAGGAACTCGTCCCGGTTTTCCAGATACTCAACGGTAAAACAGGCGGACCGAAGGCCCAGCACCGCCTCCCGGAGCACCCGCCCGGTGATGGGATAGTACTTCCGGTTGCTGTCGTAATAGTACTGCGTCTCCCCGCCCACCGACATCCGGTCGTTGTATCCGCCGTCGGTGTAGGAAAGGACCTCAAACCAGTCCGCAGGGTCCCCGTCCAGGGTGATGCCCAGCTGCTTCTCCACTGAGGCCGCAACCGCTTCGGAGGAGATCCGCTTGGTGTCCTCATACCGGTAAGCGTCCTCGTCAATGGAGCTGTCCACGCTGACCAGGTAGGGATAGCTCCCACCCCAGACATCCTTGGAGGAATTGGTCTTTCCCGCGCTGGTGGCGTGGTAGCAGGTAAAGGCCAAGCTGCCCTTGTAATACAGAGCCTCCCCGATCACCTCCCCCACCGCCGCCTGTACTGCCGCCGAGGCGCTCTTTGCCGCAACGGAGGGAGAAACGCCTCTGGCATTTTCGTAGGAGATATAGGTATAAGCGGCAACCGCCTGGGCCTTCAGGGCCTCCTTGTGTCCGGATCCCATCTCCGCCGCCACCACCTGGCATACGATGTCATAGGCGCTGTCTGTCCGCCGGGACCCGTTTATGTACACCGAAAGGGTTTCGTCCCCGGTATAATTCCCCCCAACCTCGGGATCGTCCTCCTGGGAAGCATCGCTGTCTTCGGGATCACCGGTCTCGTCTTTCTCATCCGGAAGCTCTTCCAAGTCCTCCTCCGGGAGGGAGGAGGCGGGGCGGATGATAATCCCGCTTTTGCTGGAGGTGGAAATGGTGATGGTCCCCGGCCTGCTGGACGAGGGAGCAGGAGTGGGAACAGAGTCACTGGAAGAAACGCTTTCCGGTCTGCTGCTCTCGCTGGAGGAAGAGGGTTCCGGGGCCTCCTGGCTGCTGGACGGCAAAGGCTCCGGCGCAGAGATACTAGCACTGCTGGTACTGGAATCGGGAACTGTCAGCACCACCTGAGATTCGCTGGATGAACTGGATCCCTCAGAAGGGCCGGGCGGAACAGCCTCACTGGAAGAGGCCGCCTCAGAACCGTCGCCTGGGGATTGCTCCCCATCTCCCCCTTCCGGTTCCCCGGATGAGGGATCCGAGCGCACCGCAACGGGGGGAAGCGGCGCCACATCGGCCAGTTCTGAAGGCGGGGCGGTTTCCGAGGGCGCCATCATCAGGTTTACCGTATCCTTTACCTTGGGCAGCACCACCCGCATCAGAGAGACATTGGGCTTCTCCTGCTTATACAGGCTGTACCAGATATCCGGGTAGAGGACATTCTCGTTTTTGGAGGCAGAGGAGGTATCCCGCGCCTGGTCAGGGGATTCCCCATCCCGCAGCTTCCGAGCCACCACCACAAACCGGGCTCCCTTAAACTCATAACTGCAGGTGGAGAGGGTCAGCAGCTTGTCCCCTGCCCGGAGATCCACCCCTGTGTTCAAAATGGAGCGGATCTGCACCCCATAGATGAAATCGTCAAAGTCATCGTCGCTGGGGGAATTGATGAAGTTGTGGTATTCAAAGAGATCCCCGTGGGATTTCAGGGTGTTGGTGATGAACACTGCCGCCACCCGATACTCCGCCTCCTCATACACGCTGTCAAAGCGAATAACCGGGTGCTCCTTGTAGTAATCCAGGTCCTTATAGTTCAACAGTTCCTCGAACATGGTCCCGTCCCGCATATTGTGGCCGTAGATCACCAGGTTGTCGCTGGGCCTTTTTAAATCCGCCCGGTAGTCCAGGAACGGCACGCCGTGGGTGTTGTAGTCCCCGTTAAAGTCCCGGCGGAGGTAATACTGGCTCTCCGCTGTGTCTTGCCCGCTCTGCACCACCGGGTAGCTGAACTCTGTTCCGTCAATGGAAAGCCAACCCCGGATATCCGGGTTTATGTCATACAAAGCGGAGAATTTATGCAGATATTCCCCAGGGTATTCCTCCCTGGCTTGGGAAGAATTGTCCTGGGAGGGTTCCCCCTGAGAGGAGGACGGCCCCTGGCTGCTTCCCCCAATATAAATGGTTTCCAACTCTGCCTTCTGCCGGCCGCTGTCCCAAGCCAGATATTTCTGATGGCCCAGGAAGGAGGCGGATACAGCAAACACCACCGCACAGACCAGCATCACGACCCGGCGGCCCAGATTGTTCTCTGGCGGCAGCCCCAGCTTTTCCTCCCAGTTGGGATCTTCGGCCTCCGGAAACCCAAGCCCAGCCGCCGCCATCCGCACCGGGGTCCCAGCGGGAAGGGCGTGGGGATTCAGAAAGTATTGCTGGACCAGCCTCATTGCGCAGAGGCTCCCATACTCTCCCGCCCGATTGCCGTAGCAGTCATCAGGCAAAGAGCGGATCAGCAGGTACACCCGTTCCCCGTCAGACAGGGCAACGTATACCTGACGGACCGCCTCGTCCAGGCAGAGGGAAAGGCCCAGGGAATTTTCTTGGCCCTTCCGGCGGCAGTATTCCGCCATCATCCCCGCCCCTGCCGGGGTGACGATATCCCTTCCCCGCAGCTTCCGGCGGGGAAGCCCAATTTCCGCCGTCTCAGAGGCAAGCATATAGCTGCCATAAAACAAAACAGGAGATTCAGACCCCTCCATCCGCTCTGTCCCCCGCTCTATGGCCTGGGCCAGGGCGCCGGAGGAATAGGACTCGGTCAGGCAGAGGGTTCTGCCCCGGTCGCGGAGCAGCTCCAGCACGCTCTCCTCCATGGAGTCCGCGTCCACCGCGTACACAACATCCTTCAGCTCCTGCTGGAGGCGGAAGACAGCGGGCTGGCATATCTCCTCCGCCTTTTCCCTGGTGGCGGCACACGCCGTCACCCACAGGGAGGTTTCCAGACCGTTATGGCAGGATGCCGGATAGGTCAGGGGAAGGTTGTCCTTTAATATATCGCCGTACAGCTCGTCCACAATAGACTGCTGGGAAAGCCCAAAGCAGTTGACCCTGCGCCGGGCGGACTCCAGCCCAAAAAACCGCGCCAGGAAAGCCAGGGCATCCCCTGCCGCCATGGGGTGGAAGGAATCCGGGTCGGAGGGGAGCATGAGGATGCACTGTCCCCCAGCCGTTATGCCGAATCCGCTGTCCACCCCGTTTTCCGAGGGAAAAGGTTCCGCGTTGCGGGGCAGGGACCAGAGGGATTCCAGTTCCTCTGTCATAGGGATCCGCTTGGCCTTTAAAAAATGCAGCACACGCTCCTTAACCGCTGGGACCGGAACGAAGGGGATGCCCAGCGCCTTGAACACAGTCTCCTTGGTTCCGGACACCCCATATTGTCCAAAGGAGCCGATGGTGACAACTACATTGCAGCTCTGCAGGCCATGGACCAGGCTGCGGCGCAGAGCGGGGACGTCGCCCGGGTCAACATAGTCCGTGTCGCTGGAAAGGCCCAGTTGGGATAATATGCGGACCATATGGCCTGTTACATCCGAAGCAGCCGCCTGACCGGATGAACCGATTTGGATGATTTTTGCTTCCGGCATTCTTTCCCTCCTGATTTTTGGTATGATGATGGATGGATTCGATTCACCTATTCAATATACCCCGCAGCCCCCGACAGGGTAACCTTTACTGTTTCGGCGGAGCTCAGAGCCTCCTGTATCAGCTCCTTCCGGTCCGGCAAAAGGCCTTCTGCATCCAGAACCATCTGCAGGGCAGGCTTGGTCTTGGGGTGCTTAGGGGTGAAGACAGTGCAGCAATCCTCATAGGGCAGGATAGAGGTTTCAAAGGTTCCGATGGATCTGGCGATCCGGATGATCTCCTCCTTGTCCATTCCGATGAGGGGGCGGAACACTGGCCGCCGCGCCGCAGCGTCGGTACAGGCAATGGCGTAGACGGTCTGGCTGGCCACCTGGGCAAGGCTTTCCCCGGTGATCAGGGCGCTGCAGCCCTCCTCTTGGGCGATATGTTCCGCAATTTCCATCATCACCCGCCGGAGGAGGACAGTGAACAGATCCTCCGGGCAGCCGTCCCGCATCCGCTCCTGTATTCTGGTGAGATTGACAACATAGAGGTTGATATTCCCGCAGTAGGGGGTCATCAGGTGGGCCAGCTGGATCACCTTTAATTTGGCCCGGTCGCTGGTGTAGGGCGGGCTGACAAAATGGACGGCGGAAAGCTCCAGGCCCCGTTTTGCCATCATATACCCGGCGACAGGGCTGTCAATTCCGCCAGACAGCAGCAGCATCGCCCTGCCGCTGCTCCCCACCGGCATACCGCCAGGGCCGGGGATCTGTCCCCCATGGATGTAAGCGGCGTAATCCCGGATCTCCACTGTCACGATCACCTCCGGGTTTTTCACGTCTACCTGCAGGTGGGGGAACTTCTCCAGGAGCAGCGCCCCCAGTTCCGCGCATATCTTGGGGGAATTCAGGGGAAATTTTTTGTCCGACCGCTTGGCGGTCACTTTAAAGGTGGAGGCGTCCTCCAAAATATCCTTCAGATATACTGGGGCCAGGCTGCAGATCTGTTCCCAATCCTTTTCCGCCACGCAGGCGCGGCAGATGGCGGCAATTCCAAACACCTTTTTCAGCCGTTCCACCGCCTCCTCCATGTCGATGTTTTCCTCCATGGGCTCAATGTAAATGGTGGACTGGGCCTTATAAAAGCGGAACCGCCCCAGGGAGGACAGCCTCCGTTTTGCATTTTTGATCATGGTATCTTCAAAGGAATATCGGTTGAGTCCCTTCAGGGCGATCTCCCCGTCCTTTAACAATATAATTTCCTTCATTTCAGGTTTCTACACTCCCAATTAAATTGTAATACTCTTCCAAAGCAGAGGGCTATCTGCGCCTTCCCCTCCCGTTCTGGATCTGGAGAGAGGCCTGGCCTTCCTCAATGGCCCTGGCCAGCGCCTCCACCTGGTCCAGGGTGTTGTAATGGGAAAAGCTGATGCGCAGGGCCGAGTCTATTTCCGGCTCCGGCATTCCCAAAGCGGCCAGCACATGGCTTTTCGCCCCTTTGGAGCAGGCCGAACCGCTGGAAACACAGATTCCCTCTTGTTCCAGGTAATGGAGCATGGTCTCGCTGCGGACTCCCAGAACAGAAAGGCTGAGGACAGTGGGCAGTCCATCTTCCGGGGAGTGCACAACAATCCCTTCCCGCCCCTGGAGCAGCTCCCGCAGGCGCAGATGGCACTGGCGGATTCTTTCCATATACGCGCCGCCATTCTGTTCCATCAGTTCGCAGGCCACCCCAAATCCCACAATATAGGCGGAATTTTCGGTGCCTGGCCGAAGCCGTTTTTCCTGTTCTCCGCCAAAGGTTCGGGGCAGTATGCGGGACCCCTCCCGCAGGTAAAGAGCCCCGATCCCCTTGGGTCCATGTATCTTATGGGCGCTGACGGACACAGCGTCCACCTCCAGCCGGGAAAGGCGGATGGGAAGCTTCCCCAAGGCTTGGACCCCATCCGAATGGATAAACACGTCCTTTTTTTTCCGCCGGATCCCCCTGACGATTTCCTCTATGGGGAGGATTGTCCCCAATTCGTTGTTGACCATCATGCAGGATACCAGAATGGTCTTTCCATCCACTGCCTCTACAACGTCCTGCGCCTGAATCCTCCCGCTTGGGTCAGGTCTGATGTAGACGACCTCAAACCCCTCCTTTTCCAGCTGCCGGCACGGCTCTAACACTGAGGAATGTTCAAAGGCGGTTGTGACAATGCGGTTTCCCTGCCTCTTACGGGCAGCAGCAGCGCCAAACAGGACCAGGTTGTTGGCCTCTGTTGCGCCAGAAGTAAAGGTGATTCTCTCTGGACGGCAGCCCAAAAGTCCGCCCACCTGCCGGCGGGCCTTGTCCATCCGCATCTGGGCCTCCAGACCCTTGTAGTGGAGGGAGGATGGATTCCCGTAGCAGCAAGTGAGCATCTCTAAAATCGCCTCTGCGGCCTCCGCGGCTGTGGAGGTTGTGGCGGCGTTATCAAAATACAGTTCTGGTTTCAAGTTGTCCCTGCTCTCTGGCTTGTATTGATCCTATGGCAATCCTCAATGCAGTTATCCACAAAACGCTCTGAAATGCCTTGGGTTCATAGGGCCTTGAGGCCATTTTGCAGGTAACGGTTTCGAGGATTGCTATAATTTCTCATCTTTCATTATACTGTATTTTTTTAAAATTTCAACTGCGGAGCGGAAGGATTTGGAAGCCAAATTTTTGCATTCTGACCAAGCGGCCCTTTCAGGGAGGGAAAATACCGTTCCGGCGTTTGCATTTTAACCGGTCATATGGTATACTCCCTATTATAAATGAAAAATCCACCAGGGAGGAGCGTGAATCAAAGCTATGAGAGACCCATGGGACGCCTTATCAGATCCAACCCGGCGGGAGATCCTTCTCCTGCTGCGGGGAGGGCAGCTCAACGCCAGTAAAATTTCCCAGGAGTTTCCCTTTACCAAATCCACTGTCAGCCGGCATCTGGAGGTTTTGGAGGATTCCGGGCTGATTTTGTCGGAAAAGCGGAAGCAGTTTGTATATTACAGCCTGAACCCAGCCTCCTTTGAGCCTCTGAAAAAATTCATCGCCTCCCTGGAGGAACCCCCTGGCCAGCTGGTCTCTCCACCGGTCCGGGGGCAGGAGGAAGCAGCCCCCTCTGCATCCCGCAGGAAATCCAAAGGGGCGAAACCCGTCATCCGGGAGCCTGAATCCGGCCCGGATTCTTTCTCCTTTCAGGAACAAAAAGCCACTCAGGGGGAAACAGAGGCGGCAGTACAGCTGCCCGTCCCGCCTTCCCATCCGGAAAGTCCAAAGTCCTCCCCACCCTCCCGGCGCAGCCAAAGGGGAAGGGTGCCGTCTTACCTGGACTGACATGAATGATCATATGAAAAATTCGGGTTTCAGGGGATAATCCCTGAAACCCGAATTTTTCATATATTTCGTTGGCGGTTTGTATTACAGCGCCTTTGCACTGGCGGCGATCCTCTTACAAGCCTCCTCTACCACTGCCCAGGGGGAGCCGATATTCATCCGCTCAAATCCCACGCCCTCCGGCCCGAATACGGAGCCGTCGTTGAGCCACACCCTGGCCTTTTCCAGCATAAACTTATCTACCTCCTCAGGGGGAACAGGGATCCCCCTGCAGTCCAGCCACAGCAAATAAGTTCCTTCCGGCTGAATCACCTTCACCTGAGGCAGCTCAGCGGCGAAGAATTCCGTGGTTTTTCTGATATTTTCATGGAGATATCCCTTTACCTCCTCCAGCCACGCTCCCCCGCATTCGTAGGCGGCCTGACAGGCGGTCAGCCCGAAAATCGCAGGCTCGGGACAATGCCAGGCGCTTAAGACGTCTTTGAATTTCTGGCGGATCTCCGGATCGGAGATGAAGATATTAGAGGTCTTCAGCCCCGCCAGGTTAAAGGTCTTGCTGGGTGCGGTACAGGTGATGGCAATGGAGCTGAACGCGTCGCTGATAGAGGCAAAGGGGGTATGTACATGGCCGTCCCAGACAAAATCACAGTGGATTTCGTCGGAAACCACTATCACGTTGTGCTTCAGGCATATCTCCCCCATGCGGGTGAGCTCTTCCCGGGTCCAGACGCGTCCCACCGGGTTATGGGGGCTGCACAGGATAAACAGCTTGACGTGTTCCTCGACAATCTTTTTCTCAAAGTCATCAAAGTCAACGGTATAGCGGCTGCCGTCAAACAAAAGGGGATTTCGCACCGTACGTCGGCTGCTCCCCTCAATGGAATGGGCAAAGGGGTGATAGACAGGGCTTTGGATCAGAACCGCATCACCCTTCTCTGTAAAGGCGGAAATAGCGGCGCTTACCGCATATACCACACCGGGGGTGCGCATCATCCACTCCGATTCTGTTTTCCACTGGAACCGGCCCTCAAACCAGGAACGAATGGCCTGGAGATAGCCTTCACTTACCGTCGTATAGCCGAAAACGCCGTGATCGCATCTTTCGCGGATCCGTTCTATTACCTCATCGGAGGATGGAAAATCCATGTCGGCGATCCATAGGGAGATCATATCGGGAGATTTTCCGTTGGCAAGGTTAAAGGTGTGCTTGACGCTGTTGGTTTTGGTGCGGTCAATCATTTGGTCAAAATGATAATGTCCCATCTTTTGGGTCCTCCTTCTGTTTCCCCGGCTGGGGTCTTTTTTCAGGTTATTGTTCTATTATACTCCAAGTTGGACAAAATGTAATGGGTTTTTTGGCAGAAAAATAAGACAATATACACTTTTTTACAGAATATGGGGATCTAACTCCATGGTAATATTGGGAAAGCCTGCCGCGTCTCCTACAAGTCCTTTTAAACCATATTGCCTTCTCTCTGGGTGAAAGGGGCCCCTAGGCATAGGAAATGGCCTCCTCTTTACGGAGGGGGCCATTGCATCCAATCAGATTGCTCAATCAGGGTAAGCAGGAGCCGCCGCAGGTCAGCCAGCGGTCTTGGCAGAAGGTCAAAGGACAACACGAAAAAGTAACAGACAGCAGCAGTAAAAATCCCCGCCAAGCAGACGGCAGCCTCCACTGCGGCGGCTTTAACAGGCCCTCTCCGACGGCGGTAAAGCCCCGCATACCGGACGCTGAATACCAACAGCTGGGCTGCTGCGGGAAGCGCGGAGATTATCCCCGACAGCAGCCGGCCCTTGGATGTATACTCCATAGAAGGATTCCGCCAGCTGAACCCAGCCCAGGCAAAGACATCCAGTACCGCCCACTCTGCCAGTGCAATGGCAAAATATGCCGGGAAAGCCATAAACGGCCGCTCCCGCAGCCTTCTGTCATCCTTCTTCTGCTGCATCTGGAACATCTTCCAACATAATCCCCCGATAAGGGACCGCCGTAGAGAAAACAATCTGCGTCTTTGTACCGCCAAATTTCTGCAGCTCTCCAATAAAGGCGTCCAGTTCCTGGGTGCTGGGGAACGCCACCTTCAGCAGCATGGAATAGCTGCCAGTAACGCAGTTGCACTCAATTACATTGGGACAGGCGGTAATAAAGGGATAAAACACCGGCTTTTGGCTTGGCTCCATCGCCAGGTTGATGAAAGCGGTAATGTGGTATCCCAGCTTCTGGTGGTTTACCTTGGCCTGGTAGCCAATGATGATCCCCATTTTTTCCAGCCGTTCGATCCGGGCTGACACCGCAGGGGAGGAGAGAAAAACCTCCTGCGCCAGCTGTTTCAGGGAACTTCGGGCATTGTTTTGCAGCAAAGAGATAAGCTTCCGATCGATTTCGTCAATCATTTGTGTAGTCCTTTCAAAGAGGGGCCTGGAGAAAGTCCCTTCTAAAATGTTTGGCCCGGCGGCAGAGACAGCCGTCCGGCCGCAGACCATTAAAACGGTTCTGCCAACTGAAACGCAAATATAGATCCAAACGCAGGAACACTCGCCTATAAACTAATTATATAAGGTTTTTGCCTAATTTGCAATCGTTTTTCTTAGAAAAATTAGTTATTTTATCTTTTTTCCTAAAATAGAGTAAAAAGGTGTAAAAAAGCCAGCCGCCCATGCGCAAAAACGCACAGACGGCAGATACAGCCCTCCTGACCCTCTGGGACCTCTGCTTTTACATGGTCAGGATTGTCTTTCTTGTTTCTTCATAAAGACAAAGTAGTAGGGAACCTCCGCAGCCAGCATACAGACCCATCCAATCAGGCTGGCGTAGGCGACGCCGGTCATGCCAATGGCAGGGACCAAAATATACACAAACACCACCCGGACTGAAATTTGGATAATGGTGGAGATCAAGGTGATCTTCATATTCCCCATCCCCCGGAAAAACCCCTGGATCCCGTTGGTAAAGGCGGGGAGAAGATAGAAGAAGGCCATCAGTCCCAGATACTGCACCCCCAGCTCCATCATGCTGGAGCCTTCACCGGAGGAAAAGAGATTCATAATGGGCCTGCGGAACAAAAGTATGACAACACAAATAATGACCCAGTAGCCAAATTCCACCAGTAAACCGTCCCGGAACCCCTTCTTTACCCGGTCCATCTTCCTGGCCCCTCGATTTTGGGCAATAAAGGTCATCATGGCATGGGAAATACTCTGCTCCGGGGTAAACGCAAAGTCATCCACCCGGTTGACGGCATTAAAGGCTGCCATGGCGCTGATCCCCAGGGTATTGATCTTCCCCTGGATCAACAGCTTGCCGATAGGCTGGCAGGACTGCTGGAGGGCGGTGATAGACCCGTGCTGGAGGGTGAGCCGGAGCAGCTCCCTATCCATTTTCAGTTCCCCGGGACGAAGCTGGAGGAGCGGTACCTTCCGGTACACATACCAGACGCACAGCAGCGCGGAAACCGCCTGGGAAAGCACAGTAGCTACCCCCGCTCCCACTGCCTCCCAACGGAATACCGCCACAAACAGGCAGTCCAGAATAATGTTTAACACTGAGGAAGCAGCCAAAAATTGAATGGGCGTTTTGGAATCCCCCACACTGCGCATAGCAGAGGCCATGGCGTTGTAAAGATATGTAAAGGGCATCCCCAGGAAGATAATCCGCAGATATACTGCCGCGATATCCAAAATTTCACCTGGGGTCTTCATGAGGGAAAGGATCAGCTTGGAACAGGCCAGACCTAAGATCACCATGATCAGGGAAAAGATTCCGCCGAAGACCAAGGTAGTGGAGACTTCTTTTTTCAGCTTCTCCTCATCCCCCGCGCCGAAAAACTGGCTCATCAGGACAGAGGCGCCGATACACACGCCGGTAACCCCCAGGATAACGATATTCATAACCGGATTGGCGGTACCCACGGCAGCCAGCGAGTTGTCGCCTGCGAATTTGCCCACAACGATGGAATCCACCGCGTTGTAGGTGAGCTGGAACAGGTTCCCCAGCACAATGGGAATCGCAAAGGAGATCAGATGTTTAGGAATACTGCCATTTGTCAAATCTTTGACCATTTTTGTTACCGCCCTTCTGTCAAAAAACAATGCTTGTCCTTTCATTATACCAGCGTTTTGGATTTCATCAAGTGGTAAATGAAGGGGAATCCCAGGAAGAGACAGCGCTTCTGAATTTTCTTTGACTTTTCCCATTGTTTGGTGTATAATCGGTCTGTTATCAACCCATTGTATCACCAACAGGATACCGGACAACTATAAAAAAGGAGAAATAAATTATGCCACAATACCGCAAGGCGGCAAAAACCATTGGAGCAGCCGCACTGACCCTTTTGCTGGCCCTGACGGCGGGCTGCAGCGACACCTCTTGGGGCGCAGAATGGGATGGGCAGCGCATGCCCGCCGGAGTATACATCAATGAAGTTTTGACCGCCTACTCCACTGGTCTCGGCAAACTGGACGACACAGAGCAGACAAACGTCTGGAAAAACACCATTGAAGGACAGGACGCCGCTTCCTGGATGCGCGCCCAGGCCCAGGATAATGTATACAGTTATTTTGCCACTGAAAAGAAATTTGAAGAGATGGGCCTGACTTTGGACGAGCTCACCCAAGCCCAGATCGAATACGCCGTGGAGGCCCAATGGGCCTACTACCAAGCCACTTATGAGGAAAACGGAATCAGCAGGGATTCGTTCCGCAAGGCCATAGAAAACACTTATAAACGTTCCTCTGTCTTTGACGCCATCTATGGCAAAGAGGGCTCCGAACCAGTCCCTCAGGAGGATCTGTTGGCCAAATTCAACCAGGAATACATCAACATGGACCGGATTTACTTTTCTATCGTGGGAGAGGGTGGCGACGGCTCCCTGCCCCAGGAAGAGATCGACAAGCTGACAGAAAAGGCCAAAGGATACCAGGAACGCATTGAAAAAGGCGAGTCCATCCAGGAAATTGCAGAGGAATATCAGAAGGAGCAACAGACTGACGACAGCGCCGTTGCGTCTACCGGCAGCACCTCCTTGACCATCCCCAGGGAGGACTCCGGGTATTCCCAAACCTTTATGGAGAATATTTCCTCCGCTGCCCCCGGCAAGCCCATTGTCTTTGAGGACGACGCCAACATCTGCCTTGTTATCGTCAACGAGGTGACGGCGGAAAGCCCCATCTTCCTGCAAAACGAGGACTATCTCCTTTCCGACATGAAGTCGGAGGAATTTGAGCAGCGCCTGGCGCAGTGGGGAAGGGAGCTGAATATAGTCTTCAATGATGCAGCGGTCAGCCGCTACGATGTAAAAAAGCTAAAGATCACCAAAAACCAGTAACACTATTGAACCCCTGTTGAAAATCAAAACGCCGGAGCAAGCGCAGAAGCTTCTCCGGTGTTTTTTTCATTTCAAAACAGCGCATACTATATGCTGCCAGGAAACCCAAAATAAAAATATTGTGAAGTACCTGTAAAATTTCGGAATGCAGTTGCCGGAAGAAATCGGAAGGTTTATAATAGAATCAGGGCAGTGTTGCGCCGGAAGTGCCGCACTGCTAAAATTGACGTACAGGAAGGGGTGGCGCCTGGAAATGAACGCAAATTACCGCGAGTACTATTGGCATACGTTGGACAACGCGGCGAAGCTCTATTCCTGCGTATCTACCGAAAATATTTCCAATGTATTCCGCATTTCGGCAATGCTCTCCGAGCCTATCCAGCCGGAGCCGCTCCATCAGGCTTTGGAGGAGACGCTGGAGGAAATCCCCTTTTTCCGGGTTAAGATGCGAAAGGGCTTTTTCTGGTACTATTTTGAGACCAACTACTCCAAATCCCTTTTGCGGGAGGACAATTCCCCTCCCTGTGCCCGGATGGAACGCAGCTCCAACCGGGGATATCTATTCAGACTGACCTATTTGAAGCGGCATATCCATTTTGAAGTATTCCACGCCCTAGCGGACGGAAATGGGGCTATCATTTTTCTGGAGACCCTCCTCTACCGGTATCTTCGGGCGCTTCACCCCCAGGAGATCCCCTCCGGGCTGGCGGTGCGGCAGGATACCCCCTCTTTAAAGGCTTTGGAGGAAAACAGCTTTATCCACCACACCCCGCCTCCCAAGGGCTCCGGAATTCCCGCTAAAGTGGCAAAGGCTTTCCACATAGATGGTGTGAGGACCTTTCGCGGGGGAATTAAGATCATCCAGGGCTACTGCAGTGCAAAAGCAGTCGTAAAGCTGGCAAGGGCTGAAGGAGTGACTCTGACCGCCTATCTCACCGCCCTGCTGGCGTTTTCCATCTATACCCAAAATTATCAATACAGCCGCCGGGACCGGCCCATCATAATCAACGTTCCCATCAACCTGCGGAACCTGTATGAATCCTCTACTCTCCGTAATTTCTTTGCTTGTGTCAACATTTCGTTCCATCCCCAGGGGGAAAACCTCCCCTTCGGCGCCTTTTTAAAGGAGGCAGCACGGCAGCTGGAGGAGGGCCAAAAGGAGGAGAAAATTGCGGAACAGATCAGGCGCAATGTAACGGCGGAAAAGAACCCGGCCATGCGTGCAGTGCCGCTGTTCCTGAAAAATCCGGTGCTCAACTATATGTTCCTGCGCAATGACAAGGGACAAACCTGTACAGTCTCCAATATGGGGCGGATTTCCTTTCCGGAGGAGCTGAATCCCTTTATAGAGCGGCTTGAAGTTATAGTACCGGCGACGTTCAGCCAGAGTGTAAAACTGGGAATTGTGTCCTATGGGGATGTATTGGCCTGTTCTTTCAGCTCCAGGATAGAAGAAACGGATATACAGCGGTACTTTTTCCGTTTCCTGCGGGAACAAGGCATTGAGATCACACTGGGCTGCAACGAGGCTTCAGCTACAATCTGAGAATACAATAAGTATTTTAAAGTTGATCTATACTAAATAAAGGGAGGGGGTAGGCCATGAAATATTGTGAAAAGTGCCAAATGCAGATTGAAAACAAAATATCCAAATGCCCGCTGTGCGGCGAAACCCTTCTGGAACAGGGGGAAAAATTTGTAGAGGAATACCCCTCTGCCCATTCCCTCCACAAATACAGGATAGCTATCAAAATCATCTGGTTTGCAGCGCTGCTGGTAAGCGGCGCCCTTCTGATCCTCAACTTTATGACTAGGTTCCAGTGGCTGTGGGCGCTGACAGGCATATGCAGCGTATGGTATTTGGCAGTCAGCGCGGTTTTCGCCATCCGATCCGCCCGGAATATTGGACTGATGGTGCTGGTTCAGACCATGGGGATCTGTCTGCTGACCTTTGTGATCGACTTTTCCTTTGATTTTCGCCGGTGGTCACTGAACTATGTAATCCCCCTAGCCTTGTCCTTCAGCATCCTGCTGCTGACAATACTGATTCTCTGTAAACCCTTGATGCTGCGGGATTTTATTGTGTATCTGTTTGTAATCGCGGCACTGGGGCTGACCCCCTGCCTGCTGCTGGCCGTTGGGCTGGCGGCGGTCCCGTGGCCGGCTGTGGCGGCAGGCTTTCTGTCGGCAGCGGTTTTTGTGGGAATGTTCCTGTTTGCCAACCGAAAGACAAAGCATGAGATGAAAAAAAGGTTCCATGTTTAAAACACAAAGGACAAGGGTCCGCTTCCCTGATAGGGAAGCGGACCCCGGTTTTTAAATGGGTCACCTTCTGCCGCCTCTCCGGCGCTGGTTCATATACACGTGGAACATATCCAAAACAGCGGCTTCAGACTCCAGCCCGAACAAAGACGGAACAAGAAACGAAAAAATCTGGACTGCATCTACCCTGCGATGGATGGCCAAAATCGTCTCTTCAATCACAAGGTTTTTAAAAAACTGACCGCCAGTATAATTTCCGGAGATGATATAGTAATCCAGAACCTTCTCCACCAGCTCGTCATTGCCGATATCCACCAGGCAGGCCACCGCCTTTTTCAAAAAGGGATCGCTGAACCGAACATCCTGCTGTACATAGGAATCCAGTGCAACATAGCCTTTGTCCCGGACATAAAAGGCAATGTCCATCAGCTGCTGTACAATGTACAGGCAATCCTGTTTATCCATCCGGCTGCACTGGATCCGCTGGAGCACATATTCCGCGTTCATGTTCATGTTAATTCACGTTCCCTTTCCCTATTTGGATTGGATGATCATTCCCGGGTTCCCCATATTGTGATTGGGCAGACTCTGGCCTGCCCAATCACAAGGAATTTTTTACAGAAGATCCTGAGGATTTTCTGTACTCTCTGTCACCTCATCATAGGGGTTTGTCAACTGCCTCCAGATATTGTTGACATATTCTACGCAGCTGAAATACTTCTGGGTCAAAATGCTCTCGGGAATTTCCAGCTCCTGGGCACAGGCGATCAGGCTCTTCCAATCAGCGTTTTCATAGCACTGTACCAACTTATACAACACCCCGCAACGGCCTTCCTGATGGAGCAGGGCATTTTTAACCGCATCAGAGAGATGCAGCTCCGCGATGGCATCCTCCAAAGGCACCTCCATCAAGGCGCCCAAGGTAGAGAACATACCCATCAGGTAGGCTTCTGACTTGGAAATCTCCAGATCCTGTACATACGGCGTCAGCTCAGAGCAGAAATGGGCGCGCAGGAAGGACATGCGGATCAATTCCTCGGGGTAATCACTGCTGCCCTCTTTAAAGCTAAGCAGATAGACCCATTCCTTCAGCTGACCCAGGCCCAGAATAATCAGTGCCTGCTTTACCGACTGTACGCGGTTGCGCAGGGCAAAGTAAGCGGAGTTAACCAGCTTAATCAGCGGGAAAGCCAGAGTGACGTCTCGGGAGATGATCTCAGTGATTTCGTCGATATTTGGCTCGTCCTTGGTAATGGCGACCATAAGCTGGAAGAAGTTGCTCTGCATATGGTCCATGCGGTGCACCTTGGAGGAGAACTGCTGGGCTACATTGGCCCCTTCCAACAGACTGCACTTCAGCTCCACAGCCAGATCATAAGTCTCCGGCGTGTTGACGTTGTAAGCGATGATCTGCTTTCTCATGTTGGCGCCCATATTCACAATATTGCGGATAGAGCTTTCGCTGAGGTTGGCGAAGTTGACCTTTATGTAGTCCACAATATCCAAAATGCTGAAATACCTGGGGGCAAATTCAAAGTCACAGATGGCGATCTGGTATCCCTGCTTTTTAAAGCGGTAGATGATCTTTCTCGCCAGGGGATGGACCAAGACGCTGTCGTCAATCTGGATTACCAGACTGTCGCTGGTAAACATTTTGGGGATATTTTTGAGCAGCAGGTTGGGGGTAAAGGTGATAAAGGTGGTTTTGCCGTCCAGAAATTTCTGGTTATTCAGCTCATAAAAGAAATCGTCAATGGCGTTGGCGGCAGTGATATCCGCCCGTTCCATATGTTCGCTGTCATCCCTCCACAGAATTTCGTAGGCAAATACCTCTTTTCGGCCATCCAAAATAGGCTGCCGGACTACATATTTTTCCAAAATGAAACACTCCTTTATTCGGTTCTTGACGCCCAATGTATTTCAACTTCATCCCCATTGCCGACTTCCTCGACATAGGACGCCGTCCTCCCATTGATCCGCAGGACAATATCTCCCTGTGGATTGCTGGGGTCGATGTCCACATAATTGAGCATATCGACAAAGAGATAAGGGCTGTTATCAGGCTTTCTGGGGAGCTCCAGTACCTCGCCGTTGAGGCGCACCCGGACAGGGGGAAGCTCCTTTTTCTGCTCCTTCCCTTTGAAAGGAGGTTCTTCCCTTTCCTCCTTGGGTTCCAGAACAGCAACCCACTCATAGCGGATTTCATCCCCTGGGGCGATGATATAATCCAGATCCTGAGGGACCTGATTGACAGTAAAACGATGACAGGAGGTATCGATTCTCCGTTCCCGGCACAGATCCTCCAGGGTCGAGAGCTGCCGGGTCTGGATT
>CATJCP010000215.1 GCA_949737515.1 uncultured Oscillospiraceae bacterium | reverse complement strand
TTCTATTATTTAAGAAAATGTTTTATAGTTTTTAACACTAAACTGATTATGCAATGCGTTAAATCTATATTAAAAGTGTTGAAATGCATTTCTGATTATTCATTATTTAAATAATGAATAATCACATAAATACATTATTACATAAATACATTAAATACATTTAATCAAGGGGATGTAATATATCAAAAAAAACTTTGCTATCATCAATCACAAAAAAACAAAATTATACGTAGAAAATATTTAAAATAAACAAATTATATCATTACTGCTCCCAAAGTTGACGCAAAGCGCAATCGTGAACATATAGAATTTTTGCTATTTGTGAGACTTGCTGTTTCATCTCAGAAATTTCACGTTGCATTGACGCGATCATGGTATTATCATCTTGTTCACCATATGGTGATAATAGTGTACCTATTTGATTATTGTTTGCGTTTTTAACAGGAGTTGAAAAATTATCTTCTCTTACATGAGAGCTTTCAAAAGTTCCCCATCGGCGATTTTCCCTACGACGCCGAACACTCAGCCATAGGGGAATATCACCTTTCCCGAACCGAAGGATTTACCGGGGGCTGGTACGATCCGGTGTGCAACTACACCTACAGAGGCCCTTCCTGGATTGTGACCGAAGACGAAGGAAAGCACTATGTGGAACAGATGCGCCTTTCCTGCCAGACTTATGTCCCTCACCGGACGTGGCCCACCCTTGTCACCGGGCACAACAACTGGCATAACTACCGTTATCAGGCCACCCTCCGCTGCTTTTCCACCCAGGGGGAGGCGGGCATTGGCTTCTGCTACCAGAACAGCCTGAACCTGCTGGTCCTCCGGCTGCGGGAGGGACAGGTGGAACTGATCCGCCGCCACAAGACAGAGGAAACAATCCTGGCCTCCCAGGCCTTTCCCATTGACTGCGACACCGACTATACCCTGGCGGCAGATGTGGAAGACGAGCAGATCACCTGTTCTGTAAACGGGGAAACTGTGTTCACCGTCTCCTCCCCCTACGCCGCCATCGGCGGCAAGGTGGCGGTAACGGCCACCACCCCCGCGCGCTTTACCGATATCACCGTTTCGGTGGACCAGCCCACACGGCGGGCCATCATGTCCAGGGAGCAGGCAGAGGAGGTGGTTTCGGCCAAAAATGTGGCCCAGTACCCGCAAATGAAGCTGTGGAAAACCATCAACCTCCAGAACTTCGGCACCGGCAGGCAGATCCGGTTCGGACACCTGACCGGGACAGAGGAATGGTATATCGTCCTTGCCCAGGCCCAGAAGCGTGTCTTTAAGGACGCCTACTGCCACATCAGCTGTCTGACTGCCATTGACCTCAACGGGAAAATCCTCTGGCAGCGGGGAGAGCCTTCCTCCAGCTTCGGGGTGGCCAATCTGACGGCGGACGTCCCCCTCCAGGTTTACGATATTGACAACGACGGGATCGACGAGGTCATCACCTTTAAGAACTTCGAGATACTGATCCTGGACGGCAGGACCGGAGAGGTGAAGAAAAAGGCCAAAAGCCCCCTTTACGAGGATGTGGATAACCGTATCGGCATCCCCTTTGACCAATATGCCTTTGACCGGCTGAACCTGGACGGAATCCGCATCGCCAACTTCTCCGGCGGGGAGCATCCCTCCGACCTGCTCATCAAAGACCGGTACAGCCGGGTTTATGCCCTGAACAGTGACTTAGAGGTCATGTGGATGTTCACCAAAAAGGACAGCAACACCGGACACTTTCCCTACACCTTTGACATTGACGGCGACGGACATGACGAGATGTTCTGCGGCTACAACCTGGTGGACCACGACGGCACCCTGCTTTGGTCCCTGCCGGTAGACGGCGACCACACTGACGAGATTATTGCCTGCAAAATTTTCCCCCTGGATGGGCCACGGGCCGGGGAAATGGCCATCGGCATTGTGTCGGGGACCAAGGGCTTTATGCTGGTGGACCTGAAGGGAAATATCCTGTTCCAGGACAACATCGGCCATGCGCAGAGGATCAGCTCCGGAAACTATCTGCCCGACCGCCCCGGGTTCCAGATCTGCGCCACCAACTACTGGGGGCACCAGGGAATCGTCTACCTCTACGACCATGACGGAACTGCCCTTTGGGAGCTGGAAAACGGCCTGAACGGGAACATCATCGCGCCGGTCAACTGGACCGGAGACGGGCAGGACCTGATTCTGCTCAACGCCGATACGGTCGGCGGAGGGCTGATTGACGGCAACGGCGAACAGGCGGTTGTTTTCCCGGAGGACGGACATCCGGAGCTGTGCTGCGAGGTCATTGACCTCACCGGAGACCCGCGGGATGAGATCGTTGTGTGGGATCAGAAGCGGATGTTCATCTATACCCAGGACAATGTGCTGGAAGGCGCGGTCTATCAGCCCCGGAAATACCCCCATTGGAACGCCTCCAACTACCGTGGGGAATATTCCATGCCGGATGATAGCTTTTTGAGACCTTAGGGGCACTTACGGGAAAAGGGGCGGCTGTACGCGCCCCTTTCCTCAATTTGGGAGAGTCCTCCCTGCATTTTGAAAAATGACAAAGACCGGAGGGGAAAAAATGGGCTTTTTTGACAAACTTGGCAAGATTTTAAGCGGCGCGGCTGACATGACCGGAGATATGGCCCGGCATTCCAACGATATCGATGTGGCGTTGAGATACATTGAAATCTTCAACAACCGGGTGGAAAACGCTGATCTTGAGACTCTGGAAAAAATGCTTGCAAGGAACGAATACCAGGTAACCATGGACAGCAGCAACGATTATGCGCGCCAGCGAAGGATTGAGGAGAGGATATGGGCGCTGCGGCAGGAGAGGGACCAGCAGATCGCAGAGGACAGGAAAAACTTTGACAGCTGGCTCTCCAACGCGAATATCGACGAGCTGGAATCCGGCCTTTCCTCCTGGAAATACCAGATCCGCTATGACAGCCAAAAGGATTCTGAGCGAAGGGCCCGCCTGGAGGAAAAGCTGCGCCCCCTGCAGGAGGTGCGGGATCGGGAGCGGGCAGAACGGGAACGCAGGGAGAAAGGGGAAAAGGAGAAAAACGACGCGGCGCGGATGAGGCAGCTCTTTCAGGACTATCTGGAAAAAACAGAAACCGAACTGTACAGGTCCTACTATGTATTCTGCGATTTCCGGCGGGAGCTGAGCTGCCTGCAGGACTTTCAGAGGGAAATCCTCGAAGAGCTGTATGCCGGACCGGTGGACGAGCTCCTGTCCAAGCCCGCGGAAGAGCTGAAAGAGGTCATTTCCAATTATACCTGGCAGGTCAACAAGCGGAAAACTGTGGCGGGCAAGTCCCTTCTGCTCCTCATGCTGGCGGAAGGAACAGCAGAGGGAGAGGCCAAGTCCTTGATCCAGGAAGCTCTGACCGCCATGGAAACCGCTGTAATCCACAACACCTATTTCCAGGATATTGACGCAGAGGACAGGGGCCTATCCCCTGGGGAGCTTCTCGGCAAGGGCAAAGAGGCGCTTTTGGCAGGCAAGGCCCGCAGGGCCGCCGGATACTACTTGCTGGCGGCGGAGGGAAACGAGCCGGAGGCCATGTACCGGTTGGGCTTTTGCTTCTTATACGGCTTGGGAGCGCCTGGGAACAACGACAAGGCTTTCTTCTGGCTGTCCAAGGCCGCGGAGCAGAGATCTCCGGAGGGAATTTACGGACTTGGCGTCTGTTATTACTGGGGTTACGGCGTGAAAAAAGACGTCCGCCACGCGGTGGAGCTGTATCGGGAGGCATTTTCCCTGGGATGCGCCGCTGGCGCCTATGGGCTTGGCGGATATTACGAGAGCGAAGGAGAGGAGAAAAATCTCCAGTCGTCCTTTGAATGGTATTTGAAGTCGGCGAACGGCGGATGCTTAAACGGAGCCTACTGCGTATATGTTGACTACTGCAACGGCACCGGCGTTGAAAGAAATGACCTGGAAGCCTGCGAATGGATCACCAAAACGGTTGAAGCCGCAGGCCGGGAGGAAAGCCTTCTCGAAATTACCGCGTATGCAGCGTTCAACAACCTTGGCCGGGCCTTCTATAACGGATGGACGGGAACCGGAGGAAAAAACGAAGCCCGGGCTCTGGAATGGTTTAAGAGGGGGACAGCCGTGGGATATCACGTCAGCAAAACATGGCTGATCGATTTTGACGAATACGAGGGCAGAAACCGTATCCTCAGGGAATTGGCAGAGGAGAATTACAGCTGGGCGCTGAACCAGCTGGCTGGGTTTTACGACTCCGGCAAAGGCTTCCCGGAAGAGGACAAGGTATTGGCGAACTATTACTACTTAAAGGCGGCAAAGTATGAAGACAGCAATTCCCAATACTACATTGGCATGGCGTATCTGGAGGGCAGGCCCGGCATCCGGCAGAACACCAGCCAGGCCATAAGCTGGCTGGAAAAGGCGGCTGCAAAGGGCTCCGGCGAGGCGCAGAAGGAAATCGACGCCTACAAGGAGCGGCTGGAACGGCAGCGGCTGGAGCAAAAGGAACAAGAGGAGAAAGAACAGCGGGAGAAAATGGAGGCCGGCTTCCAGGAGCGCCGGAACGCTGTGTTGGAACAGAAAACAGCTCTTGACGGCCAAATGTCCGAACTCCAGGGGCAGTTAAAGGAGATCAACGATAAGATCGACAGCGCTGCCAGCGAAAAGGAAGAGGCCGCTGCTATCGCCGAAAAGGAGGAAGTACAGGGCAAAATAGACGAACTGGACGCACAGCTTGAAGCTGTCAGCAAGGAAATGGCTGCCCTTGAAGACGAGGCCAGCCTAAACGGGTATACTGTAAACTAAAGGCCTCTGTCTCCTCCAGCAAATCGGTCCGCCCCCTGCCAAAAGGCAGAGGGCGGACCTGCTTTTTTAACCTTGCTCCTTCTCGATCTTAAAGAACATCCTGAGAAGTCCAGCCAAAAAACGAGGGCTCTTCACAACTACAATTTTCATACGCACCGACACCCAACCTTTCCCAATTACAATTACAGCAGCAAAAACACACCGACCCCGATCAGCGCGGCCGCCGCCAGAACCAGTACAAGCCGCAGAGGGCAGAAAAGCGCCAGCAGCAGCCCCAATCCAAAGGCGGCGGCCGCCATGCAGACAGCTTCCCATAAACCGTTGCAGCCCCTCATGCCCCATCTCCCCTTTCCGTTGATACGAACTACCACATCATATGAAGGAAAGGGGAAAAAGGTGAAAGGGGCGGAGAAATACCAAAAAGGATTCCTCCGCCCCTTCATACATTATAGAAACCAATTTGAAAAGCTGTTTTCCGGGTTTTCTGGTTCCCTATCAAACCTGCGGCATTCGCTTTTTTCTGCGATAGCCCTTGATTGCCAAAATTACCCCAGAGGCCAAAAGGAGGAAAATTGCCCCATACATCCACCCCCAGTTTGTCTGTTGGCCCCTCGGGCTCCCATAGCTGGTGCTGGCAATGATCTCCCCAGTCAGGGCGTCTATCTTAATCCGCATGTTTTCCGCCTTTACAACATAGGCAAGCCTTGCCTCAAAGAGGAGCTCCGGCGGCCTGCCGGTTCCCAGGGCGGCGTTGGGCTGGGCGTATGTCAGCTCAACGGTTGCTTTTGGATCTTTACCGCCAAGCTGTGCAGCGGCTATTTTTAAAGCTTGTTTCTCGCTGATGCGCGGTTTTACGGCATTGGCCTCCATGGAGTACCGGCGAAGGGACCAGATCTGGAAGGTTTTGGAATCTATCAAGACCCGGACTGAATCGAGCGGGTTGGTGCCAATGTTTTCCACTTCTTTCTCCCATTGGATATAGTAATCCGTCCCCTGTTCGGAGTACAAGCCCGCTTTGGTCACTTTATATCCCTCAAGATTCAGGTCCAAACCAATGGTTTTGATTACAGAATCCCAGTCTTTTTTGTGCTGAATCTCCGTCACGATCTCATAGTTTTGGATATCTACAATTCCCAGGTCATTTATCCCAATGGAACCGCCATTGGTAAGCTCGTACCTGGTGTATTCCTGATTGGTGTCCTTGTTCCACACCTTCAAAACCGGTTTGTCCCTCTGTATCTCCGCACCCAAAAGCCCCCATATGCTGTCCCCGATGCTGTCCGCTCCCGGCTGGGAGGGAAAACGGAAGCCCTCCCTGGCAGTGTCAACCGTATACTGAACCTTTTCAATCATATCATTCAGGCTTTTATCAGGCGTTTGGTCCACAGGCGGATCGTCATCCCTCGGCGCTCCGGCAGAAACCGGTGCTGAAAAAACTGCCAGGAACATAAAAACCAATGCCAGCCCGACCCAAAAGCTTCTCCTTCGCATTTCTCCCTTTGTCCTCCTACTTATATAGACACATGGGCCTCCAAAATGTGACGCACATTCCAAAATGTGGCGCACATTTCAAAATGTGGCGCACATTTTGGGAAAAATTTTCGGCGCGTCCGTCAACGGCAAATCACTCTGGCTATCCCATCTGCCTTCTGCCCTCCACCATCTGCTGGGCAAACCGGTAGGCCTCCAAAAAGCTCTGGCAATCGGCGATCCCCTGGTAGGCGATATCATAGGCTGTCCCGTGGTCCACCGAGGTCCGTATCACCTTAAGGCCCAAGGTCACGTTGACCCCGCCGGCAAAATCCAGCACCTTCATGGGGATGTGCCCCTGGTCGTGGTACATACACACCACCGCGTCAAATTCCCCCTTGGAGGCCCGCAGGAAGATGGTGTCCGGCGGATAGGGTCCGGTGACGTTGAGCCCCATTTTCCGGCACTCCTCCACCGCTGGTATGATCTCCTTGATCTCCTCGTCCCCGAAGGCGCCTCCCTCCCCCGCGTGGGCGTTGAGCCCTGCCACGGCGATCCTAGGGCTGGCGGCCTTGCCCACCAGGGCATAATGGGTCAGCTCCGCCACCTTTACGATCCGGTCTTTTTTGACGTTCGCCACTGCCTGGAGCATAGAGACATGGGTGTTGACATGGGTTACGGTCAGCTTCTCAGAGGAGAGCATCATGGTGTAATCCTTCTGTCCACAGATACCGGCGATCAATTCCGTGTGGCCGGTAAAGCCGGGATCGGACAGCCGGATGGCCTCCTTGTTCACCGGCAGGGTGACGATTGCGTCAAAGGTCCCCTTCAAGGCTTCCCGGGCGGCAAAGGCCACATATTCCCTGGAAGCGGCCCCCACCTTTTGGGAGCGGGTTCCAGGCTGTAAGTCCTCCTCTGTCAAAAGCCCTAAATCCCATACGTTGAGCGCTCCCGGCTCCGCTTCCTCCACACTGTGGACGGCATGAAAGGGAATGGAGAGATTCAGCATCCCGGCGCAGCGGCGGAGAAAGGAAAGATCCCCCACCACAACGCAGCAGTCGTCTATTTTGGTCTGTGTAAAGGCTTTCAGGAGTATCTCCGGCCCCACGCCGTTTCCATCCCCCATGGTAATAGCAATCATATCCTTCGTCCCTTTCTGCTTACAAATCATATTCTATCAACTCTAAACTCCCTGACGGTCAGCCGGGGAAAAATCCCTCCCGTCAGCGCGGCTCCAAGCACGGATGGTGTCCAAAACCTTCCCGCTCCCCAAACCTCCGGACTTGCTGATGACAGTATACTCCTTTTCCCGGACTTTTACCAGGGCAAAGGGCACCCCGTTCTCAATTTCCCCCTGAACCTCCAGGGAGCGGCAGCCCAAGGCGTCCAGGGAGGAAAAGAGGGAGTCCCCGCCAAACACGGCGAAGGTCCTGACGGGAAGCCGCTCCAGGGCAGCGGGGACCAGCTTTCGGAGAAAGGCTTGAATTCTGTCGTGGAGCTGCCTGCCCCCCGTTCCATGGTCTGCGGCATAGCGGGTAAAGCCCTCCGCCTGTTCCCGGCTGCGGGATACGGCCAGGGCCGCCCTGCCGCCGGTCCTGCAAAAGCTCTCCTCCAAATGGGACAGGACCGGTTCCGGATTTCCCTCCAAAATATCCTCCCACTGAGGCGAAAGGATCTCCCATCCATGGGCTTCCCCATAATCCAGCTGCCGGTAGGTGGCGGCATTGGCGCTCCCGCTGAGCAGAAACACCCCTCCGGGGGA
>CATJCP010000214.1 GCA_949737515.1 uncultured Oscillospiraceae bacterium | reverse complement strand
GTTGATGGGGGCGTATAAGTATACCGGCTTTTGGCAGTGTATGGATACCCAAAGGGACAAGGGGGCGCTGGAGCGTATGTGGAACAGCGGGAAAGCCCCCTGGAAAGTGTGGGATCAATGAAAGTTTCGGTGATTATGCTGACCTATAACCGGCAGGAGCTGGTATCCAGGGCCATAGAGAGTATTTTAAATCAGACGTTCCGGGATTTTGAGTTTATCATAGTGGACAATGGTTCCTCTGACCAGAGCGGAAAAATTGCGGACAAGTACGCCCAGCAGGACAGCCGCGTTAGGGTGATCCACAAGAAGCGTGGAAACATCGGGTCCGGGCGCAATGCGGGGCTGGACGCCGCCCAGGGGGAGTATATAGCTTTCATCGACGATGACGACTGGGCGGAGCCGGATTTCTTAGAGTTTCTTCTGAAGTTGGCGGAGGAGAATCAGGCGGGGGTTTCCATCTGCGGGGCGGCGGATAAGGCCTTTGATGCGAAAAAGACCATGACGGCAGAAGAGGCGGTTATTGAATTGATGTGGAGGAAAAGGTACAATATGGCCTTCCCCACCAAACTATTCCGTCGGGAGCTGGTGGATGATCTTCGGTTCCCGGAGGATGGGGCCTATGATGATATCGCCTTGATGTACAAACTTCTTGCAAAGGCTGGAACGGTTGCTTATCATGGATTGCCCAAGTATACTTTTTACCGCCATGAGGGAAATAACTCTGCCTGGACAACGAACCACAGCCTGTTGACAGCGGAAACCTTAGACGAGTATTTGTCTGCTTATCGAACCCGTACCCAATGGCTGAGCGAGCTGTTTCCCAACAATGCAGGGGTGTTCCGGTATTTTGAATGGTCGTTTATGATCTCTATGGTGGAGAAGGTACACAGGTTAAATATAAAGGGCTGCGAAAGACAGTTGGAAGCTATGGAGGGGGAACTTTCAGCACATAAAGCGGATTTCCTTGCCAGGCCGGAGATACTGGATTTTGAAAAGGAGTGGATGGAGAAATATGTTTGCATTAGATAAATTCTCATTGATTATTTTAACTCGCTGTAATCTTCATTGCCGTTTATGCTGTGAGTATGTCCCGCAGAACAGCCCATTTCCAGATATGACAGTTGAAGAAGAAAAGAAAATACTGGATGTAGCTTTTCATGTGGTTGATCATATCAAGGTACTGCATTTAACAGGCGGCGGGGAACCGTTTCTCCATACCAAGCTTCCAGAGTTGGTAGAAAGCGCGATGAAATACAACAAACAGTTTGACCGGCTGATGCTGTTTACAAACTGCACTGTCCCTATTTCAGAGCGGTTGATGAAAACATTGGTGAAGTATAAAGAAAAAATATTAGTACAGGTTTCACAATATGGATTGTTTCCAGAACGGGAACAGAAGATTTTACACTCTTTATTGGACAATGGGGTTCCCTGTAAAACAGTAAAATATTATGGGGAGGAACAGGACTTCGGCGGCTGGGTTGATTTTGGCTCCTGGGATTCCCAGATGTGCAGCCCGGAGAAGTTGGAAAATCGTTTTCATGGCTGTGCGGTTACAAGCGCGATGCACGGAAACTGGCGTACCCGTGACGGTAAGGTTCATTGGTGTTCCCGTTCCCAAAGGGGAATGGAGCTGGGTTTAATCCCCGATGAACCAGAAGATTACGTTGATTTATTTGATTCCACATCACGAGAAGAAAAACAGGAAAAGTTCCAGCAGATTTCGGAAAAATATTATCTGTCCGCCTGCGACCATTGCAGCGGGGACCAGGGGACGGAAGACAGCAGTTTGAGATATCCGGCGGCGGAACAGATGGAGGTAAAAAGATGAGCAACCAACTTATTTCAAAGGTATTGGATTTTTACATTACTACAAATTGTACTCTTAACTGCAAGTTATGTATGACTGATGTTCCCAGAATTCCCGACAGGCATCATGTTCCTGTGGAAACCCTAGTAAGTGAGTTAGAAGCTTATTTTAAAATTTGGGACCATACAAAACGGTTGGAATTTATGGGGGGAGAACCCCTGATGCATCCGGATATATTTAATATTGTTAAAGAATCTTTACAATTCCAAAGTTTTTATGATAATATGCGGATTACAACCAACGCAACAATTGTTCCTGACGATGATCTCTTAGAGTTAATTGCAGGATGTGGAAAACATTTTGACTTTGTAGTTGATAATTATGGACCTTTGTCTCGGAATTTAACAGAATTAACATCTAAGTTGGATTTTTACAAAATTCCGTATAGAGTTGATCTTTATACTGGGGAAAATCAGCATTTTCGTGGTTGGGTAGACTTGGGAAATTATGAATTTCATAATTATTCTGACGAAGAACTCTCAAAAATGTTTTTTGAATGTGTGAGCGTAGTGAATAAATTTGATGTTGTATATGAAGGAAAGGTGTTTCAATGTCCATTTTTCTTGCGTCTTTATCATATTAAAGGCATCTTACCAGAAAAGAACGAATACATTGACCTTTTTGACCAATCAATTTCTATTTCTGAAAAGAAGAAAATAGCCTCTGGATTTTATAAAACTCCTATTGGAGTTTGTCGGTATTGTCCTGGATTTAATGAAACTGAATCCAAAAGATATCCAGCCGCTGAACAAGTAGAGAGGAAATAGTAATGACTATATTTGATAATGTATTCCCGTTAGGTTTGGGCACGGTACGTCTTCCTATTCAAAACACTACTGATGAAGAAGGCATAGAACGCTCAGTAGATTTGGTAATCCACGCATTAGATTCAGGTGTAAATTTTATTGATACAGCCCATACATATGCACGAGGAATGGCGCTAGAGGTTCTGAAACGGGTGTTTCAGCGCACTCACACACATCCAGGGGTTACAATTAAAGTTCGGCTGGACCTTGATAAAACGTTCAATGGGGTGATGCGGCGAACAGAGCAGTGTTTAAAAAGCATGGGAATTTCCAAAGCAAAATATCTATACATATGGTCTCTGTTCTCGTTAGAAGAGTTTTACCAGGCAATGGCCCCAGGAGGATTATATGACGCTGCGCAACGCTTAAAAGATGAAGGGGTAATAGAACATATATGTTGTTCTCTTCATGCGCCTCCAGAAGAAGCAGTAAAGATTATTGAAAGTGGTGTTTTTGAGGCAGCAACCATTTCGTATTCTATTATCAATGCGTTAAGCATGGAATGTGTTTTACAGGCAGCACAAAAGCATCATGTTGGTCTTGCTGCAATGAATCCATTGGGGGGAGGCATTATTCCGACAAATGATCAGTTTTTTTCGTTTGCAAAGATCGACAAGGAGGAAACTACTGTACAGGCTGCAATGCGTTTTGTACAGGCGCGTCCAGAGATACAGGTTATGCTTTCTGGAGTAACCTCTCAAAATGAACTTGATTTTAATTTAAAGTCTTTACAAAATTCTACCTACAAAGATAGATTAAAACGTATTTCTTGTGTTTCGAGCAAAATACAGCAGTTACATAACTTTTGCACTGGTTGTAATTACTGTGCTAATTGTCCCCAAAATATACCTATTTCCTCCATTATGCAGTGCCGCAACACTTTGCTTTTTAATCAAAAAGATAGTAGATACAAAAATAAAACAATTGAAACACAGGAAAATATTCATCTTATGGGTAAGTTGGAGCGGGACTATTCCATTCTTTTTGAAAGTGCACAAAATCCTTGTATACGTTGTGGTAAATGCGAAAAAGTTTGTACGCAACACCTAAACATCATGGATGCAGTGTCCAACACATACCAGCGGGTCGCTCACTCTTCTTTTTCATTGAGTGCAAGAAAAAAACGGTTAGATAGTCTGTTAAACCAACCGAAATATAAAAAGGTAGGATTTTACCCTGGCGGAATGTGTACACAGTGGATGCTTCGCTTTTACCGTCAGTTTTTTGGACATCCTGATTTTGATATGGTAATATTTGACAGCAATCCAGCCGTTTGGGGGACAACAGATGGAGGTATTCCTGTTTATTCGCCAAAAGAAATTCCTAATGTGAAACCAGACTGTATTATTATAACTAGTTTTAACTATAGAGATGAAATATATAACGCAATAAAGCAATATGATTCTGAAGAAATTTCAATTAAATGTCTTTATAATGATAATGATGTTCCCTGGCTATATTAGTATAAACCTATAAAGGAAGTAGTTTCATGTCTGAGTCAATTAAGATAACAGTCTGCACACAAGTATATAACTCAAAACCATATTTGGAGGAATGTTTAAATAGTGTTTTAAATCAAACATATAAAAATTTTGAATATATTATTTTGGATAATGGTTGTACAGACGGCAGTCAGGATATTTTAAAAGAGTATGCACAACGCGACCCTCGTATTAAACTGATCCGGTTTGAGAAAAATAGAAATGAAATAAGATGGATACCTATCGTTTCCAAGGAAGGAACAGGAAAATATGTTTCGAATCTTGATTCTGATGATTGGTGGGAACTTGATTATCTGGAGCAATTGCTTGGATTCTTGGAAAAAAACAATGTTGACATCGCCTTGACGGGTACATGGGCTTATTACCAGGGAAGTCATACGACTCAAATCATGAGGAAGCTTGAATCACCTCTCATATTAACGCAGACACAGTTTGCGCAATCATATCAAAACGTATGGACATTTCCAAGTACCCTTTGGGCTTCCCTGATGAAAATGGATATTTTCAAAACAGCAGATTTTGAAAGCATTCTTAAAGCAAAATATGATTATGGTGTTGATACAATGTGTATGCTCAAATATTTGGAACAATGCCGTAATATAGGGATTGACAGTTCCGTCCTTCAACATTATCGCTTTCATCCGCAAGGCTCATCATATATATATAATTCCAGACGTTTTGAAAGCAACGTAGCCTATTATAATCAAATTGTATTCTTTTTAAAAGCAAATCAGGCTCTGAACCCAACACAAGAGAAATGGCTTAAACAAGTACATATCAGCTCTATGAAATCCACTTTATCTGTATTAAAAAAATCAGCACTTTGTAAGCAGGAAAAGCTGGAAGAATGTGCTCGTATTATCTCCCATCCGCTGACCAGTATTGTTTTGACGAACCACTGTGGCGAAAGGGAGCAATGGTTTACTAATATAGAAGAAATTCTGCGGGATTGTTTTATGGCGGGAGAAGAATTGGACATTTCCTCACTCAAAGCTGCGGTCAAAATCCTTGCACCAAGATGTAGTGATATTCTTCATCCAGACAATGTAAGCCTTTTTTCCAAAGAACCAGCTTTGTGTAAATTGTTATTGAGAGATGATTTTGATAGGATTCGTTCTTTAGTATTGGACATGGTTTCCAAAAACCAGAACACCAAACAATATGATCTCGGCAGACTCCTCCAATCCCTGACCCCAGAGCGCTCCTTGGCCCATCAGGTGGAGGATGTGCGATTTATCCGCAAATACCGGACGATTTACGAAAACCTGTGCAGAGAGGAATTCATCCCTGTTCTGGACGAGATGACAGAGCTGCTGTTGGAAAATGAAAAAATATACAATGAGGAATTTTTTCTGAGTATATACATATCAGCGGCGGCCCTGGTGGAACAGGTTCCGGCTTTTCTGTTTGGGAAGACCTGTCTGGCGCGGATGTATTTCCGCCAGCAGCGGAATGCAGACTGTCAGGCGGTTTTAAAGGAATTGGATGAAATGGGAGTGGAGAGTGAGGAAATAGAACAACTTAAAGTGCATTTGTACTGATTTTCAACAATTGGTAAAAAAGCAGGTGGAAAGGTTTTGATGTGAACCCCTTTCCACCTGCTTTTATTGTCTGCGATATGGGTCCAATTCCAGAAACGCGCTGGCAAAAAATATCCGGTTTTTACAACTTCGTAACATCTTCATGATAAATTGATGATGCGCCCAGGTTATTCTCTAACCGTGATCACAAATACACCAACCGAAAGGAGATATTAACAGAAAATGAAAAGAAAGAAATCCCATTCCGGGAAAAGCGTCCTTTTGGCGGCAGCAGGTATGATTGCGGCAGGCGCCTTGGTTTGCGGAGGGCTCAGCGAAGGCGTGCTGGCGGCAGAATCCGCCGGGGCTTCCCAGGTTCCCACCAAATACACCCTTACGGTTCTTCCTGAAACAGGCCTCCCCCTGGCCACAAGCTCCTCCCCTGAAACCACCTCAGACGGGTATAAGAAACCCAGCTACACCATTCAAAAGGGGGAATATGACGCCTCCCCGGCAGCGAAAGACATTTCCATGGAGCAGGCAGCCGACATTGGCGCAAAGGAGATATGGAGGGTTTACGGCGCCAACCTGGAGGACGCGGTAATCACCATGGAATACTTTCCTGCGAATAAATTGTTCCCCCGCTCCTATTGGTACGGATCAGCCCGTCCCGCCGGAGAAAGGGCTTCCCTTCAAAATCCCGGTATCTCCCACTATGATTTTATGGTGGACGCAGTGACAGGAAACATCCTCTCCAACCAGGTAATGCGGTTCGTTGACGGGCCGGAGCTTGCCGGTTTTTCCGGCTTTGACAAGGAGCTTTCCAAAGACCCTTACCTTTACACGGAAAAGGCAAAGGAGCTGGCGGAGCAGTTGGGGCTCTTTAACGGCAAGGTGAAAACCGTGGAGTACGTCTCTCAAGGATATCTGAACAACGACCCCAACGCCACCATCTCCCTGACCGGGGAAGACGGCAGGCGGGCCAAGCTGGGAATTTCCCGCCACGACCAAACCCTAGTCGGCGTTCAATACGAAGAATTCATTGTTTACGCCGATTTGGGAAACGAGGCTCTTAGAGAGGACATCAGGAAGGAAGAGCAGCGGCTCAAGGGTCTGATAGAGTCCGGCGAAGCAGAAGCCAACGAGGACGGATGGTACGATGTCTTCAAATCCGACGCCTCTCCTCTGGTGAATCCCTGAATTCCCCAATCAAAAGCCCACGGCAGATGATACCCTTTCCCTGCATTTTATGATATAATTGAACTGCTTCCATTCTCCCCCAGGGGTTGGAAGCAGTTCCCCTTATCTATTAACGGGAGGAAACCAAATTGGCAAATATCCTGATTGTAGAGGACGAGGAGCCTGTAAATGAACTGATCCGCCGGAACCTGGAACTGGTAGGGCATCAGTGCCGTTCGGTTTATGACGGAAAAACCGCCCTGACTGCTCTGGCGGAGTGCTCCTTTGACCTGATGGTACTGGATGTCATGCTGCCCGAACTGGACGGCTTTGAAGTCTTTAAACAGAATAGGGAACAGCCCACCATTTTCCTGACCGCCAGGAGCGGACTTTCCGACCGGCTGCGTGGGCTGACCATGGGGGCGGATGATTACATTGTAAAGCCCTTTGAAATGCTGGAACTTCTAGCCCGCGTGGAAGCAGTCCTCCGCCGCACCCAACCCAAGCGGAACGGTTTTGAAATCGCAAGGGTGCGGATTGATTTTGACAGCCGCCGCATCTGGCGGGACGGCGTTGAAACAGAATGCAGCCCCAAAGAGTACGAGCTTTTTGAAACCCTGGTAATCAACCGCAATATCGCCCTTTCCCGTGAACGGCTGCTGGAACTGGTTTGGGGGTATGACTTTGAGGGGGATACCCGCACCGTTGACGTACACATCCAGCGGCTGCGGAAAAAGCTGGGGCTTGAAAAACAGATTCGCACCGTCTACAAACTTGGATACCGTCTGGAGACAGAACAATGAAAAACAAAACGCTTTTTATGACCCTGGGCCTGTTCCTGCTTTTCTTCCATGGGGCGGTGCTTCTGGCGGCTTCCGCCATGCTCCAGGGGATTCTGCGGACGCAAAGGGAACGCTGTTTGGGAGAACATTATATGATTGCTTCGTCCCTCCTGCGGGATATGCGGGCGCTGGATACGCGGGGGATAGAGATTCCGCCTTTTATTGATGAGCTTATGCTCCCCTATCTGTATTTTTCACAGGACGGGCTGACAGATGTACTTCTTTATCAGGATGGGGAGCCTGTTTATTCCAATCTGGACAGCAATATTGCCCTCCCTGCCCTCCCGCTGGATCTTTCCGGCATATCCCAGACGGACAGGCTGACGGCTATTGAGGATAAACGCTTTTTATGGGCTGCGGGACGGCTTCCCGAACCATACCAAAGCTATACCCTTGCCTACCGTTTTGACCTGCGGGAAGAATTGGAGGGCTGGCGGCAGGACCGGAACCTGCTCCTGCTGGTAGGCACTGCGTTTACAGTGTTGTTTACCGGATGCCTTTACCTGCTGATAAACTTCCTGTTCCACCCTCTGGAAAGGGTATCCAGGGCTGCGCAGAACATCGCCGCCGGGAATTTTGGGGAAAGGCTCCCAATTTCCGGGCGGGATGAGCTGGCGGAGCTTTCCCGGAGCTTCAACCAGATGGCAGGGGAAATCCAAAGGCAGATGATTTCTTTGCAACAGGCGGCGGAACAGAAACAGCGGTTTATTGACAATTTTTCCCATGAACTGCGAACTCCCCTGACCACCATTTACGGCTATGCTGAATACCTCCAGAAAGCGGCAGTTTCACCGGAAGACCAGCAATCTGCGCTGGCATATATCCTTTCCGAGTGCAAACGGATGCAAAACATGGCGGGACAGCTTTTAGACCTGGCTTCCCTGCGCGGCGGGGAACTGAACCGGGAACCGCTGGACGCTGCCGCGCTGTTTGAGGCGGTCAGCAGCTCCGCCCAATACAAGGCTTCAGAAAAACAGGTATCTGTTGTCTTTCAGCGGGAATTGGAAACCCTCTCCGGCGATATGGATGTACTGCGTTTGCTGCTGGACAACCTAGTCGATAATGCCATAAAAGCCTGCAATCCGGGAGAGGGGAAGGTTTTGGTGCGGGCTTTCCATGAAGACGGAAAGGACGTGCTTTTCGTCCAGGACAACGGGAAAGGAATGTCTGCCGAACAGCTCGCCCACATCCGGGAACCGTTTTACCGGGCGGACAAGGCCCGGAGCCGCAGGGACGGCGGGGCAGGGCTGGGGCTTGCGCTCTGCGAACAGATTGTACAGGCATATCAGGCAGAGATGGATTTTACTTCCCAGCCGGGACAGGGTACGTCTGTAAGGGTGGTTTTCGATGGGGGACAGGAAACGCCTGGATGACCAGAGCCATAAGAAAGGCAGAAAGACTTTGTGAAAGCCCTTCTGCCTGTTCTTATCAATATTAAGATCTCATTTTGGCTCCATCTCAATTCTGCAGTTGGTCCCCACCTGTTTTACAGAAATATCTGGATTTCCGCCTGACAGCCGTATAGAGATCGTGTCCCCCTTCCGGCTGGCTGAAACAGTAAAAGCCACGTTGCCTTTCATGTCTACGATCTCCCGACGCGCTTTCGCGCCGCTGGACAAATTGTAAATCCGCAGTGTCAGCCCTTCGGTATAGTCGTAGTCGGGACGGTCCTCCCGTCCGCCTATGGGCAGGATTGTATTTTCCCGTACAAACAAAGGCAGGGAGAAATAGTCGTATTGTTCTCTCCGCCATCCGCCGGTGCTTTCCGCTGTCTCCCCGGAAAGCAGGTGGGTCCAGGTCCCGGCGGGCAGGTAGTAATCGACAAAGCCGTCTTCCCTCATGACCGGAGCAACAAGGAGGGCGTCCCCCAGCATATACTGCCGGTCGCAGTCCTCACAGCCCAGGTCATCGAATTCCAGCATCATGGCCCGCATCATCGGAATCCCTGTCCGAGAGGCATCCGCCGCCTGCCCGTAAAGATAGGGCATCAGCTGGTTCTTGAGCTTGGAAAAGTATCTGCAAACCTCCACAGCTTGTTCCCCAAACAGCCAGGGCACGCGGTAGGAGCTTGACCCGTGGAGCCGGGAATGGGAGCTGAGCAGTCCAAAGGCCAGCCACCGCTTGTAAAGGTCCGGGGCTGCTGTCCCTTCAAAGCCGCCGATGTCGTGGCTCCAGAATCCAAAGCCGGACAGGCACAGCCCCAGGCCGCCGCGGAGGGATTCCGCCATGGAAACATAGGTGGAGTTGCAGTCCCCGCCCCAGTGGACAGGGAACTTCTGCCCGCCAACTGTTGCGCTGCGGGCGAACAGCACCGCTTCCTCTGTTCCCCGTTCCTCTGCAAGGACCTGGTAAACCGCCTTGTTGTACAGGTATGTATAGTAGTTGTGCATCCGCTCCGGGTCGCTGCCGTCGTGGTAGACTACATCGGTGGGGATGCGCTCGCCGAAGTCAGTCTTGAAGCAGTCAACCCCCTGGCGGAGCAGCCCTCTCAGTTTGTCCTTATACCATTCCGCTGCTTCCGGATTGGTGAAGTCCACCACCGCAAGGCCTGCCTGCCACAAATCCCACTGCCAAATATCCCCGTTGGGCTTTTTCAGAAGATACCCTTTGTCTGCCGCCTCGTCGAAAACTGAGCTGTGCTGGGCCAGATAGGGGTTGATCCAGACGCAGACTTTTAGACCCCTTTCGTGCATCCGTCTCAGCATCCCCTCCACGTCGGGGAACATATCCTTATCCCATTCAAAGCCGCACCACTGGTTCTCTTTCATCCAGAAGCAGTCAAAGTGGAACACGCTTAGGGGGATTTCTCGCTCAGCCATGCCATCCACAAAGCTGCTGACCGTTTTTTCGTCGTAGGATGTGGTGAAGGAGGAGGTCAGCCACAGGCCAAAGGTCCAGGCGGGAGGGAGAGCGGGCCTTCCAGAAAGGGAGGTGTAATGGGAAAGCACGTCCTTACGGTCCTCCCCGCCGATGACAATAAAGTCCATCCTTTGCCCCGGCACGCTGAACTGAACCTTGGTCACAGCCTCGGAGCAGACCTCAAAGGAGACGGGGCCGGAATCGTTGACCAGTACACCGTAATTCCGGTTGGAGAGGTAGAAGGGAATGTTCTTATAGGACAGCTCGCTGGAGGTTCCGCCGTCCTCGTTCCACATGTCCACAACCTGTCCGTTGCGGACAAAGGGGGTGAACCGTTCTCCCAAGCCGTAGATTTTCTCCCCCACATCCACCTGGAGCTGACAGCGCATGAAGGGACCCTCTGGAGTGCTGATGTAGCCGAGCATAGGGGAGCCGAAACGATCCCCTATGCTGGTGAGCCTTCTTTCCCCATAGTACCAGGTGAAGGAGCAAGGGCTCTTTGTAGATATCACCAGGCGGAGCCTGCCGGAGGCCACGGTCAAATTGTCTTCCTCTTCATCAATTTCCAGGGGCAGGCGCTGGTTGTCCAGGTCAAACTGGGGCATTTTCCGCCGGTCTCCTTTGAAGTGAACTGACTGCAGCCGCAGCATATCCCTTCCTGGCGCGGTGATGGTCAGTTCCTGGGCGGGGCCGTCCAGGCTCCGCCTGTCCTGGCGGTAGGGGACGGTATACAGATGCAGCTCCTTTCCGTCCTCCGACAGCCTTACCTGCCGGATCTGTTCGCAGTTATAAGCGGTGACTCCGGGTTTGGCGCGCCATTCGCCAAGGTTAAATTTCATATTGCTTCCTCCATGTTTGGAACATTTCGTTATGTGGAGACGCTGCCCTTGTCTGACAAGAAAAAGGACGCCCCGATCTACCCTTTCATTATAGTACCGCTGTTTTCCAAAAACAAGGCAGAAATGGAATCAAAAGCTTTGGGGGATGCTCAATGGGTTATTTACCAAAAAGAAAACCCGCTTTATCCTGACGATAAAGCGGGTTTTCATAGGCGGAGAAAGAGGGATTTGAACCCTCGCGCCAGTTACCCGGCCTACTCCCTTAGCAGGGGAGCCTCTTCACCACTTGAGTATTTCTCCAACGGTGAATTTACGCGAAACGGATTAGATTGGCGGAGAGAGTGGGATTCGAACCCACGGCCCTGTCGGGTCACTGGTTTTCAAGACCAGCTCCTTAAACCGCTCGGACATCTCTCCGTTTCTGCGACGGCTTTTATTTTACCACATACCAAGGGTTTTGTCAATCTCCATTTTTGCTTTTTTACAAAATATGCCTGGCCGATGATAGTAAAACGAAATAGGAGACAGAAAAAGAGTATGATGGGCATGACAAGCTAACGAGCCATCAGAAATTTTCCACCTTGGCGATCCTCACCCCTGTATAGTAGTGGCCTAAAATGTCCTGCCAGCTCTCTCCATTTGCCCCTAAGTATTCCGCTCCATACTGTGACATTCCGACTCCATGTCCATACCCGCACACGCGGAACAGGAATGACCCATTGATGTACTCTACTGTAAAATTTGATGACCGAAGCCCTAGGGCGGTGCGGACGTCCATCCCGTCCAGCTGTTCTCCGCACAGAGTCAGGGCGGTGACGTAGCCTGAGCTGCTCCGTTCAAAGTCGCTGAACCATCCCGCAGGTTCCCCAGAAAAGCTGTCCGCGGGCATCAGTCCCGCCATAGACAGGGCTTCCCTCAGGCCATCAGGGGAGAACAGCTCCGCCGTCTCGTAATTGGGCGCGTACTGATCCCCAATGCTCTCCACTGGTACCAGATAGGGCGCGGCCCCCTGCCACACGTTGGAGGCGTCCTCTGTCTTTCCGGCGCAGATAGAGTGATATGCCGCCACAATGGGGTTTTCCTGGTAAAGCATAACATAGCCCAACACCGGGCTGACCGCCTGTTCAATGGTGTCCCAGTAGGCCGCCCCATTTTCCTCTCCATAGCGGTCCAGATATTGTTCCCGGGTCACATACCCTTTCCAGTCGGAGGGATCTGCCGCGAAATCCGCCCCTTTCAGGGAGGGATCCGGCTGCTTGGCGTTGTCGTATTTGGCCCGGAGGGCATAGGTATAGCAGGCCACAGCCTGGGCTTTCAAGGCTTCTGTGGAAAAGGTAGGGGGCATCTCCGCGCTTACGGCGCACACTGTGTACTCCCGAGCGGGAAGCGTGTGCAGCTCACCGGTGGTCAGATCGTAAATTGTAAAGCTTTCGCAGTCCGGAAGAACCACCGACGCCGGTTCTGCTGCCATCTGGGAGCTGGACGGTATCAGGGTAGAGAGGGAGTCATCTATATTCGGGGAGGATTCCGGCGGTATTATCTCCGGCCTGTCCGTCGACGGGGCACTGGAGCTCTCCAGTAATTCCCTTGAAGAGGATGTATTCTCCCTTGGCTGTTTCTCCTGCAGAGAAGTACTGGCTCCATCACTTGGATGGAGTGGCTGGGAAGACGTCGGAACGCTGAAAGAGGGGCTTGTCCCCCTTTCCTCCGTGAAATGGGAGTTTATCCCCAGGGCCGCCAGCGGGATGCAGAAGATCAATAGTGCCAGACAGATACACAGCAAAAGGTTTACCTTCATCTTTTTTGCTTCCTTTCCTGTATTTTTATTCCAGGGTATTTACAAGCCGGAATCCACCGGCTTTATGCGTCCTTTTAACGGAAAATCGGATAAGGGCGAAAAATGAAAAAATGATGTCGTTGATGTCCTCCTCTCACTTTGCAGAATAAAGAAAAGTTTCCTTCTTCTTTTTCAAAATGAAATGAGATTTTTTGCTGATTTTTATTTATTTTGAAAGAATTTATTTAAATTCCTTCATTTTGGACGGATTTGGAGAATTATGGAATTGACTTTTCCTCTTTTTTTAGGTACAATAGTTATTACCGGCCCCTTTGGGGGCCTTCTGTTTCCATTCATTTGAAATGGTAAGCCAATCCACCGGAAATGAATTATGAGGTGAAAAAATATGCAGAATACAAATATTCCGATCCACGGCTATGACCAGCGGGACGCCATGTGGGATATCCAATCCATATGCAGCCAGTTTAAAGAATATAACACCATTGACACTGACCTTTATAAAATCTATCCGGTGGCACGGGGCCTGCGGAATCCGGACGGCACCGGCGTTGTAGCTGGCCTGACCCAGATTTGTAACGTCCACGGATATGTGATGGACGAGGGGGAAAAGTCCCCTGTGGAAGGCAGGCTCTCCTACCGGGGGGTGAATATCAACAACCTGGTGAAGGGGTGTGTAGAGGAAAACCGGTTCGGCTTTGAGGAGGCGGCATGGCTGCTGCTGGTGGGGAAGCTTCCCACCCAGGCCCAGCTCACCACCATGCGGGAGCTGATGACCCTTTACCGGGAGCTGCCGGACAGCTTTGCGGAGGACGTGCTGATGAAAACCCCCTCTAACCAGCTGATGATCCAGCTTTCCCGCGGCGTTTTGGGCCTTTATTTTTACGACGAAACTCCAGACGACCTTTCCATAGAAAACCAGATGCGCCAGTCCTTCCAACTGATCGCCCGGCTGCCCAGCATCATGGTCATGGCCTACCAGATCAAGCGCCGCTTTTGGGATAAGGAGAGCATGTACTTCCATCAGCCTTTGCCGGAACATTCCATCGCTCAGACCATTCTGCGGATGCTCCGGGCCGACACCCAGTTTACCGAGGAGGAGGCCCGCCTGCTGGATATCTGTATGATCCTCCACGCCGAACACGGAGGCGGCAATAACTCCACCTTTGCGGCCCGGGTCCTTTCCTCCTCCGGCACTGATATCTATGCTGCCATCTCCGCCGGCATCGGCTCTCTCAAGGGTCCCAGACACGGCGGGGCAAATAAAAAGGTCCGGGAAATGGTAGACTTTATGAAGGCGGACGTCAAGCACTGGGATAACGACGGGGAGGTAAAGGATTATCTCCTGAAGCTGGTCAACAGACAGGCGGGGGACCGTTCCGGCCTGATCTACGGCATGGGCCACGCGGTTTACACCAAGAGCGATCCCCGCGCGGTGATCCTCAAAAGCAGCGCCCGGAAGCTGGCAAAGGTCAAGGGCTTTGAGGATGAGTTTGGGCTGCTGGAATCCATTGAAAGGCTGGCCCCGGAGGTCCTGGCCGAAAATGGGAAGAACAAGGTGGTCTGCGCCAACGTGGACCTGTATTCCGGACTGGTCTACAAGATGCTGGGCATCCCCGACGAGCTCCATACGCCCCTTTTCGCCGCCGCCCGGGTGGCGGGGTGGTGCGCCCACCGCATGGAGGAGATCGTCTGCGGCGGCAGGCTGATCCGCCCGGCCTATAAGGCTGTCCTGCCCCGCCAGAGCTATGTACCCCTGAAGGAGAGATAACAAAAACAAAACCTCGCCGGTTTGGAACTTGGCGAGGTTTTTCGTGCAATCCGGGTATAATACTTATATCAATACAAAACCAAGGGGAGATGATCAAATGACTGGTACTACAACCAATATCAGCATTCGGATGGACTCGGATTTGAAGGCTCAGGCGGATGCGCTGTTTTCTGATTTGGGGATGAATCTTTCCACAGCATTTAATATTTTTGTCCGTCAATCTCTTCGGGTATGATACACAAAACAGGCAACGGTTTTTCCGCTGCCTGTTTGCTTTAACCATGTATTTTATACCTATGGAAAGATCCAACAAAAAGTCCAGTCCTTTACAGACTGCCTTGCCTTTTACCGCTATTGATTGACGGTTACACAGTATTCTTTATAATGGTTTTTGATATAAGCCTCCAGGGCCGCTTCATCCCCGCCGAACTCCTGGCTGACAAGGCGGGCGGATTCCACGGCGAATATGCTGGCGTCAACGCACATTTCGTTGTACTCCTCCATGGAAACCTGATAGACCTGGAGAAAGGCCTGTATGATATCCGCATTTTTTTGAGCCATTTCTTTTTCCTGCTCGGAGCCGTTGGCGAGAAGGTATTCCGCGGTTTTCACATCCGCCAGCACTGTGTTTTTGATCTCCTCCTTCTCCGCTTCTGACAGGGAGAGGCCCTTTTCCCGGATCATTTCCCGCTTTACCTCCTGGGAAATAGCCCTTTCCAGCGCTTCCCGTTCAGAAGTCCCTGAGCCACGGACCCCCAAGAGAGAGTTTACCAGGGCGTCACAGTCCTGGATTAAGGATACGTCTTCTTCGGTAATCGAAACCTCTCCCACAGCTGCGAGGACCTTGTCTTTGTCGGGGATATGACCGCGGTTTCCGCTGAATATGGCCGCGGCGCATAGGGAGACGGATAAAATGGCTGCGGCGGTAATGACAATGGATAAAGGTTTTTTCACAATGAGGACATCCTCTTTTCCGTATCCTCCTTCTGGCGGTCAAGGATGGACGTCCACTCACTCATGGTCATCCCCCTGGACTCCAGCCACTGATCGGATACTGATTTTAGGGATTGGCGGATCAATTCGTTTATTGCGGGGACCGCGCCTTCCAGTTCGGGGAAGGATTGATCGGCTGTCTGGGAATACTGGCTCATGGCGCTGCTGTATTCAACCCTTCCCAGTTCGTAGACATGTTCGATGGAGGCTTTCGCCTTTGCAATGGTGGAATCCGCACCCATATCCTTATAAATAACCGTCAAGCTTTTTAGAAGCTCTTTCTGATAGGACCGGTGTTCCAACACCTCTGGGGGTTCAGGCGTATTCATGACCGTATTTTCGGTTGTTCCAAAAGGGGCTCCTCTCTGCGGGCAAAGAGGGTATTGACATTCGCCGCAGCCATTGCCGCTGCGCTGAGCACTTTTGTAACCGCAGCGGCCTTTCAAAACCAGCTGCAGCGTTTTTTTCTTCATGAAACCCCAATTGCCACTGATGTGAAAGTCATCCCCCCAGACGAGGGGGAGAACAGCGAGACGATTACCTATTATTGGGAGCCAGCCTATATCCCGGAGGGCTATTCTATAAGCTTTTTCTATGTTTCCAGCATGTCAGCGTCCCTAAGCTATAAAAATGAACAGGGAACGATTATAGGTGTTGAAACTATGTCGTTAAATTCTACTCTCACCTTTGATACAGAGAATATGCAAAAAGAGGAGTTTGAATGGAATGGCAGGTCAGGTCATCTATACACGACGGAAGATAACTCCAAAAGCAGTATCCTGCTTTTATATGATGACTGCATCCTTTTAGCTGGCGGTAGGCTTTCCCAGGAAGAGCTGCTAAAAATAATAGACTCGCTCTATAAAGTAAGTATAACATAAAATCGGAGGAATTACAAATGAAAAGGATTCTAGCGTCTATCTTGGCACTTAGCGCGGCAGTATGTGCAATGGGAAATAGGGTATTGGCATATGAACAGCCCGCAGAGGCGGTAAATGCTGTTTTGGAAGAAAGAATTTCTCCAAGGTATTCTTATATTCGTTCTTTAAATACAACCGTAAATTCTTATGGAGAAATTGAGGCGGTTCTTCATCTACAGGATTATCTGGATTACTCTATGACCCTAGCTTTATAGCAATACATTGGAGGTTATTGGGAAACCATTGACACATGGACGGATGACGGAGTTGGCAGCGGCTCCATTTCCGAATCCTGTTCCCTGGAAAAGGGCGAAAAATACCGTGCCCGGGTTTATGTCGTGGTCTACGATGAGAACGGCCGGGCAACGGAGACCACCACCAAGTATTCCTCCAGCGTTACAGCCCGTTAACTCCTTGGAAAAGCTTCATAAAGAGTGTCTCTCAACGCCGCAGGGTACCGGTATCCTGCGGCGTTGGCTTTATGGGACCGTCCGCTCAGGGCGGGCAGTCCGCATTTCCCCTCTGTACTGATTCTCCCAAAAACCACCTGAAAATTGATTTGCAATATATGAAATAAATAGGTAGACTTTCTGGGTTAAATGTATTATACTTAATCTTGTATATGGTAATTCCATGAACAGGGATTGCCGGAAACGCATTGAAAGAACCACGCCCCAGGGATAAAGAGAGGGCCGGTCTACTGTTATAGAGAGGGGTTATCAGATGCTTGAACGAAGAAAAACAACCTTTTTTTCCACTGTGGTCCTTCTGCTTGCAATCCTCCTCCTGTTTTACTGGTATTCCAGGGAAAACAGCAAGCGGATTGAAAACCAGAATTTGAATTATGCCATGGATTCTGCCCGGCAGACAGTGGTACATATTGACATCGAATTCCAAAACGCCCAGAACCGCGTCAGTACCTATGCCTACTTTTTGGGGGAGGGCCTTATCAAGCCGGAAATCACAGCGGATATGCTCCAGGATATGGAAAAAAATTCCCTCTTCGACGCCTTTCGCTTTACCGATGTCAATGGCCGCACGATTGCCTCCGATGGGCGGATAGCAGATTCTACAGACCGGGATTACTATATCAACGGGATGCAGGAGAAAAGCGGAATGTCCGTTGTTTTGGATTCCCGCCTCTCTCATACGGCTGTAGTGGGCTTTTATTCCCCTGTGTATTTCCAGAACGAACAGATCGGCATGCTGGTCGGGGTGTATTCGGCGGATAAATTTCTCCAAAGTACCCTTTCCTCCAGCTTTTTCGGTGTGGTGTCAGACGCGTTTTTGTGCCTGGGGGACGGGACTATTTTGGCCACCTCCAATCGGGAGATCATGGGAACAAATTTCTTTGATCTGATCCGGGACATTGGGCTGATCGATGAAGGCACCGCTCAAAAGGTCCAAGGTGTCTTTGAAGAGGGGGGCGAAAGGGGATTTATCTGTGGCCCCGGCAGCTCTACCGACAACATCTGTGTGTCGAACCTTCCGGAAAAGGGATATGTCCTCGTCCAGGCATTTCCTAAGAGCGTAACCCAGAATATGATCAGCAGGGCAAATCTAACCGGCGTATGGCTGGAGATTATGCTGATCAGCCTGTTTATCCTCTATTTTCTTTCCATCCTGATCCGTATGCGCAGGGATCGAAAGCGCCTGGAAAAGGAAAACCTGGAAATGGGCTATGTAATCAGCGGCGTCAACACCTTGTTCACCCGTTTTATCATGGTGGACCTGGAGATGGACACCTACCAGTATCTGGCCGGGACAAGTCCGGAGCGGGCCCAGTTCCCCGCCACGGGCATTTATGAAAAATTCGCAGAGTATCTCTGCAGCTTCCTTGTAGACGAGGAGGATAAGAAAAAGTTTCTCAAACGCTTCTCCCGGGACGCCATTATTGCGGCCCTGGGTGAGGAAAATACAGAGGTGCGGTATGAACAGCACGTCCGCAAAGAGAATGGGACCGTTGAGTGGGAGCATCTGAGCATCATCTGTCTGGAGCGCAACGACAGCAACAAGGCCTCCAAGGTGTTGTTTGTCCGCCAGAATATCACAGAGGTGAAGGAGCGGGAGCTCCGCATCCAGTCGGAAATTGCCCTGGCCAACCGCAAGGAGCGGCAGTATGTGGTGGCGCTGATGGCAGATTCTATCTTTACCTATGAGTTAAACCTGACCCAGGATCTGGTAGAGAAGGATATCATCAGGGAGATTGACGGAAAGTCTATCTCTATGCTGGACAGGGTCGGTTTAAAAGCCCCCTGCAAGGTAAGTGAATGGTTTGAACAGTGGAAGCAATTCATTTTAGAGGAATCCATTGAGGACTATTGCTCGGCGGTCAGCATCGAGCGGCTGAAGGAAAGCTTTGCCAACGGCGAGCAGGAGGTGAGTACAGAATACTGGGTGGAGGATTACAAGGGAGAGAGTATCTGTGTCCGCCAGTCCTGTATTATGACGACGGATGAACGGACCGGGGATATTATCGCCATGGTCATTATGAAGGAGATCACCGAGCAGGTCAAGAGGCAGCGGGAGCAGACCCAGGCCCTACGGGAGGCGCTGATCCAGGCCCAACACGCCAACAACGCCAAGACCACCTTCCTCTCCAATATGTCCCACGATATCCGCACCCCCATGAACGCCATCATTGGCTTTACCACCATTGCCGTCAGCCATCTGGACAACCGGGAGCAGGTGAAGGACTGCCTCCAGAAGGTGCTTTCCTCCAGCAACCATCTGCTGAGCCTGATCAACGATATTTTGGATATGAGCCGAATTGAAAGCGGCAAGGTGCAGATCAAGGAGCAGCCCTGCAACATCTCCGAACTGACCCATAATCTGGTGAATATCATCCAGCCCCAGGTAAAGGCAAAACAGATGGAGCTGTTTATCGATACCTTTGACGTAGCTAACGAGGATGTTGTTGCTGATTCCCTGAAATTGAGCCAGGTCTTTGTAAACCTGTTGAGCAATGCCGTGAAATATACCCCGGCAGGGGGGACCGTCAGCTTCCGGATTACCCAGAAGACCACTTTCCGCAGAGGATACGGGGATTACATCTTCTCGGTCAAGGACAATGGAATCGGCATGTCCCAGGAGTTTGTCGAGCATATCTTTGAGCCCTTTGAACGGGAAGCCAGCGCCACCCAAAGCGGTATCCAGGGAACTGGCCTGGGGATGGCGATCACCAAGAATATTATTGATATGATGGGCGGAACCATCACTGTCCACAGCGAAAAGGGCAAGGGAAGCGAATTCATCGTTGAGGTGAGCCTGAAGCTCCAGGACGTGGAGAAAAATGCGACCCAGATCAAGGAGCTGGAGGGCCTGCGGGCATTGGTGGTGGATGACGATTTTGACAGCTGCGACAGTGTGAACAAAATGCTCAAGCAGATCGGTATGCGCTCCGAATGGACCACCTCCGGCAAGGAGGCAGTTTACAAGGCCAAGAGCGCCTATAACGAGGGGGATTCCTACCACACCTTTATTATCGACTGGCAGATGCCGGAGCTCAGAGGAATTGAAACAGCCCGGCGGATCCGCAATACCATCGGCAATGAAGCCCCTATTATCATCCTCACCGCCTACGACTGGTCCGATATTGAGGAGGAAGCGAAGATGGCGGGCATAACTGGATTCTGCGCCAAGCCCCTCTTTATGTCCGATCTGAAATCCGCCCTGCTGGCAGCCAACAACCTGGTGGAGAAGGAAGAGGAGGAGGAATCCTGGAAATCCTTTGACTTTGACGGAAAGCGCATCCTGCTGGTGGAGGATAACGAGCTGAACCGGGAGATTGCCGTGGAGATTCTTTCTGAGACCGGCTTTGTGGTGGAAACCGCACCGGACGGAACCGACGCGGTTTCCCTCATGTCCAAGGTTCCGGAAAATTATTTCGACGCTATTCTGATGGATGTACAGATGCCTATTATGGATGGATATGAGGCGACCAGGACCATCCGCGCCATGCAGAGGGAGGATGTGCGGAATCTGCCCATTATCGCCATGACCGCCAACGCCATGGACGAGGACAAGGAGGCGGCGCTGAAAAACGGCATGACCGACCATATCGCCAAGCCGATCAATGTGGATGTGTTCATTGCAATGCTCTGCAAATATCTGGGATAAACGAAAAAAGGACCGTGGAAAACATCCACGGTCCTTGGTCTTTTGATGCAAAAGAGGGATACTGCCGGGGGCAGTATCCCTCTTGATTTTTTAATACGGTAGGGAATCAGCCCTCTGCCTGCAGGGCGCGAAGGGCGTCAACGGTGATCTGATAATCCTTCTGCACATCCGGGTACAGGCTGGGGACCTTATCAATCTCCTCGCCGCGCAGCGCCTCCGCCAGGAGATTGACAGATGTATAAAGCCTGGTAAAGCTTAAATTTTGGCAAATACCCTTGATCGTGTGAGCGGCGCGGAACGCCTCCTTATAATCTTTGGCTTCTAGAGAACGCTCTAAAAGCTCATAGCTGGAATCCTCCAGAAACTTTAAAGCGAATTTTTTGACGATTCTTTCATTTCTCAAACGGTTGAACACGGTTTGGTAATCGCCTTCCAGCGCACTGTAACAGGATTCTAGGCTCATAGTGTCTCTCTCCTTTTATCTGTTTTCCGGTTAAACAAATCCAGAATACTGTGAATGTGAAGCAAGTTATTACACAAATCCGCGGCATTCCCGGAAGCCCCTGAAAGGGCGCGGTATTCTATAATCAGCCAGACTTTTTGATAACTGCACTCTTAAATAGTTATAGCATAAATTTCATTCTATGTCAATAAGATACCAGTCATCTGCGAAAAAATTCTGTCCCCAAAGTTTACATAATGCGGCAGTCCCCAAACAGGGAGAGACACCGAATCGTAATAGCTGGCATGGCGTTGCTGTTGACCAGCTTCCGTTTGTCCCGGCAGTCTCCAAACAGGGAGATGGGCTGGAGGACAATATTGGACACATAGGGGACCTCTATCTTGGATGAGCCGAATAGGGAAAGGGCGGACAGGGTGATAGGGTTGTTATAATCCGCCTCCCGCAGGTTCAGCCTTGCGTCCCCAAAGAGGGATATCACCAGCCCGCCGGAAAGGTCCCGGTGGCTGCTGGATACCCTGCTTTCATTAAAAATGGCTATACTTTGGGGATAACTGGCGGAGGAAACAAAGCCCCGCTGCTTTTTCTCCCGGGAGAGGGAGGAGCTTTTCTGGGAGGACATGGCAGCCTGCTGGGGGCTGTGTTGGGCTGGAAGGTTCGGGGAACTCTGTGGGGAGATTCTGCGGTCCTTGGGGTTCCGGTAGGACCTTGCAGGATCCCAGCCCTTGGCAGGCCTTCTCCACTCCTGGGTATTCGCTTTTCCGCTTCCCCACCCGGGGGAAGGGCGGCTGTATGGATTTGAGTGCTGATTCTCGGCAGCCTGTTTATACGGATTGGCTGCCGTCCGGGGCGCCCCTTCCGGTTGAGTGGGACCAGGCTTAGGGGATGTTTGGGACTGCTGGGGCTTTGCCGGGGCGGCCCCAGGCGCAAAGGGGCTGCCGGCGCTTTTGGAAGCAGCCTTTTCCTCCAGCTGTTTTTTCTTCTTTTCCGCCAGTAGGGGGGCGTTTTTCCGCTTTTCCACCTGTTTGGCGGTGATCTCCAGCGCCGCCCCTCCTGCGACGGAGGCCAAGGCGGTATTCAGGGCAGCGGTCATGAGCATTCCGGGCGCAATCAGGCCATGGGTGTTGGCGAACAGCAGCAGACCGGAGGCGAGCAGTCCCAGGGCAGGCCGGGAATACCCGTCCAAGGCAAACATGGTCAGGGAGGGGAAGATCAGCAGAAGCGTCCACCATCCTTCGGCGTAAAGGGAACCCAGCAGGGGCAGGGAGGCCAGTCCCAGAAGGTTTACCCCCAGAAAACCGCCGGCCAACAGAATACAGGCCAGCATGCACAACGTAATAAGCAGTTTGCGGCGGTCAAACATCCTTTGAGCGCTCCTTTCAGAAGGCTAAGCCTTTATTCGCAGATCATTTCCCGGGTCAGGCGGCCCAGAATCTCTATTCCCTCCACGATCTGCTGGTCGGTGGGGGTGGAGAAATTGAGGCGGAAGGAGCTGGAAGGCTGGGATTCGTCCGCGTTGAAGGCATTGCCGGGAACAACGGCCACATGGCGGCGCACCGCCTCCTGGCAGAACCCCATCATATCCGTTCCCTGGGGCAAAGTGGCCAGTAGGAACAGTCCGCCCTGGGGGCGGGTGATGTGCACCGACGGATGGAACTGTTTTTCGATCTCCCCGATCATCAGGCCGCATTTATGTTTGTAAATCTGCTGGATCCGGCGGATATGTCCTTCGATATCATAGCTGCTGAGAAAGCGCTCGCAGATCATCTGGGCGAGTATGGTGGTATGGACGTCGGAACACTGTTTGGCCACTGTGATCTTGGAGATGGCGTCCCTGTGGGCGCACACATACCCCACCCGCAGGCCGGGGGCCAGGATCTTGGAAAAGCTCCCGCAGTAGATGACCCGTCCCTCTGTGTCCAAGGACTTAATGGCTGGGACCGTCTCGCCTTCAAACCGCAGATCCCCATAAGGGTTATCCTCGAGGATGATAAAGTTATATTTTTTCGCGATCTCCAGGGCAGCCCTTCGCTTTTCAAGGCTCATAGTTGTCCCTGAGGGGTTTTGGAAGTTGGGGATCAGGTAAAGGAGCTTTGTCCGGGGGTTTTCCCGGGCCGCCCGCTCCAGGGCCTCCAGGTTCAGGCCGTCCTCCTCCATGGGAACCCCTTCCAGATGTACATGGTAGGAGCGGAAGGCGTTGAGGGAGCCGATAAAGCTGGGGTTTTCGCATAGGAGCGTATCCCCTTCGTTGAGCAGGACCTTGGCGGAAAGCTCAATGCCCTGCTGGGCTCCGGACACGATGATTAAATCGTCGTGGGGCTGGCCGATGGAATACCGCCGGGCGATCCACTCCCTCAGTGCTTCCCTCAGCCGGGGATACCCTTCGCTGACCGAATACTGGAGGGCGGAAATCGGGTCTTTGGCGAGGATATCTGCGGTGATCTCCTCCACCGCCCGGATGGGGAATGCCTCCGGCGCAGGGTTTCCCGCCGCAAAGGAGATCATTCCGGGCTCAGAGGTAAACTTTAATATTTCACGGATGACTGACGGCTTCAGGCCGTCAATTTTGTCAGAAAAGCAAAAATTCATAAAAATGCACCCGCCTGTTTTCAGTTTTGTGATATTCTTCCGGTATACTGATTATGGACCGGGACCGACTGTATGCGTTTACTATTTTACCACAAGTTTTATGGGATTGAAAGAGCAAGATGCCTTTCCATAGAAAAAAGCTATGTTCTGTTAAAAAAGTTCATTTAACCCTTGACGGGCCTCCTTTATTTCGATACCATATAAATGGGGAGACCACTGACTGCCAAAAAAGAAAGCAGGGAACCATATGACGACTTATCTTCCGCCTGATGCGGCAGACCGCCCCTTTGACCCCAAAGACTTCAATCCAGAGGTCCTCCAAGGGCAATACCAGGAAATCACCAATCTCCTGCTGGCCAGCCACTGCGGGATCAAAGCCGTTAAAACCAAGCTGGAAATCCTCAGCGATGAAATGCAGCTCCAGGATCAGCGCAACCCCATTGAATACATCCGCAGCCGGATCAAATCCTTTGACAGCATCGTGGGCAAGCTGGAGCGGAGAGGGTTCCCGCTGACGGTGGAGGCGGCGCGCCGTGAGCTGTACGATATCGCCGGGGTGCGGGTTGTTTGTGCGTTTGTAGACGATATCTACCGGATCGCCAATATGCTGGCGGCCCAGGACGACGTCAAGCTGCTGGCGGTAAAGGACTACATCCGCAGCCCTAAGCCCAGCGGCTACCGGAGCTATCACATGATCGTAGAGGTGCCGGTCTATTTTTCAAACCATTCTGAGCAGGTCCGGGTGGAGGTGCAGATACGGACTATTGCCATGGACTTCTGGGCCACCCTGGAGCATCAGCTGAATTATAAGCGGGGCCTGGACGAGGATGGCGAAGTGGCTAGAAAGCTCCGCGCCTGTGCGGACTCCATCGCCAATACTGACAGGGAGATGCAGGTGATCCGGGATATGGTGACCCAGCTGGATCCCCCTGCCGGGGAAACGGACCCCTTAAAGATGTTGTCCCAGGTGGCCAGCGTGGCGGGAATGGCTGGAATCGGCCCCCTGGATATCCACTGAACAATAGCCAGGCCAAAAATTTTCCGGCCGCGGAAGAGAAATAGAGGATTACAATGAAAAAAGGAGCGCTGTGCCTATGAACCAGATGAAAACCCTTTCCGACTGCTTTACCCTTTCCAACGGCGTAAAAATCCCCTGTATCGGGTTTGGGACCTTTAAAACACCCAATGGGGAGGTGTGCGTCCAGTCTGTAAAGGACGCGCTCCGCTGCGGGTACCGGCATATTGACACTGCCTCTGCCTATGGCAACGAGGCCAGCGTGGGCCAGGCAATCCGGGAGAGCGGCGTCCCACGGGAGGAACTGTTTGTCACCAGCAAGCTGTTTAACCCAGACCAGGGATATGAGTCCACCCTGGAGGCCTTCGAGATCTCCATGAAGCTGTTGGGCTTGGATTACCTGGACCTGTACCTCATTCACTGGCCGATTTCCCAGCCCTGCCACGCAGACGACTGGCGGGAACAGAATGCCGCTACCTGGAAAGCCTTTGAGAAGCTGTACCGGGAGGGACGCATCCGCGCCATTGGGCTGAGCAATTTTATTGAACACCATATTCAGAACATCCTGGACTGCTGCGAAATCCCGCCTATGGTGGACCAGCTGGAAATTCACCCCGGGTACAGCCAGGCCGGAACCGTAAAATTCTGCCGGCAGCACAACATCCTGCCGGAATCCTGGGGCCCCCTCTGCCAAGGGAAGGCCTTTGGCCACCCGGTGCTGGAGGAGATGGCGGGGAAATACGGCTGTTCTGTCTCCCAGCTCTGCGTCCGCTGGTGCCTCCAGCAGGGGGTCCTGCCTCTGCCCAAGTCGGTCCACGCTGACCGCATCCAGCAGAACGCCCAAGCCTTTGGTTTTGAGATTACTGGAGAGGATATGGAGGCCATTGCCAATATTCAGGGAATTGGGCGCTGCGGACGGCACCCTGACAGCATCGACGATATGCTCAAGCTCTTTGGCCCTTCCCCATGGCAGAATTGGAACCAGGAGCGCCAGGATCTTTTGAAGACAATTTAAATAGCTTTTCAAAGGGGACGGCGGAAATTTGCGCCGTCCCCTTTTCCGGATATTTCTGAAAGGAGTTCTGTTGATGAAAATTTATGTTGCGCGCCATGGAGAGACCTCTTATAACGCCCAGGACAGGGTCTGCGGCGCTACCGATATCCCCCTCACCCCGAAAGGGTTGGAACAGGCAAAAGAGCTGGCGGAGGAGGTGGCAAACCACCCGGATATCAGCCTGATGGTGGTGTCCCCCCTCCTTCGGGCCCAGCAGACAGCCCAGGCGGTATTAGACCGCTGCCCTATGGAAAAGCGGACAGACGTACGCATTCGGGAGCAGGACTATGGGTATTTTGAGGGCCGGGAGAGGATGGAACCAGAATTCCGCGTTGCCCGCAAGCAGTTTGCCAAGCCCTGCCCCCAGGGAGAGTCCTTGTTCCAGATGGCCCAGCGGATATACAATTTTCTGGACGAGCTGATCCAGGAGGCGCCTGCGGAGGAGGTTTTGCTGGTGGCCCACGGTTCTGCGGCAAGGGTGCTGCGGTCCTACTTTGTTCCCATGAGCAACGAGGAATACGCAAACTTCTATCAGAATAACTGCGCCCTGGAAATGTATGAGACGGATAAGGGCCATACGTTTCCTTGAGGGCGGCAGACAAAAGGTCCGGCCCTCCAGAGGCCAGACCTTTTGTCTGTCATTGATTGGTTATTTGTGTCAGCCGCTGTTAAAGCAGGCCCATCTCCTGGAGTACTGCCCGGAGCTTTTCCTTTTCCGGCGGGGTGAGCTCTGCAATGGGGGCGACGCATTTTCCCACATCGATCCCCTGCATCATCAGGCCCTCCTTGATCACCTCGGGGAAGGTGCCCATGTTGCAGGCAATGCGCAGAGGGGCAAATCTATACTGGGCTTCCAATGCGCCCTTGTGATCCCCAGCCATAAACTTCTCATAAATATCCACCGCAACCCTGGGGGCGACGTTGGCGCAGGAGGCAATGGCCCCTGTTGCGCCGTAGCAAAGGCCGGCGTAGATCAAGGTGTCCCGGCCCAAAAGGACATGGAAATCATCCCGATGGCGGGTCAAGCGGATGTATTCGGCGGTGTTGGTCATGTCGCCGGTGCTGTCCTTGACGCCTGCGATGTTGGGGATTTCCGCCAGCCTGGCCACAGTCTCTGGGGTGACGTGGACATTGGTCTTGGGGCGGTTATTGTAGACAATAATGGGGAGATCGGTGCTTTCCGCCACTGCGCGGTAAAACTCGTAGACCTCTGCCTGGGTCTGGGAGATGAACATGGGGGTCAGAACCGAAACGGCGTCGGCGCCGCATTCCCTGGCGATCCCTGCGAGTTCAATGGTTCCCTTTATGGTGATGTGATTGGCCCCTGCATAAACCGGGACCCTCCCGGCGGCAGTCTCCACCGCAATGGTGATGATCCTCCGGTAATCGTCGTTGCTGAAAGCGTAGAATTCCCCTGTGGTGCCAAAGGGGAATATGCCGTGCACGCCGCTGTCAATCAGGTGGTTGATCAGCTGCACAAAGACCTTTTCGTTAAAAGCCCCGTCTGGCGTGGTGGGGGTGACAATGGGCGGGATAATGCCCTTTGGAATAAAAGCCATGACGTAATCCCTCCTGTGGATTGTATTTGAACCCGGTTTTATTCAATCACGGTTCCGGTCAGTTTTTGATAGTATTTGGCAATGGCGCTGTGGTCGTCCTGGCCGCAGCCGTCAAAGTGCAGGTTTTCCAGGATCTCCATCACCGAGGCGGTCAGCGGCAGGGGAGCGCCCACCTCGTGGCCTGTTTCGATGGCGTTGTTCAGGTCCTTGATGTGCAGGTCGATTTTAAAGCCCGGCTTGAAGTTCTGGTCCATGATCATAGGGGCCTTGGCGTTCATGACAGTGGAACCGGCCAAGCCGCCCTTGATGGCGTCGAACACCAGATGGGGATCGACCCCCGCTTTTTTCGCCAGCATAAACGCCTCTGAGACAGCCGCGATGTTTAGGGCCACGATGACCTGGTTTGCCAGCTTGGTGGTGTTGCCCGCGCCGATATCCCCGCAGTGCACCGCGGAGGCGCCCATTTTCAGGAGCAGGTCCTTTACGGACTCAAACACCTTCTTATCGCCGCCCACCATAATGGACAGGGTGCCGTCTACCGCCTTGGGCTCGCCGCCGGAAACAGGCGCGTCCAGCATCTTTACGCCTTTGGCGGCGCAGGCCTTTTCAATTTCCTGGGAAGCCAGGGGAGCGATGCTGCTCATATCAATGAGAACCAGGCCGGGCTTTGCCCCTTCCAGGACGCCGTTTTCCCCACAGACCACTGCCTTGACGTGGGGGGAGTTGGGCAGCATGGTGATGACAATATCGCTTTTCTCCGCAACCTCCCGGGCGGTTTTTGCCGGTTCTGCGCCGCAGGCCGCGAGCTCCGCCACAGCCTCTTGGTTGATATCCTCTACAACAAGGGAATATCCGGCCTTTATCAGGTTTTTGCTCATGGGCCTGCCCATAATGCCAAGTCCTATAAATCCGATTTTCATACTGGACAACCTCTTTCTTTGACTGAAAAATTTGTATCAGGCGTTTTTACTGCTTTTATTATATCTTCCTGCCCCTTCCGATACAATAGGCAAACCCCATGAATAACTGGATCCAAATTGCAACGCATTCCCGATTTTTTGCTTTTAGCAATGATTATATTGCGTTTTTTGCAATATTCTTCAATCCATCAAAAAAACTGCAAGAATTTCTGTTCTCTGTCTGTTGCCCATTCTCCCGGACTTCGGTATAATAGGGGTAGAGAAGCCCCAGTCAGTCCGGAAGGCCGGACCACTACAAAGAAAGAAGGTCAGCCCATGAGCGAATGTACAAGAAAACGGCCGGTATACATCAAGATAAAGGATGAGGACAATGTAGCCATCACGGTGGATCGTGTTTTGGCAGGGTCCCAGGTAATGGAGGGAATTGTCGCGAAACAGGACATCCCCCAGGGACATAAGATTGCCCTTCAGGATATTCCCGCCGGCGGAAGCATTGTCCGGTACGGCGTAACATTGGGATACGCCATCGACGATATCCGCCAAGGGGACTGGATCAATGAGAATATGCTCACCCTCCCCACTCCCCCCAGCGTGGACGATATGAAATGGGGCTCTGACCTTCGCGCAAATCTCCCGAAGCCGGGGCGGATTACATGGGAGGGATACCGCAATGCAGACGGCTTTGCAGGGACCCGGAACCTGCTGGGCATTGTCACAACGGTCCAGTGTGTCGCCGGGGTTTTGAATGCAGCGGTGAAGCGCATTCGTGAGGAGCTGCTCCCCAAATACCCCAATGTGGATGGGGTTGTGGCCGTAAACCACGCTTATGGCTGCGGGGTGGCCATCAACGCGCCGGAGGCCAAGGTGCCCATCCGCCAGATCGCCAATATGTGCAGGCATCCCAACTTTGGCGGGGAACTGATGGTAGTGGGCCTGGGCTGCGAAAAGCTGACGCCGGACCGTATTACCGACCGCCTGGGCCCGGATACGGTGCTGATCCTCCAGGACTACAAGGGATTCGGCGCGCAGGTGGAGGCGATTATGGCCCTGGCGGAAACCAAGCTGAAGCGGCTGAACCAGCGCAGACGGGAGACGCTGCCCTTGTCCGACCTGATCATCGGGATGCAGTGCGGAGGGAGCGATGCGTTTTCCGGCATTACGGCCAATTCCGCCGCAGGATATGCCTCCGACCTGCTGGTGGGCGGCGGGGCGACGGTGCTGTTCTCTGAGGTGACTGAGGTCCGGGACGGGGTATATCTTCTGGGGGAGAGAACCGTAGACGAGCCCACCTGCCGGAAGCTGGCGGAGGAGATGAAGTGGTACGACAACTACCTGGCCCAGGGCGGTGCGGACCGCAGCGCCAACCCCACTCCCGGCAACAAGAAGGGAGGCCTTTCCAACATTGTGGAAAAGGCCATGGGCTCCATTGCCAAATCTGGGACGTCCCCCATTGTGGAGGTCCTTTCCCCGGGGGAGCGCCCCACCAAAAAGGGTCTGATCTATGCCGCCACCCCTGCCAGCGATATTGTCTGCGGGCCCTGCCAGCTGGCGTCCGGCATTACCCTCCAGGTGTTTATGACAGGACGCGGCACCCCCTACGGGCTGGAGGCCGCCCCAGTGGTCAAGGTCTCCTCCCGCACGGATTTGAAGGAGATGTGGCCTGATCTGATTGATGTAGACGCAGGGACCATTGCCACCGGCGACGCCACCATCCCCCAGGTGGGAACAGAGCTGTTCAACTTTATCCTGGATGTTGCCAGCGGAAAGAAGGAGAGCTGGGCGGAGCATTGGAAGCTTTATAATGATATGTGCTTCTTTAACCCGGCCCCCATTACCTAATGAAAGACGATTCAAAAAGGCCTTGGGGTCTCTGGCCGTGCTGGCAGGCGCCTGGAAAGAGTTCCAAATACCCTGCATAAAAAGGTCCTCCAGCTTTTCCGAACCGCCGGAAAGGCTGGAGGCCTTTTTATGATGATTCTCCCTGTACAGACGTTTTTCCACAGGCGGGGGGGGGTGTTTTGTACATTTTGCATTTTTGCCTGGCAGACCAATGCTTCATACGCTTCTACGCTCAAAACCACCAGATCCCCATAGCCGTTTTTGGTCAGGAATATGGGTTCGTTCTTTTCGTGAGCGAGCCTGGAAATTTCCGCAAACCGGCTCCGCAGGTCAGAGATAGGGCGAATATCCGGCATAATGATCGGGCTCCTTTCCTTGGTGATGGCCGACGTCCTGATGATGCCAAAAAGGACAGCCCCGGCTTTTCTCCCGGAACTGCCCCCTCTTTTTCCATGATCTTTGGGTTCGCCTTTGCTGCAATCAGCCCGCCAGCTTGGCCGCGAGAGAGGATTTTTTCCTCGCTGCGTTGTTTTTGTGGATCAGCCCTTTGGCACAAGCCTGGTCGATCCGCTTAACGGCATATCTAACAACCTCGGCTTTGTTGTCATCGTCATTGGCAATGGCGGTTTCCGCCTTCTTGATGACGGTACGAAGGTTTGACATCAGCATTTTGTTCTGCAGGTTCTTGACAGAAGTGACCTTAACCCGCTTCTTTGCAGATTTGATGTTCGGCATACTCTTTACACCTCCTTTGTGCTGAAACACTTACCGAATTATTTTATCACAATTTTCTGTGAATTGCAACTGTTTCCCCAATTTTTTTGAAAAATTATCATGTCAAAAATCCAAGGAATAATCCGGGCGGGTTTGTCCATATTTATAGCAATCCTCGAAATTGTTTCCGGGTATGGTGAGCCTTGGCAAGTGAAGCTGCAGTAAAAAGGAGGAGAGCAGATGAAAAATGTGAGAACCGATCTGGCGGTGGAGACGATTGCGCCGGAGGAAAGGGAGCTGCCCAGGGGCGTCCGGTTCAGCCGCCGGGAGAGAAGGGGAGTCCCGGTGGAGGAGGTGGAGATTCGGACAGAGGAAGGGGCCAGGACCCTGGGAAAGCCGGTGGGAAGGTATATTACCATGACCCTTCCGCCCCTGTGGAAGGGGGAGGGAGAGTCCATGGAGGCGGGAACCGAGCTCCTGGCGGACTATTTGCGGGAAATGCTGCCCAGGGAGGGGCTTGTGCTGACCTTGGGGCTGGGGAATCCCGGCCTGACCGCAGACGCCCTGGGCCCCAAAACCGCTGCTGGGATACTGGCCACAAGGCATCTTTCCCAACTGGACACAGAGTTCTTTCGGACCCTTCGCCCAAGCGCGGTGCTGGCCCCGGGGGTTTTGGGACAGACAGGGCTGGAAAGCGCAGAGCTGGCGGCGGCGGTGACAGAGCGGTTCCGGCCCAAGGCGGTGATTGTGGTGGACGCCCTGGCGGCAGGGGATACCGCCCGCCTGGGGACCACCATCCAGCTTTCGGACAGCGGCATTGCGCCCGGGGCAGGGGCAATGAACCGGAGGATGGAGCTCAACGAGGCCACCCTGCACGCACCGGTTTTTTCCCTGGGAATCCCCACGGTCTGCGAGGCCTATGTGTTTGCCGCCTCCCTGTTGGGAGAAGCGAACCTGGAACAGGAGCGGCGGACAGAGGGGTTTTTGATCACCCCCAAGGAGATAGACCAGCTTTCCGCCCGGGGGGCGGCCATGCTCTCGGCGGGGATCAACCGGGCCCTCCAGCCCCATCTCTCCCCGGAGGAGCTGGCCTTTTTGACGGCATAGACGTATAGCAGCATGGATAGCCTATTTTGGGGAAGAATTTTTTGTAGGCTTAAAAGAAAAGGCTGGTTTCAATATGGACACAATTTCAGCGATTCAACGCCGGATTCTTCGGCTATGCGGCGAACGTAACATAACCATCAACAAACTCGCCACATTAGCGGCCCTGCCTCCGTCCTCTGTAAAGAATATCCTGTACGGCAGAAGTAAGGGCCCCAAGATTTTAACCATCAAAAAGATCTGCGACGGCCTGGATATTTCTTTGATCGACTTTTTCAGCGCAAAGGAATTTGAAGCCCTGGGGCCGGAAATCAAATAGCATAAAAGGAGGCTGTGAAAGGAGGAAAATAACCCTCTTTCACAGCCTCTTCGCTCTGCCGTATGCGGGACGGCAGGGAAGTCCTTCCTATTTTTTCCCTTTCCAGTAAAGCGCAAAGGAATAAGCCGTTGGGATCAGAAGCGTTGCCAGCAGAACCGCCGCCAGCACCCATTTCCATTGAAAAAAGACGTTGAGCAGGCAGAGAAGCCCACAGGCCATAAATATCCATCCCGCCAGGCGGTGGGTCTTTTTCCAGTTGCTCTCGTCGGCCAGGGTCCAGGGGAGCTTGATGCCAACGGTGTAGTTCTGGCCGCTCTTGGGCAGATAGTTGCCCAGGACGATCAGCAGAATCCCAATCAGCAGAAACATACTCCTTCCAGCCCCTAAAAAATCGGGAAAATCCAAGGCATTGCTGTAAATGACGTACCCGCATATGAGGGAGACCAGGGGGACCAGCCACAGGATGATCAGGTATACCTTGTCGCTGATGTTCTTTCCCTTTGGGTCCAAGGCGGTAAAAAAGACGCATACGAAGTGGGTTGCCAGCAGGAACAGAGGGAGTCCAAACACAGTGAATGTCTTTCCGCTCCATCCGTTGGGCGTTCCGTCGAAGCCAAAATGGGTGGCGATCCGGTCCGGCAGCCGGTTCCACAGAATAAGTCCCGCAAAAAGGGGCGCAAGGGTCAGCAGGCTTGTGAGAATGACCGCCTTTTTATGTTTTCTGATCATGGTTTGTTCTCTCCCTTCAAATCCGACAGCCACAGGAGCACCTCTTCCAGCACGCTTACCCGCAGCTCATAGTAGATAAAGTTTTTC
>CATJCP010000213.1 GCA_949737515.1 uncultured Oscillospiraceae bacterium | reverse complement strand
TGTCCGGGCATTCCTTTTCCCTTGAATACCTTGCTGGGATCGGAACATGCGCCGTTGGAACCCTGATGACGATGGAATTTGGAACCGTGGGTCATGGGTCCTCTGTGCTGTCCATGTCTCTTGATGGCGCCCTGGAATCCTTTTCCCTTTGAAACAGCAGTTGCATCAACCTTGTCGCCAGCCTCAAAAACGTCAACCTTGATTTCCTGGGCCAGAGCGTACTCTTCCGCGTTCTCAAATTTGAACTCTCTTACATATCTCTTATAGGACACGCCGGCTTTCTTGAAGTGTCCCTGCAGCGGCTTGTTTACCAGCTTCTCTCTCTTGTCAACAAAGCCTACCTGCACTGCGCTGTAACCATCGTTTTCAACGGTCTTGACCTGGGTCACCACGCAGGGACCGGCCTGAAGCACAGTTACCGGAGTCAGCACTCCGTCTTCGTTGAAAATCTGTGTCATTCCAACTTTGGTTGCTAAAATAGCTTTTTTCATGTCTTTTCCTCCTTGTTTCTCTACAGCGGAACGTTCGCACGTTCATCCTAGCTGAAGGAACTATTTGCTTTTCATTTTGATATCAATATAAACTCCCGCAGGCATCTCCAGTCTGGACAGCGCGTCCACTGTTTTCTGGGTCGGGACGATATCGATCAGTCTTTTATGAGTTCTCTGCTCAAACTGCTCCCGGGAATCCTTATACTTGTGTACGGCCCGCAGGATGGTCACCACTTCCTTCTTTGTGGGAAGGGGAACCGGTCCGCTCACCTGGGAACCATTCTTCTTTGCAGTTTCGATGATCTTCTTTGCGGATGCATCCACCAGCTGATGGTCATACGCTTTCAGTGTGATTCTCATTACTTGACTTGCCATAAAAAAAGTCGCCTCCTTATTCGTACTTTGAAAGACCAGTACGACAAGCGGTGACTGTACACTCCTCCGTGTGTATCCTGTTTTAAAAGGTGGCACACGTGTTTCCGCTTACTTACCATGTTTTCTGGCACTCTGGTTTCCCCCAGCGGTGTTTCCACTCTTTCTGCCATACTCTCTGGCGCGGACATTTTCTGGTACAGTGACTTGTCGCCAGTTTCCTAACTTGACATTCGCTCCACGGAAAACCTGCCACAAGGGACAGCAACCTCACGCTTCACAGCTATCAATGTCACAACATTCGTTATTATAAAGGAATACTCTGGGAAATGCAAGAGGTTTTTTAAAAAAAATTAAGGTTTTTTAATCCAGCCCAAACTCCCTCTTCAAAGTCTTTGTCATTACCTCCACCGGGGCCTCCACGCCTGTCCACAGGGTAAAATTCCTGGCTCCCTGGTTTGCCAGCATGCCCAGGCCGTTGATGGTTTTTGCCCCGCGTTTTTCCGCTTCCTGCAAAAACAGCGTGTGGGGATCGTTAAACACCACGTCGCTGACCACCATTTTGTCCGTGACGGTGTCATAATCCACGTCGGGCTTTTCCTGCACATCAGGGTACAGGCCGATGGACGTGGCCTGCACTACTATATCCGTTTCCGCCGGAAGCTTCAAGGCCCCTTCCCATTTTACATACTCCGCCTGTGTCCGGGTCTTTTCCCGCAAAAGCTTAGTCAGCTCTTCCCCCCGCTTCACGCCTCTGTTTACAATCCAGATCTTTGCCGCCCCCGCCAGGGCCATCTCCACGGCAATGGCACGGGCCGCCCCGCCGGCTCCCAGAATCACGATATTTTTCCCCTCTGCAGTGACGCCTTCCTGTTCCAGCGAAAGCAGAAAGCCCTTTCCGTCCGTATTCTCTCCCCAGAGCTTTCCGTCCCGGTTTACCACCATGTTTACGGCCCCGATGATCTCGGCCGCAGGGGACAGCTCATCCAGGTATTTTAAAACCTCTACCTTGTGGGGAATGGTGAGATTGATTCCCTTCATCTGAAACGCCTTCACCGCCTCCATGGCTGTTTTCAGGTTCCCCTCCTCCACACGGATAGTGAGATACCGGTAGTCCAGCCCCATTTTAGCAAAGGCCGCTTCCTCCATAACTCCCGTGGGATTTTCCTCCACCGGGCACCCAAACACGCCTACCAGCTCTGAGCGATATGATTTTCCCATTGTAATTTTCCGCCTTTCTTAAATCTGCTCTTCCGGATATTACCAGCTTTTATTATTTTAGCACCTGGCCTGTTCCTTTGTAAAGAACGAAAATCCGCGCAAATCCGGAAAAAACGGGGAACCGCCTCTACTTTTTAAAACCGTTCTTGACTATCGGCCGCCAGATAGTATAATAAGGAAGAAACTAATGACCTCATGCACAAGCAAAGATGCCGCGCGGCTTTTGTATCTGTCCGTTTTGCGGCTCTGCCATCTGAATATATGGACTATAAATTACTGCTGGACACCGCAGTCATGGCCGGGGAGCTGATGCTGGAAAACGGTGCGGAGACTTACCGGGTGGAGGACACCATGCACCGGATACTATCTTTGTCCGATTTAAAGATTGCGGAGGTATTTGTCACAATGACCGGATTTGTGGCCACCCTGGACGACCCGTCCATCGATTCCATGACAGTGGTACGGCGGATTTCCAGCCGTTCCACCAATCTGGACATTATCCACCGGGTAAATACCATTTCCCGGGAATTCTGCACGGGAAACATCTCCCTAAAGGATGCCTTCCACGAAATCAGGGACATTAAGCGAACGCCCTCCAAACCCAGGGCGTTCCTGTTTTCCACTACCGTAATTACCGCCTCCTTTACGCTGACCTTTGGCGGCGGCTTCTGGGAGATCGTGGTCTCCGCCATGGCCGGATTCCTTATGGCCCTGTGTCTGTACCTTTGCAGGCGATGCCGCATGCAGAATTTCTTAAGTATGCTCCTAAGCGCCGCCGTTCTGTCCGTAAGCGCCTCCCTGGGAGCCCGTCTGCTGCCGGTGCCCGGAACTCTGGACAACATTGTCATCGGGGCCATCATGCCCCTGGTGCCTGGCGTCGCCATCACAAACGCTGTCTTTGACACCTTAAACGGCGACTATCTCTCCGGCATTGCCCGGACCCTGGAAGCCTTTGTCATCGCCGCTGCCGTAGCAATCGGAATCGGACTTGGTCTTGGCATCTGACAGCAGCGGATGCGGAACTAAAAACAGGAGGTTCTACCCATGTTTTTTCAAATTTCAGGCTCTTTTCTGGCCGTTGTGGCCTTTTGTTTTCTCCTGGGCGTACCCAGGAAATTTATTGTCTACGCTGGTATGATCGGGGCCCTGGGCTGGGCGCTGTTTCTTATCCTGCGGGACGCAGGCCTCCCCATAGGAACCGCCACCTTCTTTTCGGGCTGTCTTATCTCCCTGTGCGCGCAGGTACTGGCCAGGGTTCTGAAAACGCCGGTGACGGTATTCGTGATTCCCGGCATCCTGCCTCTGGTGCCCGGCGCGGGCATGTATCATATTGCTTCCTCCATCATATCCTCGGACGCGGCGCAGACCTCATACTATGTTACAGAGACCCTGACTATCGCCGGAATGATCGCTGTCTCCATTATTGTGGTGGACAGCATCTTCAAACTGCTGCCCTGGCGCAGCCGTCCCCGTACATAAAAAACACAGTTACCGCAGATGCAAAACTCTCAGACAGCGCCTGCCGGGACAGGACCCCGGAAGGGCATATGCGGTACTTAAAATAGGAGAATACTACTATGTGGATTGCAGATAACTGGACTGACTATGAAGTGCTGGATACCTCCGGCGGAGAAAAGCTGGAGCGTTGGGGGAATTTCCTTCTCATAAGGCCGGACCCCCAGGTGATCTGGGGCACCCCGAAAACGCTGCCCGGGTGGAAGAAGCCAAACGGCCACTACCACCGCAGCCAGAAAGGCGGCGGGGAATGGGAATTCTTTGACCTTCCCCAGCAGTGGAACATTTCTTACAGAGAGCTTACCTTTCAGCTAAAGCCCTTCAGCTTCAAACATACGGGCCTTTTTCCCGAGCAGGCCGTCAACTGGGACTGGATGCAGGGGAAGATCCAAAGCGCCGGACGGCCCGTCAAAGTACTGAACCTCTTTGCCTATACAGGCGGCGCCACCCTGGCAGCCGCCAAAGCCGGGGCAGCCGTCACCCATGTGGACGCCTCCAAGGGTATGGTAGGCTGGGCCAGAGAAAACGCCCGCTCTTCCGGTCTCTCCGAGGCTCCCATCCGCTGGCTGGTGGACGACTGCGTAAAATTTGTGGAGCGGGAAATCCGCAGAGGAAACCATTACGACGCCATTATTATGGATCCCCCCTCCTATGGCCGGGGGCCAAAGGGCGAAATCTGGAAAATCGAGGATTCCATTTATCCCTTCATAGGGCTCTGCGCAAAACTGTTAAGCCCGGATCCGCTGTTTTTCCTGGTAAATTCCTACACTACCGGACTGGCCCCGGCTGTGCTGACCTATATGCTTTCCACCGCGCTTAAGTCCTTTCACGGCACTGTGGATTCCCAGGAAATCGGGCTTCCCGTCACTTCTACCGGGCTGGTTCTGCCCTGCGGGGCAAGCGGACGGTGGGAATGTAAAAAGATATAAAACGGGCTGCCGCAGTCATAAAATCTGTGGCAGCTCATATTTTTTCTCATCCATAATCTGAAACACGATCAAAAGCTGGAACTGGGTGTTCTTGTCGTTTAAATTCAGCCCCGAGATTTCTTTGATGCGTTTCAGCTGATAAAGGAAGGTGGCTCTCTGAAGATAGATCTGGCGGATGGTTCTGGACACGCTCATCTGGTTTTCTATATATGCCTTCAACGAACGCGTATAAGCCCTCCTGCGCTTCTGGTCATACTGAATAAGCTTGTGCAGCCCGGCCGGACACAAAGCCTCTATGGAGGAGCCCCCGGAAGCCTTGAGGAGCAGATGGCGGTAGGCGTAATTCTCATAGCGGAAGGTCCAGAGCATCCCGTTGCTCTCCGAGCCGATGGAAAGGGCTACAAGAGCCTGCTTATAATACTCAGACAAATTCAGAAGATTTGTGAAGGTGTTGCTGACTCCGGCCTTTAAGAGGTTTTCCCGCTGAATATAAATCAGTTGGGAGAGAATCTCGTCCCTTGTGGAAAGAGCCCGGGCCTCGTTTACGATAAGAAGGATCTGGTCTTTGTTTATAACGGCCGCGCTTCCTTCAATGGAGGCCTCCAGCCGGGAGCTGACGGCCGAAACGGAGCGCATTACCTGGTCATAACTGTTTATGGGAATCAGCACACAAAAATAAGAGTCCTCCACATCCCAGTGATAGTCCTCCAGGGCAGCTCCAAGCAGAGTTTCCTCCGGCTGGAAACCTTGAATAAGCTGGGACATGCATTCATCAAAGCCCTTTGGATGACCGTTAATGAGAATGTCCTGGTGTTCCAGCCCCCGGCTTAGAAACCCTGCCAGAACACGCAAAAGCAGATGATCGCAGTCCCGAAGAGGCTGGTCAAATTCACAGATCATAATACGGGCCACATAGATCCCCTCAATGCGCACATTGTCATAGAGCAGCCTGTACCCCCACATATCCGCAGGGTAGATGGCCGGACGCATGGCGTGGACGCTTGCATGGAATACCGGATCCAGGCGCAGCTCTTCGATCTCCGCGTTGGGCAGATAGGCGTTGATATCCTCCTCATGAAACAGGCGCAGGGATTTGGGCTTCTGTTTTTCGCAGCAAAAGATATTCCGGTGTCCCGGCGTGTACATGGTAATTGGATTCCCAAATATTTCCAGTGAGCAGACGCCGTATTCCCGCAGCGAGGCATTTCTGCCCAGCAACTGATACAGCGCGATCTCCCATCTGTTAAACATGCAATAGACGCGTCGGAGCTCCCGTAGGATTTCCAGCAGATTTTTTGCGTTTTCCAGACAGATTACGGAAAACCCATACCCGGACGGATTCTGCTGGCAGGCCCCCACTACAAGATATGCCCCGCAGGTAAACGTTTCCCAGTCCCGCTGAAAGTCCCCCGGCGAAATCACGTAGACCGTGTCAGCTTCTGGGAGCAGGCCTCTCTCATACAAATCAGCATTCTCATAAGGCATATCAATCAGCTCCTCCCGGATACTGTCCCACAGAACTGGTTCCTTCAAAAATTCTCTTATCACATAAGCATTCAGATTCATAAACCTCACTTTTTTATACAAAATGTATAAATATTTTTCCAAAAAACATCTATTTTAGCAGATACACAATGGGAAATAATGGTGATAACATAATAATATCAAAGGAAAACAGCTATGTCTATAGGGATATTTACTAAAAACCCTGTCTTTTTCCCTTGTATTTATTTTGCCATTTTGTGTAAAAACCATCACCCGTAAGATGACTGAGGAGGGAAACATCGTGAACGGATTGCTGGCCGGAATACCGGTTCTGATTCTGATTGTTGGCGTACTGGTTACAAAGAGAATGACGGAATCCCTCATCCTCTCATCCGTCACGGCGGTAATTATGTGCGACGGCACAAATGCCATCACCGCCTATGTAGAAAAAATGTATACGGTCTTAAGCTCCTCCTCTTTCCAGCTTTTGATTCTTGTGTCCCTGGGTTTTGGCGGGATGATTGCCCTTCTGGAAAAATCCGGCTCCATGCTGGGATTTGGAAAAACCATGGAGCGGATCAGCAGCTCCCGTCCAAAGACTCTTGCGCTTACCTGGCTCCTTGGCGGCATCATTTTTGTGGATGATTATCTGAATGCCCTGGCTGTGTCTGCCTCCATGCGTCCCATTGCAGACCGTCAGAAAATCCCCCGGGAACATCTGGCCTACACCATCAACTGTATGGGCGCCTGTGTGTGCGTATTGACCCCCGTGTCAAGCTGGAGCGCCTTTGCCATAGGCTGCCTGGCTGAACAGGGCCTTGACGCCGACATTTATTTTCATGCAATCGTCTACATGTTTTACCCCATCTGCGCAATTCTCATCTGCCTTCTGGCCGCCCTGGGGCTCTTCCCCATGCTGGGCAGCCTGAAACAGGCTTACCATCGTGTGAACAGCGGCGGGAATCCTGTCGCAGAGGGTTGGAGCATAAGCAAAGAAAACGCTTCCAGTGAAACCAGGCCCTCCAATCCCTTTCATTTTCTTCTTCCCATGGCGGCTCTGGTGGCCGGAATGATGATTTTTGACAACAACATCATAATAGGGATCCTTCTGGCCCTGGTCTGCATGTTTGTGCTGTATGTTCCCCGAAAGCTTATGGAGACAAAAGAATTTCTTGACAGCTTCTTTGGCGGAGCGGCCGGCATGACCCCCATGCTGATAAATATTTTTATGGCCTTTGTCATGGAACAGGCCGTGGAAGAAATGGGCTTTACCACCACGGTAATCGAATTTTCGACGGCTTCCGTGCCTGCCTGGCTGCTGCCCGGGGTTGCTTTTCTATCCGTAGGCCTCATCACCTTTTTCGCCGCCTCCTTCTGGGCCTTGATCGTGATTTCATTTCCGATCTTCCTCCCTATGGCGGTGCAGATGGGCATGAATCCGGCCCTTGTGACGGCGGCCGTTATGTCCGGGGTGGCCCTTGGAAGCCAGGCCTGCCTCTATTCGGACGCCGTCTTTATGGTAGCTGCCGGCACGGAAGTGCCAAATGAAGTACAGTTTAAAACCGTGCTGCCCTATGTGGCGGTGGGTGCGGCGACAGCCGAAATATTATTTCTTATAGCAGGATTTTTATTACAATAAGGAGGGTATTATGTTAACCAAAAAACAGAACCTACTGGAAACTATCCACGGAGGAGCCCCAGACCGCTTTGTAAATCAATACGAATTTCTCCATGTGCTTCTCTCCGACCCCTACAACCTGGAGGATCCCTACCCGGAATACGGCCAGCACAATGTGACGAATTTCTGGGGTGTGACCCTCTCCTGGCCGGAAGGTACTCCCGGGCCCTTCCCCGTTCACGACGACGCCCACCGCCTGCTGAAGGACGTGACCCAGTGGAAGGAGGTCGTCAAAGCCCCCAGCCTCCTGTATCCGGGCGAAAAATGGGAGACGGCTCTAAAAGAGATAGAGGCCGTTGACCGGGAAGATATGTATGTGGCTCCCATGCTGGCTCCCGGCCTTTTTGAGCGGCTCCATTATTTTATGGGCATGGAAGATTCCATGATTAGCTTTTATGAGGAGCCCGAAGCCGTAAAAGAGCTTATTAAGTATATTACCGACTGGGAGCTCCAGTATGCGGAAACCCTCTGCAGCCATCTCCACCCGGACGCCCTGTTTCACCATGACGACTGGGGCAGCCAGAGGTCTACCTTCCTCTCCCCGGATATGTTCGCAGAGTTTTTCCTGGACAGCTACAAGGAGATTTATGGGTATTACAAATCCCACGGCGTTGAGCTTATTGTTCACCACTCAGACTCCTACGCGGCCACCTATGTCCCCCATATGATCGACATGGGCATCGATATCTGGCAGGGCGTTATGACCAGCAACAACATCCAGGAGCTGATTGCGAAATACGGCGGCCAGATCTCCTTTATGGGAGGAATCGACTCCGCCTCCGTAGATCATCCCGGCTGGACGAGAGAGGAAGTAAAGCGGGAAGTGGAGCGGGCCTGCAATACATACGGGACAAAATATTATATCCCCTGCGCGTCCCAGGGAATGGCCGTTTCCACCTTTGAGGGCGTGTATGAGGCTCTTTCAGAAGAGATCGACGCAATGAGTAAAACCATTTTCAAATAAAAACAACAGATATCCCAACGAGGAGGTTTCCCATGGAAGAAAAAAGATTATCGAAAACACATCTGGCCCTGGCGCTGGCAGCGCTGTTTCTCTCCACCTGCTGTACCATGGGCGATATGGTAGTAGTTCCCATCTTCAGCACATTCTACGAAATTTTTGACAATGTAACCGTCATAAACATGATTACCACAGGCCCCGGTATGATCGGCGTATTTTTCTGTCTGCTGGGAGGACGCCTCACGGATATTATGGACAAAAAACTCCTTATGGTCATTGGTTTTGCCCTTCACGTGGTCTCCTCCGTATTTGGCTGTGTCTTTGTAGATCAATACTATATTATGGTGTGCCGCCTTGTTTCCACCGGCGTCGCCTGGGGTATCACAAGCTCGGCGGCTCTTGGCATTATTGCGGAGCTCTACAGCGATGAGGCAAAGAGGGGCACCGTAAACGGATGGTACAATTCCGCCATGGCCGCCATAGGCGCGCTCCTGAGCTTTATCGGCGGCATGCTGGCCGTAAGCGGTTGGCAGAACGCCTACAAAACCTATTGGATCACCATCCCTGTTCTCATCATGCTCATTGTGTTCCTTCCCAGCATGCCTCCCAGAAAGATGGAAAAGGCCGCCGCGGAAAAAGCCAAAGGTGAAAAGGGCTGGTATAAAAATCTGATCCCCCTGCTGATCCAGGTACTTCTGGTGGGAGCCAGCTACTATGTAATCGTTTACATGATCTCCCTGTATGTGGCGGACGCCGGCATCGGCAACGAGGCCTTCACAGGCACTCTGTCCTCCATCGGAACTATTACCTCCTGCGTTGCAGGGCTGGGATTCGGCATTATTTACGGAAAAGCCAAAAAAGCCACGCCCGTCGTTCCCTTTATCCTAATCGGCGTCGGCTTCCTGCTCATGGGATTCTTCCCCTCCGCCACAGTAGCTGCTATCTGCTGCTGTTTCATGGGACTGGGCTGGGGTATCTTCTACTCCTTCTTCTACACCGAATGTACCGTTGTTGTGCCGGAAAATATGCAGGGCACCTCTATCGGCATCATCGGAGCTGTCAACGGCCTGGCCTCCTTCCTGTGCTCCTATGTGCTCATGGGCCTGGAGGGCGCCATGAACACGGAGAGTTCCGTGACTACCATGCCGGTATTCGGCGGCGTATGCCTGGTGGTAGCTGTGGTTTACATCATTGGCCTGGCAAAAAACCGGGGTGTTAATAAAGCATAAATAAGTTATAAAGATGTTGTCAAGCTTTCTCCCATTCCCTTTTCATAGTCCGGAAAACTTGTTAGAATGATGCCAGATATGGAATGGGAGGAAAAACAAATGAACGCAGGACTTATTCTTATTGCAGCCGTGGGTGGATTATCGGGAGGGTTGGCGGCCCTCTACCTTACCTTCAGCTTTCCCGCCGTTATTGTCTGGAAACTGTACCGGAATTTCCATGTTCCCCTTCCCTTACAAGTCCACAAAAACCGCCTCATGTTCCACCGCAGGCAGAAACTTTTCCAGCACGTCCCTGGTGCGAAGCTTAAGACTGGAAGTATTCATGCAGGGATGGCAGCCCAGGTATTCCTCCTCCGCCACATGCCGGTCGATCAAGAGTTTCACCTGGTTCTCCTTATCATTCATCAGACCCAGTACGCTGACAGACCCCGGCAGAATATCCAGATACCGCTCCATAAACTCCGCCGGGCCGAAGGACAGGCGGGAAGAACCGATCTGCTTCGATAAATCCTTTGTCTTAAACTGCTTTGTCCCCGGCATCATAAGCAGATAAAATTTTGTCTTCTGGGCGTTGCACAGAAACAGATTTTTGCAGATTTCAGTACCCAGCACTTTGTCTACCTCCCGGCAGGCCTCAATAGTCGGCATCACCGCGTGATCCACCCGCCAATAAGGAATCCCCAGCTTATCCAGGAGATCATAGACGCGAAGCTCCTTCTCCAGCCGCCCCGTCCCGGAAAACGGCCGCCCTTCATACAAGGTTCTGTCAATCCAGATTTGACCGCTGTCCCAGGGTATTGTCTCTGTATTATCCATAATTGCCTCCTATTTTAGTTCCGCATCCGTCATAAGAAAAAGAAGATACCCCACGATTTACATCCTGTAATCTATGAGATATCCTCTTTTTTATTTCCAAGCTATTTTTTCAGAGTCAGAAGTCTGTGCTCCTTCAACCGCTTAGGCCTTTCCCTCGCTGCCCAGCACATCTTTGATCTTGTGAGCCACAACAGCCTTTACATTTGCGCGGGCAACAGTCAGATACTGTCTCGGATCAAAGTAATCCGGATGCTCGCTCATCACCTGGCGGATACCTGCCGTAAGACCCAGACGAAGGTCGGAGTCAATGTTGATCTTGCAGACTGCGGATCTTGCCGCCTCGCGAAGCTGCTCTTCCGGTACGCCGATGGCATCCTTCAAAGCGCCGCCATTCTCGTTAATGATCTTCACATATTCCTGAGGAACGGAAGACGCGCCGTGAAGAACAATGGGGAAGCCCGGGATTCTCTTCTCGATCTCATGGAGAATGTCAAAGCGGAGCTGCGGGTCAGTGCCGGGTTTGAATTTGAACGCCCCATGGCTTGTACCAATGGCGATTGCCAGGGAGTCTACGCCTGTCTTGGTCACGAACTCCTCTACCTCCTCCGGCTGTGTATAGGAGGAATCCTCTGCAGATACATTTACGTCGTCCTCAATGCCTGCCAGCTTGCCAAGCTCTGCCTCTACTACTACGTCATGGGCATGGGCATACTCCACAACCTTTCTGGTCAGTTCGATGTTCTCCTGGAAAGCATACTTGGAGCCGTCGATCATAACGGAGGTGAATCCGCCGTCGATACAGGACTTGCAGATCTCAAAGTCCGCGCCGTGATCCAGGTGCAGAGCGATGGGAATGTTGGGGTTCTCAATAAGAGCAGCCTCCACCAGCTTTACAAGATAAGTATGGTTCGCGTACTTTCTCGCGCCTGCGGATACCTGCAGGATAATGGGGGAATTCAACTCGCCGGCCGCCTCTGTGATAGCCTGTACGATCTCCATGTTGTTTACATTGAATGCTCCGATTGCATAGCCGCCTTCATAGGCTTTCTTGAACATTTCCTTTGTTGTTACTAATGCCATGTCTAATCTCCTCGCTTTATTTAAAATAATTTCTGGTTAGACCTAGTATACTACAAATTTCTTCCCGCTTCAATGTCCAGTTTGCAATTTTCAATTATTTTTGAAAAAATTAACAAAAAGAAACCTTTTCGTTTACAGATTTTAGGATATGATATATACTAAATACAGAGTTAGCAACGCTTCAAGGAGATTTTCTCATGGATCTTACTTTCGGTGAACAGATTTTACTTCTTCTCAAACGGAAAAACATGACCATCCCAGAATATGCGCAGCTTCTGGAGGAGCGCACCGGCATTCCCTGTTCCAGCCAGTATCTGAATCAGCAGTTGAAAAAGGACAATTTCCTGGAGCAGGACATGTCCATTCTGGCCGCCGCCCTGGACAGGCGGGTGGTTATTTCCCTGGAGCCCCTTTCTTCTGGGCATGATTCGGAGGATTTCTCCATGTTCACCGGCCACCGGACTGCCCAGCGGGAGATCCAGATACAGGCGGAGGAACAAAGCCAGATCGAACAGCAGAATATCCCTGCGCCGGAAGGGCCAGGGGAAGCTTCCCGGACGGAGGAGTCCCAGGCTAAACCGGTGGAGCAGGGAAATGACCCGCAGGCCGAAGCGGTGAAACAGACGACTGTAGAACACGGCCCACAGGCCGAAATGGCGACCCAGATGTCCAGGGAAAGCACACCACAGACTGGCAGAGCAGGACAGACGCCGGAAGGATCCGCCGCCAGCACGGCTCCCCTGTCTGACCAGGACATGATGATCCGCCAGATCACCCAGGGATTGCTGGCGGCTGTTCAGCAGAAATCCGGAAACGGTTCCGGAAAAAGCGCCCGCCCCTCCCCCAGCCTTTCCCCGGACAGTATTAATCCTTACACCAACGAGGAGTATCTCAACAATACCGTGCGCAAACACCCGGACCAGGAACGTTTTATTCAGGTGTACGACATTACGGAGCATAAATGGATTGATGTGCCGGAGAATTATTTCCAGAAATTCCAGGCCGTGAAGCGGCGGATTATGGGACGGGATTATACGCCGCCGATATATATCTGAGATTCCGGTATAACACATTCCCGGTCCGGTCTGTTCTTAAGGAAAAGCCGGACCGGGAACATTCTTATTCTTTTTTCTTACCCGTCGCCTTCCCCAGCGCCCACACAGCCGCTATGATTACCAGAATCGCCGCAAAAATTCCCAGCATACCCTTCCCCATAATCTCCAGGGAAATCAAAAAATTATTCCACATGGCAATGTCTCCTTTCTTTCGTATCCGCCGTCTTTATTTACAAGAAGCTGCTCACCAGCCCGATCACCAGGCCCCCTGCCACCACGGAGGCTATCTGGCCGGACACATTGGCCCCCGCCGCATGCATTAGGATAATATTTCCCGGCTCCTCCTCCTGAGCCATTTTCTGAACTACCCGGGAGGACATGGGAAAAGCAGAGATTCCCGCCGCCCCGATCATGGGATTAATTTTCTTCTTCAGAAACAGGTTCAGAATCTTGGCAAACAACACGCCGCCGATAGTGTCAAACACAAAGGCCAGAAGTCCCACGCCCATAATCAGAAGCGTATCCACATTGACAAACGCCTCCGCCTGCATGCTGAAGGAAATGGTAATGCCCAGAAACAGGGTAATCAGATTGGCAAGCCCATTCTGGGCCGTATCCGACAGGGTTCCCAGTACGCCGCACTCCCGTATGAGATTTCCAAACATAAGGAAGCCCACCAGCGCCACGGAGGACGGAGCAATCAGCCCCACGATAAACGTCACCGCTATGGGAAAGATAATGCGCATAGTTTTTGACACCTGCCCCGGCTTATACTCCATATGGATCCTGCGTTCTTTCTTTGTCGTCACCAGGCGGATGGCAAAGGGCTGCACAATAGGCACCAGAGCCATATAGGAATAGGCCGCCACAGCAATGGCCCCCACATATCTGGAGCGAAGCACCTGGGACACCAGGATAGAGGTAGGCCCGTCCGCCGCCCCGATAATGCCGATAGCCGCCGCGTCCCGCAGATCAAAGCCCATAAGGGTGGCCGCGGATATGGCAAAGAAGATGCCAAACTGGGCAGCCGCTCCAAACAAAAACATCACCGGCTGGGACAAGAGAGGCCCAAAATCAATCATGGCGCCGATTCCGATAAACAGCAGGATGGGAAAGGCCTCCGAGGCCTCAATCCCCACTTCAAACAGCCACTGGATTACCCCTGTGGTCTCTCCCACGCCCTCCAGCGCCTGGTTCAGCACGCCGGACTGGGGCAGGTTGACCAGAATCGCCCCAAATCCCATGGGTAAAAGAAGCGCGGGCTCATAATTCTTTTTGATGGCCAGCCAGATTAAAGCAACGCCGACCACGTACATAATCGCCTGCTGCCAGGTAATCGATAAGATTCCTTCCAGTAAAAATTCCATACTCCTTCCTCCATTCCATTTCCGCATCCGCCGTTTTCTTACTGATACGGGGAAATAAAAAAGACTTCCCCGCAATCTCCCATCCGAGGGCTCCTCACCCGGGATGAATATTACGGAAAAGTCTCGCTAATTTTCGAATATTCCGGATCTTCCAGAACAGAATCCGCACCCGGAAGATCGTACTGACGAAATATCCGACGCCGCAGGCGCCAGCTACTCCCTTTTCTTATCCTAATACTACCAAAAAAGACGAGAAAAGACAACCTATTTTTTTGAAATAAACTCCTCAACCAGCTCAATCATTATCTTTGCTGTCTGAATCTGCTTTTCTGCCTCCTCTTTACTAGCGATATAAAATTCATCATAATCGCTTGCATGTCTGAC
>CATJCP010000212.1 GCA_949737515.1 uncultured Oscillospiraceae bacterium | reverse complement strand
GGAAAACCCCATTGTGGAGAAGAAATACCTGCTCAACATCAACGGGGCTCATCGCTGGAGCAAGGTGATCTGCCGCTCCACCTGGGTGGAAAAGGAAACACCCGAGTATACGGGGGCCATTGGCAAGATTGTGGATATTCAGAATGACATTGAGCAGGTGCGAGAGCTGCAGGAAAAGTCTGACCAGGATCCGCTGACAGGCCTTTTCAATCACAGGGCCGCACAGCAGCGGATCGCGCCGCAGTTAAAGGACGTCAGAGGGCGGTATGCGCTGATGATGTTTGATATAGATCACTTTAAGCAGGCAAATGACCAATATGGGCATCTGTTTGGGGATGAGGTGCTCAAAGCAGTGGCAGAGCGGGTGAGGGGAAGCATCCGAAGCTCCGATATTGCCGCCCGGGTGGGCGGGGATGAATTTATTGTCTTTATGGGATATAGGGACACGGTGGAACCTCAGGTAAAGCGGATTTTCGGTCGGGTATCTGAGATGTATCAGAATTTTCCTGTCCGGATCAGCATGGGAGTTGTCCGCCTGGAGGGAGGAGCGGCAGACTATGATACTATTTTCCAGATGGCGGACGAAGCCATGTATGAGGCAAAACGGGCAGGCCGGAACGGCTACCGCTTTTACCAGGCGGGAACGGGAGAGATCCCAGACGAAATTTGATCAGTAAGTTAGACTTTTAAAGCAGCCAAACCAGAAAATTCTTTTTCTTCTGGGGAGGCTGCTTTTCCTTTTCTTTTTCACTGGTCCGGATATTTAAATTTTGATATAGCAAAGGGGACAAAATGGAAGATTCTCTTTGCTTGGTTGCCCCATCCATAAATTGCAGCGGGAAGAAACTTAGAAACCCTTGCCCATTTTATCCAGATATGGTATACTAGCAAAAGAAATACGTTAATAGACAAGGGCCATTGCAGAAGGAAAATTATGTTGTTTTCTTTCCTGAAGATGTTTTTTAACGGCCATTGGGGAATTGGTTCAAAAACATTTGGAAGAGGAATTGATATGAAGGTCTTGATTGTGAATAAATTCCTCTATCCCCGTGGAGGAGCCGAAACCTACGCGCTGGCGATTGGAAAAGGTCTTCGGGAAAAGGGGCATGAGGTGCAGTATTTCGGGATGGAGGACAGCCGGAACACAGAGGGGAATTCCCTTTGCAGCGGAACATCTTCAATGGATTTTCGATCTAAGGGACTGCAAAGGTTCTTGTATCCCTTCCGCATCATCTACTCTTGGGAAGCAAGGAAGAAGATCCAGGCGGTTGCAAAGAGTTTCCGTCCGGATATTGTGCATTTCAACAATATCAATTACCACCTTACGCCTTCGGTCATCGACGGGGTGTGGGGTCTGGGAATCCCCATGGTGCAGACGGTCCACGACCCCCAGATGGTCTGCCCCAACCATATGCTGCTGGACCTGCAAAAGGGGATTCCCTGCGAACGGTGTATTGAGGGGAGCAAGTGGAACTGCGCCTGGCGCAGGTGTATTCACAATTCTGCCGTAAAAAGTATTTTGGGCAGTATAGAGGGTTCCCTCTACAAAAGGACAAGGCATTACAGCCGGGTGGATCTGTTTCTCTGCCCCAGCCGTTTTATGGAATCTATCCTGCTGCGGGACCGGCGTTTTATCGGAAAGACTGCCGTGCTGCACAATGCCCCTGGCTTGGAGGGCGGAGGGAAGAAGGAGGAGAAGGAAGACGATGTCCTCTATTTTGGCCGCCTCTCCAAAGAAAAAGATCTGGAAGGGTTACTTGCAGCCTGCCGGCTGTGTCCGGAGATTCCCTTTGTCATAGCGGGGAGCGGCCCCCTGGAACACCTGATGGAAAACCTGCCGCCCAATGTGCGGTATGTGGGGTTTCAGTCCGGCGAGGCGCTCCAGGGGCTCATTGCAAGGGCGAGGTTTTCAGTTTATCTCTCTATTTGGTATGAGAACTGTCCTCTCTCAATTTTGGAGTCCCAGGCGCTGGGGACGCCGGTGCTGGCCAACCGTATTGGAGGGATTCCAGAGCTGATTGAGGAAGGACAAACCGGAGTTCTGGTCGACACCTTTACCCCGGAAAGCTATGCGGAGCAGATCAGGATGTTATATAGTGATAGATCGCGGCTGGATATTATGGCGGAGAATTGTCGGAAGAAGGAGATGGATTCCCTGGAATCCTACTGCGATAAGCTTGTAAAAATTTACAGCTGCGTTTTGGAGAGGCGTCAAGGAGAATGAAACGGCTTTTTCAAAGTAAATTTTTTTCGTTTCTCTTGGTTTTTGGATTGTGTCTTTCGGTATTCTTTGGCTGGGTCAGCTGGTCAAACCGTAATTTTGTGGAAACCTTCTACTCTTTGTACTCGTCTAAGGTGGATACGCGGGTAAGGGCGATCCTGCTTTCGGACCTGCATCAGGCTTCCTTTGGGGAGAATAACGATCGGCTCATATCCCGCGTGGGGGAGCTGGAACCAGACGTCATCCTGATTGCCGGTGATGTTGTGACCAAAGGTAAGGCGGATATTGACTATGCCGTCAGCCTGTGTGGGCAGCTCGCTCGGATTGCCCCAGTTTATTTTGGATTGGGCAACCACGAAAACTCGGTGATCTATGGCGGCGACTTAAACAAGGACTTTTTAGAGGAGAACCGGCAGGCGTTGGGGGACGATCCCGAGTGCTTTGACCCCCTGATTCAGGATAGCTTGTTGCTAGACGGCTTAAAGTCCGCAGGAGTCACGGTGCTGCAGAATGGGTCTGCTGCCGTGGAGGTTGGGGAAAACCGGCTGGAAATCGGCGGTATCAGTACCAATATCAGCAGCTTCTGGCCCTATTCCGGACAGTTTGTCTCCGGCTTTGCCGGGGATGAGCCCGGAGACTTTAAGATATTGATTTCACACCGGCCCGACCCAATTATGAGGTACATAGCCGGTTATCCCATTGATCTGGTGGTCTCCGGCCACGGCCACGGCGGCGTCATCAGAATCCCTGGAAAGGGTGGGTTGCTGGATTCAGAAGGCGGTTTTTTCCCGGAATACGACGGGGGTAGGTTTGAAAGGGGAGATATGACCCTGATTGTCAGCAGAGGGCTGGGAGGACACGGCTGGATCCCCAGGATTTTCAATCCTCCGGAGCTGGTTGTAATTGATATTCTTTGAGCGCCCATATCAAATGAATAGGCAGGAGACAAGAGGCAAATGTTTTTTTTCATTGATCAATATGCGTATATCCTCATGGGGATTTCTCTGCTGCTTACGCTTTGCGGGGCGGTCCTGATTTTCAGAAAGAATTCCCTTTTAAAGGTTAAAAATTCCTTGATGAAGTTTTCTTTGTTCAAGGGGAAATTTTTGGTGATCCTTTCTATCCTTCTGGTGCTGGTTCTGAGCTGCTTTATGGTTCCGATGAAGGCTGGCCTGCGGGGAAAGGCGGATATTTCCCTGAACTACGCCAAGGCCTCCCAGGGGCTGAATCCCAATGGGACACGCTACAACCCTTCGGGGATTTTAAGTCCGGAGATTTTGGAAAACGTGCTGAGGAAGGGCGCCTTTCCAGACGTCACCATACAGGACCTCCAAAGGGTGCTGAGCGTTTCGCCAAAGGTTCAGGGAAGCAGCCGCAGCGAAGACCGCTACTTTATCTCCACACAGTTTGTTGTCCGGTACAATGGAAATAAGGACACCATGCACTTGAATGGGGAAACGCTGCTGAACCTAACAGTGGAGTCCTATAAGGAGTGGTTTATGAACACCTATTCCGACAACACCAGCGTGCTGGATCTCTCCTTTGAGGAGATGGACCAGGAGGATTATCTGGATATTTGCGAGTATTTGACCCAGAAGGCAAAGTTAATCACAAATTACATGAACAGGATGGCCTCCTATGAAAGCTCCTCCTTTCGCTCCCCTTCCAATGGGGAGACCTTCCAGTCTATCGCGTCCCAGTCCACAAGGGTTTCGGATGTAATGGTGCAAAAGCTAAGGGCCTATTTGTTGGAAAACAGTGTTTCCAAGTCCTCCAACTTGTATATGAGCAGGCTCAGTTTCCAAAATGTATTTTACTATTTTGACTACCTGAAAGAGGGACATTCCAACCAGAATTATCTAAATGCCATTTCCATGTATGAGGAGGATATGGCCCGGATTGTCCTGGTGCCGACCTTTGACAAAGATTACCAGTTCTATATGTCCCAGACCCGGATCGGCATTGACGATTTCGCCCAGGAGGCGGAGGCGCACGCCAATGATAAGACTTCGATCAGCAGCAGCATTGCAAGAAATGACCATATTCTGAGGCAGTTGTCCATGTCCCGCCAGATCGGCGGTACAGATGAAAAGGCAGAACAGCTTATTGTGCAGATAGAGGACGCTCTGATCGATTTGGCGGGAAAGGCGCAGACAATCGTGGAAGAATATGGAGAGGACCGGGCCAATCAGTATATTTCCGTCCATGTTTCCTCTCAGGAGGGACAGTTCAAGTCCAACGCGCTCAAAGTTTGTTTCCTCACCGGCTGTTTTGCAGCATCTGTTTACTGCATGGCCTTTGCTGTGTTCGTGAACAGACAAAAACAGGAGGCCGGAGGTACTGGGGGCAAAAAGCAAAAATGGATATCCCCGGAAGGGAAAAGGGTGAATGCAACCTAGGAAGGCGGTGAGGGCAGTATGAAAAAATTCCAGATATTCCGCTATCTAAAACAGCTGATGCCGCTGATCATCCTTTTTTTTCTGTCCATGACAGTTGTTTCCTATAAAATGCTGGGATCTAAACAGTCCTATACCGCCTCTGCCGTAATCCGGTATGCTGTTCAGGAGACAACGGAGGAAAATGCGTCAGGGGCCTACCTGGCTCCAGACGGCACTGAAATCGATGTTTCGGAGATCAATTCCTCCGCCAATATGGCCAGGGTTATGTCCAATCTGGGGCTTTCCTACAGCTCATACAGCTTGGACGCCCTGTGTGCCAGTATTACAGTGGAACAGGTTAAAACAGTGACCGCGGCTGAGGGCCAGACGGATCAGGAGAACAAAAAACCGGTGCAGACCCCTCCCGTGTATATTGTAAGCTGTACCCTGGGCAGCAGCGCATCTGCCGGCTTGGTCCGGGATATCCTCAACGAGCTGCTGGACGTCTATTTTTCGGATTTCAGCATCCAGCACATCAATCTGGGGCAGATCAGCAACCAGACAAAGGGGCTGGCGGATTCAAGCTATGACTATCTGGAAATGATTGAAATCATCGACAGCCAGTGTACAGATACGGTTAAGACCTTATCTGACCGGTATAGCCGGGCGTATGAGTTCCGCTCCTCCATAACAGGGTATTCCTTTTATGACATGCAGCAGCAATTTAAGCTGATCAGGGATATTGAGGTCCCTAAACTCTATGCCCTTGTCTTGGGCAACCAGATTACCAAGGACAAGGAGCTTCTCATCAACAAATACCAGAACCGTGTTTCAGACTATGAGCTGACCGGAAAAAAGGCACAGGAGGATATCACTGACGCCCTGAATGTCATCCAGGCCTATGTGGAAAAAATGCGGGAATCCGGCAATACAGACCTTGATGCCGATTATATCCTCAACGGCGTCTACGAGCACCGGACTACTTCAGGGAACCTTGTGGACCGGACGGTGGAGTATGACGAGCTATTGAGGAACTGGGTCAAATACCGGGACCGGCTGGATTACGCTGTCATTGACGCCGCTTACTGCCAATACATTCTCGGCGTCTTCCGCGATGGAAATACCCAGCTTATGGTCAGTGAACCGTCCCTTTCCCGGGAAGAACCCATTCCTCCGGCAGCGGAAGAACCAGCCGCAGATGGTGAACCGTCGGAGAATTTGGAGGAGGCCCCGGATCAGTTTGTCCCAGACAGTACCAGCTCTCAGGACCATATTCTGGATACCACAGGGTCTGTGATGTCCCAGCCGCCTTCTTTAATCATTACCCCTCCGGCAGAGAAGGTGACCAGCGAAGGGGTTTACCGGCAGATCAGCAGCGTTTTGGAAAGAATGAACCAGCTGTATGGCAGCGTGGAGCTGATGAATGAAGAATTCAACGAGTATCTGGGGGCTCAGGCCATTCAGATCCTCTCCTCTACCTCGGTTAGCTCGTCTGTCAACCTAAAGCTCTATATGGCTGTTATATCGGTGTTTTTCCTGATTGTGGGCTGCGGCGGCGCAGTTCTTCTGGGCAGGGCAGGGGATATTCTGGAATACCTGTTCCTGCGGGACCGGCTGACCGGGTGTATGAATCGCACCTCCTGCGACAGCTATATCGACAGGTGGAAGGACCAACCCCTCGGCGCGGATATGTGCTGCTGCAACATCCAGATAACGAACCAGCAAAAGATGAATGAGATCTATGGACGTGAATCGGTGGACCAGGCAATGAAAGATTTTGGAAGTATCCTGCGGGAGCTCTTTGAGGACAGGCGCAACGGCTTTGTCGGCTACAACGGCAGCGGACAGTTCTGGGCCTTTTTTGAAAAGGAGCCCCGGCAGACAGTAAAGGAAGAGATGAAGCATATGGTTCTGGTGCTTGCCCAGGCGCTGTCATCCATTCCCTTGGAATACCAGATCGGCTTCGCGAACGCAGGGGAGTTAAAGCAATTTTGGCTCCGAAACTTGATTTCTGAGGCAGTAAAGGACCGGTCCGACCGTTCTGCCAGCGAAAAGCAGAAGGACGGGGAGGAATAGTCTGCCGATGAAAACCACCAAGACCACCGGAGAAAAGATGACGCCTGTCATGGCGGCACTTGCGGTCCTCTATATCCCTCTGGCGGCGGCAATGTATTATTACCACGAGGCAACGATCTCCTTGGGCATCAACATTATGTACAAAATGGTTTTCGCTATCATAATTGCGGGAATCAGCTTTATGGTTTTTCTGATTGAAACGGATTTGGCCAGGGCCCAGTCCCTGCTCAAATACATTGTCCTTTTATCCCTCCCGCATATCATTGCCATTTTGGTCTCTCTCCCGCTGTGGACCTTTCAGACAACTCCCATGGCGACTTTGCGGCGGGGGCTCTTTGCACAGATCTATTCCATTGGCATTATCGTCGCCGTGGCCGGCATCATGTATGTATTCGGAAAAAACGGCCTGTGGGTCAACCTGATTGCCATGGTGGCAGCCAACAGCGTTACCATTCTGGGGCTGATCCGCAATGCCGGCCTAGGGGAGTATTGGCAGGCGCTGAAAACGCTGATCCTTTCCTTTGGCATGGAGGTCAGTACCGTTATATCAAAGGCGGAAATCCATGAGCTCACCTTTGCAATGGGCCTTTATATCCTTTATCTGGTGATGGACTGGAGGAGCTTATGGAAATCCAAGCTGTTTCTGCCGATGCTGTTTCTCACGTCGTTCTGCTATCTTTCCGGATTTAAGCGGATTGGTGTAGTGGTAATTATCGCCTGCCTTTTCATCAAGATCATATTGTCTGCCCTGATACGGGGAAAGGGGGACCGGTGGGGCTGGCTTATTATCTTTACCGTTGGCGCTGTCGTGGTAATGTTCCTGTATATTTCCGCAGTCCGGATGGGGCTGTTTGAAATATTGGAAAAATACTTTGGCATCGACACCATGGGGCGGGATCATCTCAGCCAGTTTGTAGAGGAATATTATCACATAGGCCCCGGCTACATGGGACGGGGATCGGGGTTTGTATCCAAGCTGTTTAACGACAGGCCGGGGGATATCTATACAATTCGCGCCCTCCACAACGATGTATTGGGGATTTATGTTGACCTTGGTTTCTGGGGATTTTGGATGTGGATGCTCTCCTTCCTGCCCCTGAGGGTGATGCTGGTGACCAAGTGGCAGGGGGTGCATGGCGGGATTTTATGCGCCTGCTACAGCCTGTTTGTGCTGGGAACGGCTTTGACGGATAACACCATTTACTATATATACGTAATAGGCACCGCTGCAATTTTGACGATGGGGGGCTATTCCGGAGAAAAGAAAGGGATTGGAGGGAATCAGAGATGAGGGTCAGCGTAATCGTGCCGGTATATAATGTAGAGCAATACCTGGAACGCTGTATGCAATCGATTTTTTCTCAGGCCGAAACGCTGTCCTCCGCGGATATGGAGATCATTCTGGTGGATGACGGCTCCACAGACAGCGGGGGTGTGATATGCGACCGTTATGCTGAGACACACGCGGCCGTTCAGGTGATCCACCAGGAGAACGCGGGGCTTGGTATGGCCCGAAACAGCGGATTGCAGGCGGCCAAAGGGGATTATGTGTTTTTTATGGATTCCGACGATTACATAGGCCCTGGACTGCTGGAAAACCTTTGCTGTGCAGCCAAGGAACAGGATGCGGATATTTGCATTGGGGGATTTACCATGATATCCCCAACGGGAGAAAAGATTCCCCGGGCCAGCGTAAAGGAGGCCTGCTCCTTTGCCGGAGAGGGCATACGAGAGCTGATGCTCAATACCGCCGGTTCCCTGCCTGAGGAGGAACAGGACTCGAAATACGGGCTGTCAGTCTGGTCCCGATTGTATCGCAGGAGCATACTGGAGGACTATGGAATTCGGTTTGTTTCCGAGAGGGAATTGATCTCAGAGGATTTGATCTTTAACCTGGATTTTTTGAGATATGCAAAAAAGGCGGTTGTCACAGCGGATACAGGCTACTTTTACTGTTACAATGGAGGTTCCCTGTCCAAGAAACACTGCGGCGACCGGTTCCAGCGGGACTGTGAGCTGTACGAAGCTGTGAAAGAGCGTTTGGAAGGGCTGTTTGAAGAGGAAGAGTATGCCCGGTATCTCCAGCGTATGCTCATCAGCCGCGCCCGGTTTGATATCTGCCAGGAGGCGGCGTATCGCGACCAGGCGGACAAGGCATATCCTCTGCGCCAAAGGGTAGATGAAATTGTCAATACTGCTGTTCTGCGGCGGGCTTTGGCGGATTACCCCTGGTGGAGGCTGCCTAAAATGCAGGGGGTTTTCGCCTTGGCCATGAAATGGAAAATGGTGGGTACCTTGATTTGCCTGGTCCGGCTGCGCCGGAGGATAGCGAGCGTTTAAAGAGAATTTAAAGGGAGAAAGGAGGTGAAGGCAATGGAAGAGATGCTTGTAAGCGTAATTGTACCGGCTTACAAGGTGGAGCGGTATCTGCCTGACTGTATCGGTTCTATCCGGCAGCAGACCTACCGCAACCTGCAGATCATTTTAATAGACGATGGCTCCCCCGACGGCTGCGGGCAGATATGCGACGCCAGTGCGGGGGAGGACAGCCGCATCCAGGTGATCCACCAGCCTAACGGCGGCGTTGGAGCAGCCAGAAACGCCGGGCTGGAGGCTGCCGGAGGGGAGTATATCTGCTTTGTAGACGGCGACGACATGATTGAGAAAAAAATGGTGGAATGCGTTGTGAAGGAGCTGGAGGACGGCCCCTACGACCTGTGCGCATGGGGCGCGAAGGAGATCTTTGAGGACGGTTCTTTTCAATACAGCGGCCGGTGGAGGAAGATGAGCTTTCATTTTCCCACGGAGGCGGAAAAGGCCCGCTTTTTCTGCCGGTGGTTTTTTACCTCCCGCACCGGTTGGGGAGGGTGCCAGAGGATCTTCCGCAGAAGGATCATAGAACAATTTGGCATCCGGTTTGGGACCGCCGCCTTTGCGGAGGATATGGACTTTACCTTCCGGTATCTGTTCCACTGTCAAAGCTTTTCCCTGCTCCCCGATCCTCTCTATATCTACCGGATACACTCCAATTCTGCTATGCGCACCATTGCCCGTCCAAAACAGGTGGAACATTTCCTGTCCCTGATACAGCGCCAGAAGGCTGAGCTTTACCGGAAAATGCCCCTGAAGAAATTTTATATCTATGAAGCGGTGGCTATTTCCTTTTTTATGGGGGAGCCCAGAGATGGAATCACCCTAAGGCAGCGGGCCAGGGAACTGTTGGACTGCCTGAAGCGCTGCGAGGGATGGGAGGAGCTGCGTGCAGACGCCCATCTGACGGTTCAGGATCAGTCCTCTGTCCGGAAATACTGCGGTCCCCCTTACAGCGAGCTGGTGCTGGCCTTTTGCCAGTTTATTCTGGATGAGGATGAAAAGAGATTTACAAAAAATGTGAGGACCTACGACTGCTTCTTCAGAATTAAGCTTGTGAAGGAGCGTCTGCTCGGTTCGGGGGACAGGTAGAATTTACTCCAATCAAAAGGAGAGAAGCGAATGACGGGGATTTTGACCTTCCACTGGGCGGATGATTACGGAGCCATGCTCCAGGCATATGGGCTGAAACGAGCCATAGAGTCCTTTGGGGAACAGGTGGAGTTTATTCCCTATGCGCCGCCCAAATTAAGGGGCAGGTATTGGCTGTGCCCTCTATATGCGGAAATAAAGGATGGAGAGACTCATTTCCGGTTCAGCCTGAGAGGTTTTAAAAGCCGGCTGTTTCGCTTAAAACCTTTTTGTAAACGCTGGATTTGTATGCGGCGTTTTCGAAGGCGTTATTTGACGAAAAAGCTGCCTATCCTTTGGAAAAAGTCGGTTTCCCTGAAAAAATATGGAGTTGTCTTTGTGGGAAGCGATCAGGTATGGAACCCGGCCATTACAGCGGGACTGGACGACGTGTATCTTGGGAATATCCCCCAAAAGGGGGACTGCCGGATGGTTTCCTATGCCGCCAGCCTGGGAAGGGAAGTCCTTCCGGAAGGTTGTGTCGAAAAGTTTTCCCGGAGCATCGGCGAAAATTTTGTGGCGGTTTCGGTCAGGGAAAGCCGAACCGTATCCTATATCCTCCATAAAAGCGTGGTTGATGTGATAGACCCGGTACTGACGCTCCAGGCGGAGGAATGGAGAAAAGTAGCTGTCCCTCCCCGGGAGTCCGGGTATATTCTGATTTATTGGACGGAATCCAACGAACAGCTGCTGCGCTATGCCCATCTCCTTGCAAGGCGTTTGGGCAAAAAAATCATCCAGGTATCTTTTCCAGTGGGCAGGGGGGATTTGACTGGCGTGGAATACCGCATGGAGACTGGTCCGGCGGAATTTGTAGGGTATGTCCAGAACGCCTCCTGCGTGCTTACCAATTCCTTCCATGGAACGGCCTTTTCGATCCTCATGGAAAAGCCTTTTTTGGTCTTTCTGCACAGTTCCTCCAATATGCGGGCCGAGGATTTGCTGAAAAAGCTGGGGTTGTTTTCACGTATGAAGCTTCCCGGTGATCCTCTGGACGCGGAGGAGATCTGGGCCCCTGTTGACTGGGAAGAGGTCCGCCGGCAGCTCGATGAGGAACGCAGGCGGGCAATGGCCTTTATCTATCATCATTTGGAGGGAATATGAGGATGGCGGATTTGATCTCCGTTATTGTACCGGTATATAATACTGCCGGTTATATTGCTGAATGTATTGATTCTGTCCTGCAGCAGACATATTCCTGTTTTGAGTTGATATTGATTGACGACGGCTCTCAGGATGACAGTGTGAAGGTCTGCCGGGAGATGTGTGAAAGGGACGACAGGCTCAGACTGCTGTCCCAGGAGCACAAGGGCGTATCTGCTGCGCGGAACCTGGGAATGAAGGAAGCTAGAGGTGGATACCTGTTCTTTTTGGACAGCGACGATGCAATCCATCCCAGGCTGCTGGAAGCGCTTTTGGGGCTTATGCAGAAAACCGGAGCGGAGATAGGGATGGAGGGATATGCAATCTCTTCTTCTGAAGAAATATCCGAATATTTTGCGCATCCTGACGAAGTTTATGATGAAACAAGGGATTGTCTCTTTGCCAAAAATGAGGATTTGGTAAAAGCGTTTTTTTCGGGGAGCCTGCGGGCAGAGATTTACGCGATTGGAGGAAAGATGATACGCGGCCCGGCGGCACGGTCTCTCCAATTTGATGAGAAGATGGCCCATTCTGAGGATACGAAATTTTTCTATCAGCTGCTGAAAATGGGATCTGCCGCCGCGGTATTGTCCAAAGACTGGTATTATTACAGAATGCACGAGCGAAGCGCCATCAAAAAGTCCTCTGTAAAGGTATTTCAGGACATCTACAGATGTGAAAAATATATCTGTCAGGAAGAAGCAGCGCAGGGGAGGAACGATTACGCCATTGGGCAGGAACGGCGATTGATTGACCGGATTTTGTTGTGGTACCGCCAAAGCCGAAAGGAGCGCAATCAAGAGAAGTGCCGGTATTTAAGGGAACTTGCCGCAGCCGAGGGGAAGTGTGAGCTTTTTACACGTCTCTCGTTTTTTCACCGGTTCAAATTTTGGCTGGCGTTTCAATTTTATCCACTTTACCTGTTGATTCATGTATATTGGATGAAACGGAAGGATCGGATGGAAAAGGAGAGAGGACAGCATGGTTGAAAAAGCGCTGTGTACTGGCTGCGGAGCCTGCGCGGCGGTCTGTAAAAGAGGGGCGGTTGCCATGAAAAGCGACAGAGAGGGTTTTTCCTATCCGGATATTGACGCCTCCCTCTGCGTCCATTGCGGCTTGTGCAATAAAGTATGTCCTCTGAACAATGAAACAGCCGCCCCAGATAGGGAGACAGCCGGAGACCAGATTTTTTTCGGCGCGCGGGCCAAAAGGGAAGAAACCCGCCTCCAGAGTTCCTCCGGGGGAATATTCCCCCTGTTGGCGGAGCAGGTCCTCCGGCAGGGTGGAGTGGTGTTTGGGGCCTCCCTTCTGTCAGATGGAACAGTGCGCCATATTGGAATTGAAAGGCCGGAGGACATCCCACGGCTGACAAAGACAAAGTATGTCCAAAGCGACCTCTCGCAGATGTGGAGGGAAATACAAACTCCCTTGCGGGAGGGACGGCAGACATTGTTCTGCGGGACCCCCTGCCAGGCGGCGGCCCTTCGCTCCTATGCGGGGCTCCGTGGGGAAGGGGAAAACCTGCTTACCGCCGGTCTGGTGTGTTATGGGGTGCCGTCGCCGGGAATATGGAAAAAATATGTCCGGCTGCTGGAGCGAAAATACAAGGGCGGCTTTCAGTCCTTCTCCTTTCGGGACAAGCGGAACCGGGATAACGGCCACGCCTGTTCCGTGCAGATTGGCGGCAGGGAATATACCAACTCCCTTTATGAGGATCTCTTTTGCAGGACCTACTTCCGGAATATCAACATACGTCCCTCCTGCTACCAGTGCCGGTATTGTACCACAGAGCGGGACTGTGATATCACATTGGGGGACTTTTGGGGGATTGAGAAGGTGAAGCCGGAATTTGACGACGGCATGGGCTGCTCAGCTGTGATCTGCCATACCCCAAAGGGGCGGAGCCTTTGGAGCAAGGTACAGGATGAGACCGACTGGTTTTCCTGTTCCAGAGATGAGGTGGCCAACGAAGGCCAGCCAAGGCTGCGGGAACCAATAAAGCCGCCGAAAAAGAGGGACCGGTATATGCGGCTGTATCAGTGGCTTCCGTTCCCCCTCTGGATTGGGCTTTTTAGAAAATAGGGAAGGATTTTAAAGATGCATAAAATAGCTTATTTGGCGGGACTTCTGGAAAAAAAGCAGAAAAAAATGCTTCGCTGGTTCGGCCTTTTGTGCCTGGTGAGCCCGGTGGTGAATTTATTCAGCGTTTCTATGATCATACCGATTTTTCAGCAGGCCTTTGACCAGGAGGTCTCCCCCCAGCTTTTGATGAAAATCGTCCTTTTATCCGTTGTGCTGCTGCTGACCGGCGTGTTTGAACTGTTAAAAAACCGGTCGGATGTTTTTCTGGTCACAGAGGTTTCAGAAAGCTGGTCAGCCAAAATCTATGAGCTGTACTGCAAGGAAGATCTTCATAGCCACAACGAAAAGACGGTTGCGGATGCCTGCAACGGCGTGCGGATGGACCCGTCCGTCTGCGCCTCAATGATTCCCACTGTTATGAACCTTCTGGCAGATGCCCTGACCCTTGCCGCCTATTTTTTGGTGATTATCTATGTGTCCCGGGGGATCGGGGTGGTCAGCTGTCTGCTGATTTTGGCGATCATGGCCCTGCTTTACAGCCGTACCCGGATAAAAATGACAACTTACGGCAAGACGAAGCGAAAATGGGAGATAAGGGCCAGCGGGCTGGTGTCCACTGCCTTTGGTTCCTATAAGGAGATAAAGATTGATAACCGGAAAGGCAATATATTGGAGAAATACCGCGGCGTCAGCTGGAACTTTGCCCAGACGAAAAGGGATTATGCGCTGATAACAGGGCTGCAGGGGATCGTCCTCCAAAATGTGATGCAGTCGGGGATATTCCTCTTTTTGGCTCTGGTTCTGGCGACAGGGGCGGAGCTGACCCGCATCCTGCCCCAGGCGGTGGTCTATCTGACCCTGATGATCCGGCTGATTCCTGCGTCAAAGGTGATCGTATCCTCTCTCACCACCCTTCAATACGGTTCTAAATACTTTGAGTCGTTCCAGCAGGATATGGAGCGCTTCCAAAAGATGAAAAAGGAGGAGGCGGAGAGGGCCGCGCTCCGGGAGAAAAAAGTGACGCTGAAACAGGGGATCAAGGTGCGCAACCTGAGTTTCCGCTATCCCAATGGCAAGCAGATTTTTGACGACGTCTCCCTGGATATCCCCGCAGGGGCGGCAATCGCCGTTGTTGGGCCCTCCGGGGAGGGGAAAACCACCTTCCTAGACCTGATCCTAGGGCTGCTCCATCCCCAGTCGGGCCATATTTGGTATGACGATTACGATATTGTAGAGGGCAGGGATGGGGAAGGCCCCTGCCAGGCGGACGTCGGCAGTATTGTGAGCTATATCCCCCAGATTATCTACCTGAACAACGAGACCCTGCGGGAAAACGTGGTGTTTATGGCGGATGAAGGGGAGCGGGATGAGGCGAAGGTCATCGAGTGCCTGAAGTGTGCCCAGATATGGAAGGACATCCAGGAGATGCCCCACGGGCTGGATACTATGATCGGGCAGAATGGGACCACGGTCTCCGGGGGCCAGCGCCAGCGGATCGCATTGGCCCGGGCGCTGTACAAGGATTTTGAGATATTGATCATGGACGAAGCCACCGCCGCCCTGGATATTGAGACGGAAAAGGCGGTGATTGATTCGGTACGGCAGATAAAGGGCAGCAAGACCCTGCTGATGGTTACCCATCATCGCAGCCTGGCAAATGAGTGCGAACACATTTACCGGCTTGAAAACCGGAAATTGATCCAGGAACGGTAGATAAGGGGCTGCCTTGCGGCCGTAAATTTCAGGAAAGGGCTGTATTATCCCATGAGTCAGTGCGGAGAATGGATTAGGGACCGGGTGTCGGTGGTGACGCCGGTTTACAACGGTGAGAAGCATCTGTACCGGCTGCTGGATTCCCTCCTTGCCCAGTCCTGGGCCCAGATGGAGGTCATTTTGGTCGATGACGGTTCCCAGGATAAAACACTGGAGGCCGCCGAAGCGTATCGGGAAAGATTCCAGGAGAGGGGATATTCCTATCAAATCATTTCGGCGGAACACCGGAACGCCTCCGCGGCCATTAACCAGGGGCTTCCGCTGGTTACAGGGGAATTTCTGATATGGCCGGACAGCGACGACGCCCTGGAGCCGGATTCGATCCGCAAAAGGGTTGTGTTTTTGCGGGAGAATCCTCAGTTCCAGTGCGTCCGTTCCCTGGGGCGGTACCTGGATGAAGGGGGAGGACCGGCGGACCGAGAGGAGCAGCAGGGGGATTTGCAGGATCAGCGGCTGTTTTTCCCGCTTTTGGAGTCAAAGACCTTTGTCTGCTGTGGGTGTTATATGCTGCGGACCAAGGCGTTTTTTTCCATCTATCCCCAACGGAAAATACCGGAATACGATGTGGGGCAGAATTTTCAGATGCTGCTGCCCTTTATGTATTTTCATCTGTGCCCAACCATAGAGGAAGAGCTGTATACGGTCTATGTCCGCCAGGACAGCCATTCCCACCGGAAGCTGACAGCAGCTCAGAAGGAGAAAAAATACGCCGACTATGAAGAGATGATCGACCAGCTGGCGAAGATATGCGGGATACGTGACCCAAAGGAGCTTCGCCGGATTCAGCTTTGGAAACAGCAACGCCGGTTTGGGCTTTACCAGGAGATTGGAAAAAAATTCAAGGCTGTCAAGGCGCTGTTTTGGGTGTTTTGGTATGGCGGCGTGGGTTTTTTCGCCTTTACCAAAAAATTTTTAAAGGTGATGGCCGGTCCAGAGGCAGTCCGGCGCTTCCGCAGTTTAAAGAGGAAAAAGGAGGAGGGGAGAGACTGTGCGTCATTCTAAAATTGTCAGTGTTGTCCTGGCTGTAATCCTTTTCCTGCTTCCGGCATGTCAGGGGGTGGCGTCCTCGCTGGGAGCCTCTGGCTCAGAGCCGGGTCGGGCGGAGCTCTCTTTCTCTTTGCCTGAGCTGCCGGCGCCGTCAATTGTTTCGGCCTCCGGAATGGAACCTCAGGAAACGTTGGGGGGACAATACGCCAATGTTCGCGACTTTGGCGCACAGGGAGACGCCCGCTATCACTATCCCCTGGGGAAGCGCGGCGGAGAGACCGATCCCAGCCAATATACCGGGTGGTTCTGGACAGGACATTTTGTCAGACTGGTGGTTGCGGATTATTATGAAAAATATAAGGGCGAGGACAGCGGCGAATATGTGGATGTTTATCAGGTGATCCCAGATTCGGCGGCGCCCTCGGAGAAGCAGGTTCGTTTGTCGGAGATCAACCCAGGGCAGAACTACCAGCCAGAGGAGGGGGATCTGGTGGTCCGTTATACGGCGGCAGACGAGAAGAAATCCGTCTACGCCACTGACGACAGCGCCGCCTTTGAAGAGGCCCTCAAACAGGGGAACGGCTGTCTGTACCTTCCAGAAGGCGACTACATGATCAGCCAGCTGACAGCGGCCAAAATCCAGGATATCTCCGGGCCGGGCCGGATCTGGCTGAAAGAGTGGTGGGGAGGCGTCCTGTGGTATCTGATCTACGGTTGGTCGGAGCTGCTGGAGTACCAGGGATACGGCTGGATCGACGCGGAGCATTTCCACAACGAAACCTGGCGTTCCATGCACTGGGTTACGGTCAAGCCGGAGGTAAACGGATACAGGTCTTCGGCGGATTTTACGGAGGATAAGGACTCCCCCTGCATCGAATATCTTTTTGACGAGACCCGGGACAACGTCAATGTGTGGCTCACCATCGCCCCGGCGGTCCCGGAGGAGCAATTTCCGGAGGAGATTACCATCTGCGTCGGTTCAGACCTGGCGGCTTACTACTCCCTAAAAGGGAAGGCTGAGTGGCGCCGCGCTACATCGGGAGGGGTGGGAGGAGCCCTGTACCACAGCTCCTGGAGCGGATCGGGCAGAGGGCTGCCCGAGGAAAATTGGGTGGACAAGGGGGAATGGACCGAAATAACAGTTCCAAAGGAGTCTTTCTTCTCCCCAGTGGAGGGAGTGGAGACAAATATCTGGTATCTCCACTGCTGGAGCGCTGAAAACAGTTCCCTCCTGGGCCAGCCGGTGGAGTTTACCAAGAGCTGCGCAAGGGTATGGGTAAAGGATCCGTCTATGGATCACTTCCTGATATGCGCCGTAGGGGGAGATATGCGCTCGCCCTACTGGAAGCGCCCGACCAATGAATACTATATTCACGAGGCCTACCGGGGCGGGGATCGGTATCTCACCTCCCAACCCCAGAGCTTTTGTGCGTACAATGTAAAGGACGAGTGCTTTGACCAGTACTTTCCAGCGGGCTGAAGTGCATTCTTTCAAATCGTTTTCATGGGAAGAGGTGACGGGACTTGAGAATTGCCATGCTGGGACACAAATGGATTCCCTGCCGCGAGGGCGGAATTGAGGTGGTGGTGGAAAATTTAGCGGTGCGGATGGTGGAAATGGGGCATCATGTGAGCTGTTACAACCGCGGACGGCGTGGCGAGAGGCCAAAGGAATACCGGGGAATACAGCTGAAGAATGCCCCTGCCATTGACAGGAAAGGGATTGCAGCTATGACAGCCAGTGTCAGCGGCGCGGTCTGCGCCGCCTTTGGCCGGTACGATGTGGTGCATTTCCATGCGGAGGGGCCGGCCTTTATGTGCTGGCTCCCCAAGCTGACCGGGAAAAGGGTCGTTGTAACCGTTCACGGTTTGGACCATATGCGGGAAAAATGGGGAAATTTCGCCAGAAGGTATATCATGGCAGGGGAACGGAACGCCGTAAGATACGCGGATGAGATCATTGTGCTGAGTGAGAATGTTCAGCGGTACTTCCAGGGCATATATGGCCGCAAAACCCATTTTATCCCCAACGGTGTGGAACGGCCTGTCCTGCGGGAGGCGGAATTGATCCGGGATCTGGGCCTGGAAAAGGACGGGTATCTTCTGTTTTTGGGGAGGCTGGACCAGTCCAAGGGACTAAAATACCTGATCCGCGCCTTTCGGAAGGTGCAGACCGGCAAAAAGCTGCTGATTGCGGGGAGCTCTTTGGACTGCCCGGAGTTTGTGGAAGAGCTGCGGGTTATGGCTGAGGGAGACGGCAGGATCATCTTTACCGGCTTTGTCCAGGGCAGGATGCTGGACGAATTATACAGCAACGCCTACCTCTACTGCCTCCCCAGCGACCTGGAAGGAATGCCCCTGACCCTGCTGGAGGCCATGAGCTACGGCTGCTGCTGTCTGATCTCCGATATCCCGGAGTGCACAGAGGTGGCGGAGGCTCGCGCGGTTCAATTCCGGCGGGGAGAGGAAGAAGAGCTGCGGGAAAAGATTCAGCTCCTTTGTGACCGTCCGGATCTGGTAGAGGAATACCGGAAAAACGCCGCTGACTTTATCTGCCAAAAGTACAGCTGGGAGGATACAGTCAGAAGGACCCTGGAATTGTACCAAGGGGAGTTTTCATAAATAAGGGGCGCGGATGCAGAGGAATATGGCGTCTTATTCCCCAAAAGGTTATTTACTTGGGAAAGCCTGTGAGATATCATAAACAGGACAGAAGGGGGCTTCCCGAACAGACTTCTGATTATTACAGGCGCATCCCTTTGGTTGACAAGGGAAAACATGGCTCTTGTCAACCAAAGGCAAAGCCATAAGAGGGTTCATTCATATGCAGGTAAGCCGTTTGTTTCAGATTCTATATTACCTTATGGAGCGGGGGAGCGTTACGGCCAGAGAGCTGGCGGAAAAGCTGGAGGTCTCTCCCCGGACCGTTTACCGGGATGTGGAGGCCCTGTCCCAGGCTGGAGTCCCGGTTTACTCTGCCCAGGGGAAAGGGGGCGGAATACGCATTTCCCCCGGGTATGTGCTGGATAAGTCCTTTTTGACTGTCGAGGAGCGCAGGGAGGTGCTGGCCTCCCTCCAGGGGATAAGCGCTCTGGGGGCTGGCGGAGAACAGGATCAGGTCCTTCAGAAGCTCTCCAGCTTTTTCGGGGGACAGCAGCCCGCTTGGCTGAAAATTGACCTGTCGGATTGGAGCAACCGCCATC
>CATJCP010000211.1 GCA_949737515.1 uncultured Oscillospiraceae bacterium | reverse complement strand
TGCAGAACGCCCTTAGAAAGCAGTTTACCATTTACTATGCAATGCCGGTTCTGCCGTCCCTGATAATCAGCGGCGCCTTTATCCTGAACCTTGCCAACATCACCGATCCGGGGGCTACCTATGACGCGGGAGGGCCGTTCATGATCCTTTTGGTGACGTTTGCACTGTTTTTCCTGATTTACGCAATCTATATTGTAATGGCTTACTCTACGATGAAGCGGAATGTCCTGCCGCAGTGAAAAGGGCATTCCACATAGGAAACCGCCGGCCCGGAGGACCCTCTGAGCCGGCGGTTTTGAATGGACGGACCATCTAAGGTTGGTCTGCGTCATCCTCTATATAGCGGAAAACATATCTGTCTTTGGTAAAGAGGACGGCCATTTTTTGCCTCTCCCCGCGGCGGGTGCCGAGGCGCATTTGCGGAACCAGCTCTGTCAGCTCCTCTTGGGATATTTCCAGGGCATAGTCTTCGCCTTCTCCGTTTCCCTCTTCCCTCTCAGCCTTTGGGATGAGATTTACCCGGTTTCTGACCTCTTCAAAGTTTATGGCGTCCAGCCCGACAAACTGTTTCCCCAAGGCGTCTACCGGTTTGCTGAGATAGACGGGGACAGCGTTGGAGACCACCGCCCGCTCCACAGTGGAAAGGTCGGGCTCCAGAAGATAGCCGTAGCCGTATTCCTTTAATACATCGACGGTTTGCTCAAAGCTGGCGTAAACGGGGATTCTGCCGGAGCAGTCAGTGAGCGTATTAGGATCCCCGGCCTTCTGTACGGAAAATTGATAGGAAACCCAGGCTGCAGGCTGTTCTGTTTCATTCAGGTATACCGACGGGTCCATGGCAATAAATTCCTTTGACAGGGCGTCCAGCAGGCGCTGGGACCATTGGACGTCCTGTTGGGGGCCTGGAAAGGGCCGTTCCCTCAAGGTAAGGCCGTCCCATATGGAAAGCTGCAGGGCCTCCGGCGTATACTCAGGGTTGAACAGGGGAACAGATTGCCGGATGTACTCCTCAGAGCGGCAGAGCTTTTCCAGGACGGCTTCCGCCATATCGCAGCGGAAGAATTGATAATTTCGCTGTATTGTACGCCCGTTTTTCAACTGATAGGTGATATTGAAATACGAAGAATGGTCGCTGTACTTACCGGCGTTGTCTTCATATCCCTTTACACTCACCAGATTGGCGTCCTCAATGATCATCTTGTGGAGGCCTAAGATCTGCTGTATACTCTCCTCAGAGCTGAAGGTGAGGTCAGCGATGGAACGAGAGGAATGATAATGATTCTTATCCCAGACTTGCCTGATTGCCTTTACATCAGAAAGCGCGGCATAAACGCCAACGTTGTCCTGCAAGGAGATGCTCTGAACCTGGGGGGCGTCCGGCACATAGTCCTCAACGATAACCTCGGCGTAAAAAAGCGCCCCACCGCTGATTGCCGCCATGGCGGCCAGCGCTATCCCTCCGTGGATCAGCTGCTTTTTCCAGCTGCGGAGGCCGCGCTTCAAGACCATTTCCACCACAACAAAGACCAGCGCCCCGCCGATGGCTGAAAACAGGACCAGGCTCAGCCATTGGTTAGCCTCCCGCCCTGGCAGGAAGTCCGGGAGCAGGGGGGCAAAAGACGTAAAGAACATTCCAACGGCAAGGCCTCCCGCCACCATTGCCAGGATACAGACAAAGGACTGAAGGAAAACGTTCTGATTGAGTGTGCCGGAGATTTCGCTTTTGCGGCGGCGGATATACCACAGGGAGATCCCAAACAGAATACAGCCAGCCGCAAAGAAAAACAGGATATGGGGGACGCCGTCCCACATGCCGGTAGACCCTGTAAACTCCTCCCATTTGATATGGCAAAACCATCCCAGCAGGGGGGTCAGCAGGGGCAGTAAATGGTCGTCTGACATATCAATTCTAATCCCCGAACCAAGCCCGTTCACAAATTGGGCCCCGATTACCTGAAAAAGCAGTTTGATTGTCACCGGGAGGAACATGACCAAAAGGGAGAAGACAACACAGTTGAAGAACGTCCCCGTACACACCCCGCAGAAGAGAACAAGGGACATCATGCTGAAAAGCACCAAAAGGGACAGGAGGCAGTCCCATAAAATCGGGGGAAACTGCCCAGGCACAGCGGCAGGGCATAAAATGCGGATGACCAAAGGGGCGGATATCGTCCCCAAAAGCAGGGGAATGGCTGTAATGGTCATTCCCGCGGCCATCAAAGCCCCAAGCTTCCCGCCCCGGGGCAAGGGGAGGGAGTGGAACAGGTCCGCCGCCTGTTTATTGTGGAGGGGGCGGCAGAGAAAGCAGAGCGCCAGCATGGGGGCTGCCAACACATAGATTATCACATACCAGGACGAAAAGACCCCGTAGATATTTGCCGCCCCCAGGAGATCATAGCGAAAGGGACCTTTAATGGGTTCTGTTATCCAACGGTATTGCTGGTACACCTCAATGCCGCTTGCCACAGGAAACAGCAAAAAGGTCACAGCGGCCAGCAAGAGGATCAGGCCCCGGTTCTGGTTCAGGATAGATCGGTACAGCTGGAAAAAACGATGCTTCAAGGACAGTGCCTCTGGCACGGTGGACCACCTCCGTTTCATTTGTGATGCCAATTTACAGGGAAGCATCTAAAAAGCGGACGACGTAGCTGTCCTCGGTGCAGAGGATGAGGACCTGCTGATTCTCCTCCTTTGCTTCGATGCTGAACCGCATTTGGGGGACCAGCTCCAAAAGCCTCTGCTGGGAAACCTCCTCTATCTGGGGAGCGGGCTCCTTCTCCCTCTCTATTGTATAGGAGGCTTGCTTTCCCTGTTTATCTGGGTCGGGAAGAGATTCCCGGGATTCCAGAGCGTACTCTATCCAATCCCTGACTTCGCTGATACTGTAGTAGTTGTGAAAGCTGATGAAGTGCTTCCCAAGGACGCCCTCATATGAGGCAAAACGGGAGCTATCGGTCAGCACCGCCTGCTCTACCGTGGAGAAATCGGGCTTCAGAAGATCCCCATAGCCGTATTCCTCCAATAAACCGACGGTTTTTTCAAAGCTGGCGTAAATGGGGACAGAGCCGGAGCAATCCACGATATCCCCCGGCTGGTAGCTCTCCTGCGCCGGATAGCTGTAGGAGATCCAGGCGACCGGGGACTGGGTTTCGTTGTAATACACATAGGGATCCATGGCGATAAACTCTTCGGACAGGGCCTCTATAAGGCGGCGGTATTTTTCCCCGTCCTGTTTCAGGGAGATGAGGGGCTCCTCCCGGAGGGTAAGGCCGTCCCACAGGGAAATCCGCTGGATGTACGGTTCATATGCAGGGCTGAACAGAGGGATGGCCTGCCGGATGTACTCCTCAGAGGCGCAGAGCCTTTCCAGGACCGCGGCGGCAAGCCCGCAGTTCCTGAAATCATAATTCCGCTGTATGGTTCCGCCGTTTTTCAGGTGATAGGTCAAATCAAAAAACGTAAGATAGTAATTGTATTTTTCCTCGTCTACATACCCCTTTGTGCTGATCTGGTTGAAATCATCAATGATCAGGCTGTGGATTCCACAAACCTGCCGTATTCCTTCTTCCGAGGTAAAAACCGGATGGATATCCTCGGTCAGAACACCGGAGCGCACGCTTCTATCCCAATACTGCCTTGCGGCGCTTAACTGGGACAGCCCATTGTAAACCCCCATATCATCGTTGAAGGAAACCTGTTCCACCTTGGAGGCGTCCGGAACATAGTCCTCGACAATGACCTCGCAGTAAAAGAGAAGCCCGGCGCTTACCGCCGCCATGGCAGCCATGGCGGTTCCCCCATAGGCCAGCAGTTTTTTCAGGCTGAGGCCCCGCTTGAAAACCGTCTGGGTAACGGCAAAGATCAGGGCCCCGCCAATCGCTGTAAAGAAGACAGTCCATATCCACTGGGGTTTCTCCAACACGTAAGGGCCGCAGATCGCGTTTCCAAAGGACATGCCGATGGCAAGCCCCCCGGACAGTGTAATCAGCAGGCAGATCACAGACTCCAGATACCGGTTCCGGACCAAGGAGCCGGGCATTTCGTTTTTGCGGCGGCGGATATACCAAAAGGAGACCGCAGTCAGGATGCAGGAGATCACAATCCAGGCCAATATGTTGGGAACCCCCGCCCAGACGCCCCCTTCGGCCTCTGTCCTCCCTTCGAACCAATTGATATGGCTGAACCATCCGTTGACGGCAAAGGGAAAACGGCCAAAGATGCCCCCGAGATTGGGACGGTAACCATTGGAGAATTCACGGAGCAGAGAGGTCAGGGAAGAGGTCACTGCCGTGGGGAGGGCCATGGTCAGAATGGAAAAGACGATACAGTCAAAGGCGGTCCCGGTACATACGGCACAGAGGGTTACCAAGGACATGACGCAGAAAAGGGTCAGAAGGCACAGGAAAACGTCCCAAAGGATCAGGGAAGGGTGGTTGATTTGATAGCGCGTCATCAGCGCCGCCAAATAGATTCCGGCGTATCCCACAAGGAGGGGGATTGCCATAATGGTCATTCCGGCAGTTATCCAGACACCCAGCAAGCCTCTGCGGGACAGGGGAATGGAGTGGTACATATCAGCCGCCCTCTTGTTGTGGAGGGGCTGGCAGAGGAGAGCCACCGTCAAAAAGGGGACGAGCAGCACGTAAAGGGTCAAAGTCCACATGGAGGAGGTTCCATAGATCTCCGCCATGCCGTACATTCTGTAAGAGGCAGCGCCGGTGACCAGCTGATGCATTTCAACGGCGCTCAAAACCGGGAAGCTCAGAAAGGTGATGGCGGTAAGCAGGGCTATCAGGCCCAAATGCTGCTTGAGGACAGAGCGGTACAGCCGGAAAAACCGCTGCTTAAAGGAGAATGCTGTTGTAGTCATAGCCGATGCCCTCCATTTCGTGAATAAAGACCTCCTCCAGGGTCAGGGGGAGGGATTCTGCAAAAACTGGCTGGAACTGCTGCAGATATTCCAAAACCTGTTGGCTGTTCCCCCTTACCACCATGTTGAACAGGCTGCCCCGCTTTTCACACCGCATGATGGAGATGCCGGTAAAATCCCCGGCGCTGTACTCTGCGCTGAAGGCTGCCTGCACCTTGCAGAAACCCAGTTTCAGCTCGTCCAGCTCCCGGGAAAACCGGACGGAACCGTTGTGCAGCAGCCCGATGTGGTCGCACAGGTCCTCCAGTTCCCGCAGGTTGTGGGAACTTATGACAACAGTGAGGTTCCTCTGGGCCACCTCGTCCACCAAAAGCCTGCGGACGGCGCTGCGTATCACCGGGTCAAGGCCGTCAAAGGCCTCGTCCAGCAACAGGTAGCTGCTCCGGGCTGAAAGGGCCAGCATAATTGCCGCCTGGCGCTGCATTCCCTTGGAAAAGGTGTTGAGGCGGGCCTTGGAGCTGATGGGGAAAAAACCGCACAGCTTTTGATAATACTCCCAGTCCCATCCCGAATACTGGGAGGCGTAAAAGCGGGCCATGTCCTCCAGGGTGGAGTGGGGCAGAAAATACAGTTCATCCGGCACAAAGAAAATTTTATCCTTTATCCCGCAGTCCTCATAAACGTCCCTGCCCTCTATTTGGATACTTCCCTGATCGGGATAATACACCCCCGACGTAAGCCGGAGAAAGGTGGATTTTCCAGAACCGTTTGTCCCCACAAGCCCGTAGATAGAGCCTTCCTGTATGGTCAGGTTCATCCCCTGAAGGGCAATTTTATCGCCAAAACGTTTTTCTAGGTCTCTTGCTTCAATCATGTTTCGTCCTCCTCTCCCATCCTGTCCACTGTGTCTGACACGGCCCGGCGGATTTCCTCTGCCGGTATCCCTGCCCTGTGGCATTCGCGGACCGCCGCTGTTAACCGATCCAGTGTTTCCCGGCAGCGGCGCTCCCTGATCAGCGGATTTGTCGAGATAAAGCAGCCCTTTCCGCCGACTGTGTAGATCACCTGTTCCCGTTCCAGCTCCTGGTACGCCTTTTGGACGGTGTTGGGGTTTACCCCCAGCTCCCTGGCCAGGCTGCGCACTGACGGGAGCTGCATGTCCGGGGGATAGACCCCTGTCAGAACCAGTTCGGCAATGCGGTTTTTCAGCTGCTCATAAATGGGCAGCCGACTTTGGTTGTCTAAGATGATCATTTCCGCTCCTTTCCAAACTGATCGTTCAATCTGTATCAACTGTACTAATTCGATTAGTACAGTTGAAGTATAGCACAGGACCGTGAGGCTGTCAAGGGAGAAATTTAAAAAAGCCCAAATAAGAGGGACGCCCCCTTTCGGGAAGCGTCCCTTGTCTGTTTAGCCAATTTTGGAGTCGGACTGGTTTGGAATGGTGCTTTCCCCGTTGTCCTCCATCAGGATCACTGTGACGTCGAACTTTTTGTCGCTGTATCCTGTTGTTCTTCGGTAAATGCTCAATGTGACGGAATCCCCGGGCTTTTTCCCGACGATTGCTTGTTTCAGGGCAAGCGTGGAGCTTATCGTGTTGCCGTCCACTGCGTAGATAATGTCCCCGGCTACAATCCCCTTGGCTGCAATGTCCGATCCCTCCTCGGTGGAGACAACCATTGCGCCTTGGGGGACCTGGTACATGGCGGCTGTATAGGCGTCAATGGGCTGGACAATGACGCCGAACTTCACCCGGCCGGTCACCCGGCCATAGGCCTTCAGGTCATCAATAATGGGCTTTGCCTCAGTAATGGGGATGGCGAACCCGATCCCCTCGTATACGGTACTGGACACCTGGGAGATCTTCGAGGTGTTGATGCCGATTACCTGGCCATATTCATTGACCAACGCCCCGCCGGAGTTCCCTGGGTTGATGGCTGCGTCCGTCTGGATATAAGTAAAGTCTGTTGGGGCAGAGGAGAGGGAGCGGTTGACGGCGGAGACAATCCCCTGGGTCACGCTGCCCGCAAGGGTCAGCCCTCTGGGGTTGCCGATGGCCACTACCTTTTCCCCAACCCGGAGCTGGTCGGAGTTTCCAAATTCCGCAAACTGCAGCCCCTCAGCGTTGATTTTGATCACAGCGATATCGGTGGTGTCGTCCGCGCCCACAATCCGCGCCTCAAACTCCTCGCCGGTTTCCATAACCACTTTTAGCCCGGCGGCGTTCTCCACCACATGGGCGTTGGTTAGGATATATCCGTCCTCGGACATGATGATGCCGGAGCCCTCGCTGGGGGTCATAACCGACTGGATGTTGGAGCCGCTGCCGTAGTTGAGGATTCCCACAACCGAGGGTTTCACCTTATCGGCGATGTCAGGGGTGGACATAGGCTC
>CATJCP010000210.1 GCA_949737515.1 uncultured Oscillospiraceae bacterium | reverse complement strand
TTCGCCCCCCCGACGGCAAATCCGGAGAAGTTGTCGGAAGAAAGGCCGGGCATAATCCGCGACAGCCCCACTACCATGAGCAGCGCGGCGGCACAGGTGGTAATCACATAAACCGACCGGCGGCGGGGAGCCTGATCGCTGTCTATTCTCGCGAAGGAGGGTTGCTCCTGGAGTTTGGCAAGCAGATTAGGGGATCGGAGGGATTCAGGAAGTAGCATCTCGTCCTGCTGAGATAGGCGCAGCAGCTTCTGTTTGATCTCTTCTTCCTGGGCGGCAGTCAGTTTAACAGGTCTTTTATTCAAATTCATCACTCCTTTCTTCCTAATTATTGCAGGTTGGCGCGCAGCTTTGCCAAAGAACGGTGGAGCTTAGAGCTCACTGTTCCCTGGGGACAGCCCAGCATACGCGCCACTTCCTTTGTGGTGTAGCCGTAAATAACCGCCAACACCACAATCTGCCGTTCCTGAGGGTTCAAGGTATCCAGGGCTTCCATGGCTGCGCTGCGCTCCGCCAGCTCTGGAGAGGGGTCAGGGCCGATTCCAATCTCCTCAGACAGCTCAGAGGTATCCCTGCATTCAGCGTATTCCTTAATCTTGCGCTTAATCTTGACGCTTAGAATTTTCATGATCCAAGGTTTAAAGGCGCTTTCATCCCGCAGGCTGTGCAGGCCGCGGAAAGCGTCCATAAAGGTCTCGGATACCACATCCTCCGCGTCATGATGATTTCCAAGGGAATACATGGCATATTTATACATATATAAAGACATAGCGTCATACAGCTCGGCAAAACTCCTTTGATCCCCCTGCCGGGCGCTTTTTACCAATTCGATATCGATATCCAATGTTTCTGTCCACCACCATTCTGGATGTTGGCTTGCTGTAACCGGTTCACTCTATAAGTGGCGGCGAAATCCGGTTTTGTTGCAAAGTCCTCCATTTTTTATAGATTATGTTTGTTCAGTCTGTTAGACGCAGATTTCTGATAGGATCGTTATGAAACTGGAAAGGGATGGTAAATGCACAAGCTCGATTGGAGATAATTTTAATTGATCTTATCATACCATGTCCATCTGCATTTGAAAATAGGGGATTCAAAAAATAGTGTATAAAAGGGGTTTTTGTTATAAATCTTCACAACAATATGGAATTTTGGCGGAGGATATGATATAGTACTTGTGAAACGATTGATGAACCGGGCACAATTACAGAGTGTTTTATAGGTTTTATAGGAGATAAACGGAAGGACCGGCAAGGCCCCCTCTGTTGAGAATCATTTAACTTTCCTGTCACAAATCCGGATCGTCCCAGTCTAATCTAGCAGGAGGTGTTTTTATGAACACAAATGCAAATCAAGAGACGTCTATTTTGATTCAGAAGGCCGCTGCCGGGGATAAGGCGGCGCTGGAGACAGTACTGTCCGGAGTACAGGATATGGTGTTCAGTCTGTCTCTGCGGATGCTTGGAACGTTTTATGACGCAGAGGATGCATCCCAAGACATTTTGCTGAAGATTATAACCTGCCTGCCCTCCTTCAAGGGGGAGAGCGCTTTCACAACCTGGGTATTTCGCATTGCGGTGAACCATCTCAAGGATTACAAAAAGCATATGTTTGCTCAGCATCCCTTGAGCTTTGAATTTTATGGGGACGATATTCGCAGCGGGAAGATTCAGGATGTGCCCGATCTGACCCAGGATGTAGAGAAGTCCATCCTGGCTGAAGAACTAAAATTATCCTGTACAAACGTCATGCTCCAATGTCTGGATCCAGA
>CATJCP010000209.1 GCA_949737515.1 uncultured Oscillospiraceae bacterium | reverse complement strand
CGTTCATCGTCATTTCCTCCGTTTTGTAACAGCTTTGTCGGAGGTAACAGGGATGCTATGTCCTGCGTGTAGTGTCATTCTTTATGAGAAGGTGACATTATACTATTTTCGCAGAGAGTGGGAAGGATGTCAACTCTTTTTCTGCCGAAGACGCAGAAATCGATTTAAAACTGATTTCTGCACAAAAGATAAAACGCCAGTTGACAAACCTTTTGAAACCTCCTATAATAATAGAAACCGATGAACAAGAATAGTACCTGTAACCGGAGATCACAGAGAGCCGCTGATGGTGGGACGCGGTATGGAAGATTACGGGGAATGGCCTTGTGAGGGCGGCCTGAAACGGCGAATTGCCGGAGTAGGAACCGACGGAACCTCTAACCGTTAGGATGAGAGCATATGCTGGTATGCGAAACGGCACTTTCAGGGTGGCAAACGGAAGAGAATGTAGCGGCTTCCGTCCCGATGAACGGGGCGGAGGCTGTTTTTGTTCAGTATCACCGGCAGAACAACCAAACAGAAATCATGAAAGGATCGAAAAACATGGAGAACAGAAAACGTATACTGACAGGGGATCGCACTACAGGCAAGCTCCACCTGGGGCACTATGTGGGAAGTTTGCAAAACCGGGTCAAGCTGCAGAACGACTACGAAACCTTTATCCTGCTGGCTGATGTCCAGGCCCTGACGACCCACTTTGAAAATCCTGGCCTGATCAATGGAAGCATCTATGATGTGGCCATTGACAACCTCTCCATCGGGCTGGACCCGGAGAAGGTCAATATCATCCAGCAGTCCCAGATCCCTTACATTGCGGAGCTGACTGTCTTCTATTCCATGCTGGTGACAGTCAACACCCTGCGGCACAACCCCACCATCAAAACCGAAGCCAAAAACTATGGCTACGATGACATGACCTACGGCTTCCTGGGCTACCCGGTGAGCCAGGCTGCGGATATCACCTTCTGCAAGGCCAATTTGGTCCCGGTGGGCGATGACCAGCTTCCACATATTGAGCAGACCCGAAAGATCGTCCGGCGTTTTAACGACCTATACCATGGCAGCTTGGTGGAACCGGAAGCCATGCTCAGCTCCACTCCCAGGCTGATGGGCCTGGACGGCAACGCCAAAATGGGCAAGAGCCTGGGCAATGCCATCTACCTTTCCGACAATGCAGAGACTGTAACCCAGAAGGTCCGCTCCGCCGTCACAGATGAGAGCCGGATCTCTATCAAGGATCCCGGACATCCTGAGGTTTGTGCGGTCAGCAAGTATCACCAGGTGTTCAATCCCGGCGAATACGACAACATCTGTGAGATGTGCAGAGGCTCCGCCATTGGCTGCGTGGCCTGTAAAAAGAAGCTGGCGGAGACGCTGAACCATCTTCTGGACCCCTTCCGGGAGAAACGGGCGTATTACGAAGCCCATATGGATATTGTCGGCGATATTATCCGCACCGGCACCGAAAAGGCGAATCAAATCGGCAGGGAAACCCTTCAGGAAGTCAAGGAAAATATGAGCATTTGCCTGAAAAAGTAGGCGTATTTTATACCGATGGAAGCGGGTGGGAAAGGCAGTCGATCTTCTGTTTTCTCCTGCCCGCTCTTTTATAGTAAGGGACAGGGTGTTGCCCGGCTGTTCCCGAAATTATTTTATAAAATGATTAGAAAACCTGACGTGTTTCCCGTCTGAATGCTGTTATAGTAGGTGAACAGGCTAAAAAACTGTTCGGGGGGGGGTGGAAAGACAGCACAAAGGAGGTGGAAACCATTGACATTCGGCAGTTTACAGTGGAAATAGAGAGGTATAAGTCTCTGGTATTTCAGGTATGCAACTCCTTTGTACATAATTATTTTGACGCAGAGGATCTGACTCAGGAAACGTTTTTGGCCGCCTATAACAAGCTGGATACCTTTGATGGACGGAATTTTAAAGCGTGGATTATGACCATTGCAGCCAATAAGTGCCGCAACTTTCTGGCAGATCCGAGGAGAAGGATGCAGATGGTTTCCGAGGAAGCGCTGGGGGAAATAGAGGCGCCCGAACCCACGCCGGAGGATCTGGTGATCCACACAGACCAAAAGCGTAGGTTGCTGGAACTGTGCGGGCAGCTCAAAGAGCCGTATCGGGAAACGGCGATCGCCTACTTCTGCCAAAATAAAAAACTGTCGGAGGTTGCCGTAGAAACGGGAATACCACTGAGAACCCTGGAAACGCGGCTCTATAGGGCAAAGAAACTGCTGCGGGAACTATGGAAGGAGGAAAATGCCTATGCAATGCAGTGAACTTGAACGTTTTTTACTGGGAGCTATGTCCGTTGACGAACGGATCCAATTTGCGGACCATCTGGCGGTTTGTCCCCGCTGCTGCGGGGCAATGGCGGACGCCTTTTTGAACGCGGGTAATCCGCTGCTTTCGTCCCTTCCGCTGCAGCCGTCCCCGCCCAGGGGGATTACGGAACGGATCACCCGGGAGCTGTACCTGAAACGCCGCCGGGAATTCCGGGTGTATACCCTTCAGGTTATTTTGTCCGCCTGTGCCGCCATTGTCCTGATTTTTGCAGGAAATGGGAAACTGATGAATCTGCGGGATTTGGCCGAGGCCAGGGCCGGAGCAAGAGGCTTTCCAGGCTATGCGCTCTCCGACACTTATCAGACGGGTTCCCCTGCCGATTTTTATACGGAGGTTTTACATGATGCCAACACGAAGAAATAAAATTTTGACCATGCTTTTCGGATTGCTCCCCGGAGCGGGGCATATGTTTATGGGATTTATGCACCTGGGGCTTTCCTATATGCTCATCTTTTTTGGAACCATTTCTGTCATATTTTTCTTAGATAATATTTTTTATTATTTTGAATTCATCGGATTCCTCCTTCCGGTGATCTGGTGCTACGCCTTTTTTGACTGCCTGAATAAATGCTATGCCTCGGACGAGGAATTTTATCTTTTGGAGGATCATTTTCTCTTTACCGAGAATGGCTCCCTGCCCACCTTTAAACATAACTTCAATTTCCGTTTGGGCAAGTACGCCAGGCTGATCCTTGGGTGGTTTTTGACGGTTTCCGGCAGTCTGCTGCTGCTTCGCAATTTCCTGCGCAGCTTTGCAAACAGCGTGCTGTGGGATTGGGACAACTATATTTACCGCTTTCTGCGGGAGATTCTTGATGAAGCGCCTCGGTTTTTGTCGGCGCTGGTTATTATTGTCCTGGGTCTGTGGCTGATCTTTGGCAAACGCAAGGAGCTGAAGGACCTGAAATCCATGATGAACCAGGCGGAAGAGGAAGATTACAGACACGGAAGGGAGTACCAGGCTCCGGAGGATTTTTCCTTTTCGGAAGGCTTCCATCCACTAAAGGAGGAAAAACCTCCAAAGGACGGAAAGCCGTCGGAAGTTTTTCCTGCGTCTGAAGTGTTTAAACAGCCGGAGGAGCCTCAGCCCCCAAAGGACGATACGGCTCCGGAAATCGTTTTGACCTTAGAGGATGCTGCTGCGGAAGACGTATCAACGTTTGAGGGCGCTGTAAATCTGGACGAAAATCCGCTGCTGGAGGAAGCCAAGTCCAAGGAAGCGCCCCAGCCTCCGGCCCGGGCCACAGAGGAAGCGGAGCCTTTGGAGGATATTCAGGAAAACCCGGAGGAGGCGCAGCGCCATGAATAAAAAACGCCGCGTGGGTTCTCTGACCGCTGGTTTGGTTTTGGTGGTATTTGGCGTGATGTTTCTCCTGCGGCCCTTTGTGCAGACGCTGAATTATCAGGTTATCTTTTCCTGCTGGCCGCTGATCCTGATCCTCCTGGGACTGGAGCTGCTTTTCTGCCACTTTACCAATGGGGAGGAGAAGCTGCGGTACGATGGGGCGGCGGTTTTCCTGGTGCTGGTTATGGCGGGGTTTGCGCTGGCAATGGGCACAATTGAGTTTGTCATGGAGCATTTTCCGGAATTTGTTCAATTCTATTATTGAGCGGCCTAACCGCCCCAAGGGTCTTGACCGGGCCTTTGGGGCGGTTTTGTGTATGTGTCAATGAGTTTAAAAGTGTTGCGAATCATCGATGGCATATGGTGTAAAGAGCCTTGCTATATACGATTAGATCGTATATAATGTAAGCGAGGGGGATTCGTATGGAGAGAACATTTATCCGGCTGCTATCATTTGAAAAGGCGTGGAAGGCTCTTGGTCTTGGAGAAGAAGAGTATATTAAGCTTGAAGAGATGCTTCTTTTAAATCCTAAGATAGGAGCGGTTATTGAAGGCTCTGGCGGTGTCCGCAAGGTACGTTTCTCCCTTCCGGGAAAGGGGAAAAGTGGAGGAATCCGGGTTATTTATGTTGACATTATGGCAGATGAGACGATTTATATGATTTATGCCTATCCAAAATCCGTAAAAGAGAATCTAAGCAAGGTGGAAATTGCGGAATTTAAAAAGTTGACCAATATCTTAAAGAATGAGCAGGGAGGATAGCTATGGGACAGTTTAACGTATATGAAGGCATTATAGAAGGGCTTCAAGAGGCGGTAGCTTATAAACAGGGGGACCTTTCCAAGGGGAAGGTCTCTGTCAAAAAAGTTCCTGTACCGGATTTTAGAGCTGAAGATGTTATCCGCACCCGAAGGGAGCTGAATTTGACACAGAGCGGCCTGGCGTCTGTAATAGGAGTTTCTGCCAGAACAGTAGAGGCTTGGGAGGCCGGGAGGAATGAACCGTCCGGCGCTGCCAAGAGACTGCTTTACTTGCTGGATGGGGATCATTCCTTGCTGAACCGACTGAATGCTGTAAAGTAAGAACTATGAGGCCGCCCCAAGGACCTTGACCGGGCCTTTGGGGCGGCTTTCTTGCTGCTTTGGAAGCAATGTAGAAAAAGGCAAAACCAGTCTGCCATATTTGTGATAAATAACAAATTTACAATTCATCTAAGATATATACATGAGAGATTCTACCATTGAACTTTGATTTATGCTATAATGAGATAGAATGGGGATTTGTGCTTGAATATCCTCGGTAAAACAGTATTCTAATGCTGACAGATTAGGAGATAGAGAAAAGTTATGCCAAACCAACAGATTTCAGAAAAGCTGGACCGCATTTTAATGCAGGTCCAGAAGCCCGCCCATTACACCGGCGGGGAGCTGGGCAGCGTCATCAAGGACGCCAATGAGGTGGATGTGCGCTTTGCCTTTTGCTTCCCGGATGTTTACGAGGTGGGAATGTCCCATTTGGGGATGAAGATCCTCTATTCCCTGAAAAACGCCCGTCCAGACGTTTGGTGCGAACGGGTTTTCGCCCCGGAGAAGGATATGGAAGCCCTGATGAGGGAAAACGATATCCCCCTCTATGGATTGGAAAGCTTTGACCCCATTCGGGAATTCGACATGATCGGCTTTACCCTGCAGTATGAGCTGAGCTTTACCACGGTTTTGAATATGTTGGATCTGGCGGGGCTCCCTGTCAGGGCCGAGGACCGGACCGGACTGGCCCCCTTGGTGGTGGCCGGCGGACCCTGCGCCTGTAATCCAGAGCCGCTGTGCGACTTTATTGATCTGTTTATCCTAGGAGAAGGGGAAGAGGTCAATCTGGAGCTCATCGACCTCTACAAGGCCGCCAAGCAGGAGGGATGGTCCAAGGACGAATTCCTGCGGAAGGCCTGCCGGATTGAGGGGATTTATGTTCCGTCGCTTTACAGTGTCTCCTACCATCCGGATGGGACGATTCAAAGCGTCCTCCCAAAGGAAGGGGCGCCCGCCAAGGTCCGCAAGCGGATCATCCGGGATTTTGACAAGGTGTTTTACCCCTCCTCCTTTGTGGTGCCATATACGGATATCGTCCATGACCGGGCTATTTTAGAGGTGCTGCGGGGCTGTATCCGGGGCTGCCGTTTCTGTCAGGCCGGATTTATCTACCGGCCCCTGCGGGAGAAAAACGTAGATACCCTCTGCCGCAACGGACGGGATCTCTGCGCCTCCACCGGCTATGACGAGATTTCCCTTTCCTCTCTGTCCACCAGTGACCATTCCAATGTGGAGGGGCTGCTGACCGAGATGGTCCAGTGGACCGATGATAAAAAGATCAACCTCTCTCTGCCGTCCCTGAGGGTGGATAACTTTTCCCCGGAGCTGCTGGAAACGGTATCCAAGGTCCGCAAAAGCGGCTTGACCTTTGCGCCAGAGGCTGGAACTCAAAGGATGCGGGATGTGATCAATAAAAATGTAGACGAGGATGAGATTTTCAATACCTGCCGCACTGCCTTTGAAGGCGGATATACGGCGGTAAAACTCTACTTTATGCTGGGGCTGCCCACCGAGACCATGGAGGATGTGGAGGGAATCGTCGATCTGGCGCAGAGGATCGTGGACTTCTACTACAGCCTGCCCACCCGCCAGAAGGGGAAGGCAGTCACTGTTACAGTGAGCTGCGCCTGTTTTGTTCCCAAGCCCTTTACCCCCTTTGAATTTGAACCTCAGGACACCTGGGAGATGCTGCGCCAGAAGCAGGACCACATGCTGGCTCATCTGAAAAGCAAAAAGATACGCCTCAATTGGCACGATGCGGATACCAGTTTTTTGGAGGGCGTCCTGGCAAGAGGGGACCGCCGCCTGGGAGAGGCCCTTTACCGGGCCTGGAAAAAGGGTTGCCGGCTGGACAGCTGGGGAAACCATTTCCATATGG
>CATJCP010000208.1 GCA_949737515.1 uncultured Oscillospiraceae bacterium | reverse complement strand
GTTAGCGTTTGTTTTTAAGTTTCGGGTATTATAGAGGTCCCGCCCTCTGCTCGCTTCCCATGCTTCAAAATCCCCGTCGAAACCTTTACGCCCCCATATATGGCGCAAAAAGCCATTCCGGACTTTTCAGCACTTCTATTATAACACGGGCCTTCCCGAATGTATACGCTGATTTAAAAAATTTTTTACAAAATATTTGTAAAAATTATTTTTAAATCAGGCGCTCCATAGGGGAAGACCGCGTCCTCTACCTTCTGGATTCCTTCATGGCGCGGGCGATATCCCTCTGGGCGTCCCGTTTGGCCATGTCATCCCGCTTGTCGTGGAGCTTTTTGCCCTTACAGAGCCCCACCTGTACCTTGACGTTGGAGCCTTTAAAGTACAGGGATACTGGAATCAAGGTGTAGCCCTGCTGCTTCACCAGCCCGAATAGCCGGAGGATTTCCCGCTTGTGCATCAGCAGCCGGCGGGGCCGGATGGGATCCTTATTGAAGATGTTCCCCTTTTCATAGGGGCTGATGTGCATCTGCTTGACAAACAGCTCCCCGTGGTCAATGTCGCACCAAGAGTCCTTCAGGTTCGCGCCATGGACCCGTATTGACTTTACCTCTGTCCCGGCCAGTTCAATCCCAGCCTCAAAGGACTCTACAATGAAATATTCATGCCGCACCTGGCGGTTTTCAGTGATCGTTTTGGTGGATTCCCTTGGCATATCCAGTCACCGCCTTTCAATCCTGCTGTGAGGCGTCCTCTCTCTTTCCCCGAAAAACCCAGAAATTGCTGACCGCGAAGTTGATCACCATGACCAGAACCGTAGAAATCAGCTTGCCCAAAAGCTTGTGAAGCCCCAGCTGCTCCACGCAGAGGTAAATGATCCCCATTCCCAAGAGCATCATGGCCAGGTTCAGAACCACAAACTTCACCAACTCCAGGCTAAAAAATCCGTTTTTGGTGTCAAAGGTCCATTTCCGGTTGATCACATAGCTGTTGAGCATTCCGCAGCAGTAGGAAATGACCTGGGACACATACAACCCCAGCCCAAGCAGCGAAACCAGAACGGTATACACCACAAAGTCCACCGCTGTATTCATCACGCCGGTTATGCCGAATTTCAGGAATTTCCTGATCTCGTTCCAATGTTCCTTCAAAGATTTATCCTCCCGTTTGGCGAGGGATTTTTAGCTCCCGGAGGCCTGTGTCAGATCTCCAGACGGCCCTCCAGAGCCCGGTAAAGGGTGACTTCATCCGCATATTCCAGGTTCCCGCCCACGGGTATCCCGTAGGCCAGCCGGGTGACCTTTACCCCCATGGGCTTGAGCAGCCGGGCCACATACATGGCTGTGGCTTCTCCCTCCACTGTGGGGTTGGTCGCCATAATGACCTCCTGAACCTTTCCATCCCCCAGCCGTTTGACCAGTTCCTTCACATAGATCTGCTCCGGGCCGATTCCCTCCATGGGAGAAAGCAGCCCGTGAAGGACATGGTAAACCCCGTTATACTCCCTGGTCTTCTCAAAGGCCAGCACGTCCTTCGGCCCTTCCACCACGCAGATGGTGGAGAAATCCCGCTTTGGGCTGCTGCATATGGGGCACAGCTCCTTGTCCGTCAGGTTCTGGCAGATCGAACACTTGTGAATTTTGTCGTGGGCTTCAATGATGCTGTTGGCAAAGTCCATGGCCCGCTCGTGGGGAAGGTTCAGGACAAAGAAGGCCAAGCGCTGGGCGGTTTTTTTCCCGATTCCCGGCAGGCTCTCAAACTGTTCCACCAGGCGGCTCAGGGGTGCAACGCTGTATCCCGCCATGGTTAAAACAACCCGGGGATGTTCAGGCCGCCGGTGACCTTTTCCATTTCGGCGGCGGAGGTCTCCTCAACTTTGGCGAGGGACTCGTTGACGGCGGCAATGATCAGGTCCTGGAGCATCTCGATATCCTCTGGGTCGACAACCTCGGGCTTTAAAACAATGGATTTCAGCTGCTTTTTCCCGGTCATAACCACCTCTACCGCGCCGCCGCCGGAGGTAGCTGCAAACTCCCTCTGCTCCAGCTCGCCCTGGACGCGGGTCATGTCCTCCTGCATCTTCTGGGCCTGGCGGATCATGCTGTTCATATTATTCCCTTTTCCGGAATATCCTTCTGGCAGTCTTGCTTTCATAATGATTTGTTCCTCCTGTTACCATATACTTTCTTATTCTTTTATTTCCACTGCGATTCCCATGGCCGCCGCGCTGCTGAGCAGGTCGTCCAGGGGATCGAGGTTGTCAACAATCTGGTACTTTTCCCTGTTGTAGGGACCGAGGCGGTATTTCTGCCCGGTGAGCAGCTTTAAAGCCTCCCGCAGGCTGTTTTTGGCAAACCCGCTGCTTCGGATCAGGGTTAAAAACATCTTGTTAGGGGCGTCAATCAGGCAGAGATCCCCCGATACATAGGCGGAGGAATCTTCCAGAGCGCCCTTCAAAGGCGGATTCAGTCCCGCAAGCTTTTCCAAAACTTCCGGCCAGCAGGCCAGAGCCGTTACCTTTTCCAGCTCCTCTGCCCCCACCTCCTGCACAATGGGGATATCCTCCACGGCAGAGACCTTGGCGGAGCCCTCCGGAGGAGCCCCTGCCGCAGGGAGGCTTGGGGTCAAAGGGGCCTCCCCCGCAGCTGCCGGGACAGCCCGAGGCACCGCACCGGAGCGGACCATATCCTCCAGGGCCTCCAGCCGGGAGAGAACCGCCGCCTGGCTTCCGTCCAGGGACGGATTGCACAGCCGCACCAGCGCCATTTCCAACTCCACCCGCTTGGAGGAACCCTGTCCCATTTTGGTCAGGGCCTGGGTGAAACAATCAATGGCGAACAGGATGGCGGACAGGCGGTATTCCCTTGACTGCACCTTCAGCCTCTCCAGTTCGTCGGGCAGGCATACGATCATTTCCTCCGGTTTTGCCGCTGTCCGGGCCACCATCAGGTTGCGGTAGTGTCCCACCAACTGTTCCGCCAGCCGGTCAAATTCCACAGAACGCTCTGAAAGGGCCTCCAGCTGGGCCAGGGCGGTCCCGGTATCACCGGCCTGGACAGATTGGGCAATGCCGAACAAATACTGGTTCCCGGCCAAACCAGCCGCCTGTGAGACGGTTTCCAGATCCACGTGGGGGCTACGGGACATACAAACGTCCAGCAGGGAGAGGGCGTCCCGCATTCCGCCGTCGGAGAGGCGGGCGATCAGCACGCCTGCATCCTCATCCAGGCTGATCCCCTCTTGACCGGACACATAAGCCAGCCGCCGGGCGATGACGTCTGGGGGAATGCGGCGGAAATCAAACCGCTGGCACCGGGATAGAATGGTCGCGGGGACCTTGTGCACTTCTGTGGTGGCCAGGATAAAGATAACGTGGGCAGGGGGTTCCTCCATGATTTTCAGCAGGGCGTTGAAGGCGCCGATGCTGAGCATATGGGTTTCATCGATGATATAGACACGGAACCGGGCCGCAGCGGGGGTGAAGTTGGCCTCCTCCCGCAGGTCGCGGATGTTTTCGACGCCATTGTTGCTGGCAGCGTCAATCTCCACCACGTCCAGGACAGATCCGTCGTCAATGCCCCTGCAGATAGCGCACTCCCCGCAGGGGTCTCCGTCAGAGGTGGGGGAAAGGCAGTTGACTGCCTTGGCCAATATTTTGGAGCAGGTGGTTTTGCCGGTGCCCCGGGAGCCGGTGAACAGATAGGCATGGGCGGTTTTGCCGGAAGATACCTGGTTGCGCAGGGTACGGGTAATGTGTTCCTGTCCGACTACGTCCGCAAACACCTGCGGCCGCCATTTTCGGTATAACGCCTGGTACATCGCAGCATCCCCCTTCCGCCTTTTCATTCTGTCAGGGCAGAACGCAATAATAGGTATAAGAAAAGAACAGGCACGCTCCCAAGGGAACGTTTCCCGGAAGCTCGACCATACAGACGGACAGACTACCTATATCACCCAAAGACATCCGCTTAATGCTGCTCGGTTCCCCGCCTGACATGGTTCGCGGCGCTTCGTCGTACAGGACCCACCCGCCTGCATGGTCCAACCTCCGGACATACCTGTCCTTATTCTGTCTGACTAGAACATTATAATACAAAACCGGGGCTTTGGCAAGACCTAAAATGTGAATTAAACGATGTGCCGGTCCATCCGCTTCACCAAGCAAAAATAGCCTTGGCAATTTTCCCGAAAAGATGCTGGGGGCCAGGGCAACAGCCGGAAAGCTATTTCAAAATATTTTGAAATAGCTATTGACTTGGAGACAGGCGCATACTATAATCTATTTAAAGAAAATTTGAAATAGATCTGTTGGGAGGATGGGTCATTGGCTGTACATGAAATCCTGGCAGCGCTGGCAGATGAAAACCGCAGAAAAATTCTGCTGAAATTAAAGGAAGGGAAGATCAGTTCCGGAGATCTGGCTGAGGCGGTCAGCATGACGCCCCAAGCCCTTTCCTACCACTTATCCAAGTTGAAAAGGGCGGATTTAATTTATGAGACAAAATTTAAAAATTTCATTTACTACGAGCTAAATCTCTCGGTCCTTGATGAAGCGATTGTATGGATGAATGATTTACGAGGAGGCCAACATGAAACGGAAGAGAATCATCCTGTATATCCTTATGCTCCTGCCCTTGGCGGCAGTTCTGACCGCGCTTCCCTTCCTGCCCGCACAAATTCCCGCCCATTATGATTTCAATGGTCAAGTAACCCGGTGGGGAAGCAAATACGAAGCGCTGCTGCTCCCGGCCATTGCGGTTCTCTTCGGCCTTTTTATGTTGGGTATGGCCAGGTTCTGCGCCAAGCGGGAGGAGCACGGGCAAAACAACGAAAAGGTCTGCCTGATCACGGGGAGTGCTGCTCTGCTCCTCTTCAATGTCATAACAGGCTATTTTCTTTACACCTCGTTTCAGGCGGCAGAGTCCCTTTCCCTTGTGGAGGTGGAGATCAACCAGCTGGTTTTTGGCGCTTTGGGTCTGACCATGATCGTCATCGGGAATATCATGCCCAAGCTGCGGATGAACGCCTGGATCGGCCTGCGGACAACGGGGAGCATGAAAAACGAGATCACCTGGAAGAAAAGCCAGCGGCTCGGCGGTATTTCCCTGATTGCAGGCGGAATTATCATAGCGGCTCTCTGCTTTTTCGTGAAGGGGATGGCCTGCTTTTGGGCGGCAATGGGGGTTTTGCTCCTCGTTTCCATTGTCGATATATGGTATACTTACAGGATTGCCAAGCTTTATTAGTGGATTTGATAACAGCTTAACTTCAGAAAGTGCGGAGACACCCCACGGCGTCTCCGCACTTTTCATGAACCCGGAAAGGGGTTGACATTTAGCCTACATTGTGTTATCCTTTTGTTAGGCCTACAAATTGTAGTTTTGAAAGGAGGAACCTATGAACATTCAATCCATATCCGATTCTGAGCTGGAGCTGATGAAGATCATTTGGAACCAGGGCGGGACCGCCTGGTACAGCCAGATCATGGAGGCCTTGATCCAGAGGGGGTGTACCTGGCAGAAGAACACTGTCATCACCCTGCTGGCCCGCCTGACCGAAAAGGGGCTGCTCAAACCCAACAAAATAGGCCGGCGCAATGAGTATATCGCGGTTTGCTCTGAGGCGGACTATCAGGCCTCCCAGACCCGTACCCTGCTGGACAAGCTCTACCAGGGAAGCGCCAAGGGGCTTGTATCCACCCTGATCCAGCGGGAAATGCTCACGGCAAAGGACTATGAGGAGATCAGAGCATTCTGGGAGGAGCAGAAAAAAGGATGAAAGTGATGGAAACCCTGTTTGCCATAGTCTTTGCGTTATCGCTTTCCGGGAGTTTGACCATACTGCTTTTGCTGGGATGCGGGCGGCTGTTAAAGGGACGGCTGGGCTGGGGCTGGCTGTACTATCTTTGGTTGGCGGCGGTGTTCCGGCTGCTGCTCCCCTTTTCATTTGGGGACAGTCTGCTGGCACTGGTTCAGGAGACGCCAGAAATACCGCTGGGCCTGGCAGAGGGGATCATTCAGCCTGTGACTTCTTTGGAAAAGCCTTCACTCCAAGAGGGGAATCTCCCTGTTGACCTGCTGCCGCTCTGGAGCATTTGGGCGGCTGGAGCAGTGATTTCGCTGGGAAAGAAAACCTGGGACTACCGAATGTTTCTCCGCCGCCTACGGAAAGGATGGATCCCTGTCCCAGACAGGGCGGCAGCGGGGCACGCCCATCTTCTGAGGGCGCAGGGAGTATTTCCCGGAAAGATAAGGCTTTACATCTGCCCCGGCCTTTCCACCCCCATCCTCGTTGGACTGTTTCGCCCCTGCATAGTCCTGCCCACCCTGGATCTGCCGGAATCCGACCTTCATTTCACACTCCTTCATGAGCTGACTCACTGCCGCAGGCGGGACGCTTTATATAAGCGATTGGTTCAGTTCTGCGTCTGCCTCCACTGGTTCAATCCTCTGGTTTACTGGATGGAACGGGAGACCAACCGTCTGTGCGAGCTCTCCTGCGATGAGCTGATTTTAAAGAAGCTGTCCCCCAGGGAACGGGTGGCTTATGGGGATACCCTGGTCAACTCCCTGATGTATTCCGGCGGGATATCCACGCCTCCATCCTCCCCTGCCCTGAAAAGGGATAGCGACCTCTCACGATTGAAAGAAAGGCTTGGTGCGATTATGAAAAACAAACGAAAAACAAGGGTCACCGTAATTTTATCCGCTGCCATTGTCTGTGCAGTGACAGGCGCTGCATCTTTGACAGGGGTTCAGGCTAAGGAGCTTTTGGCAAATTCTGTGGGGACAGAATCCCTCTCCGCCATATCTGAACCTGCTGCAGATGCAGTTCCATCAGAAGCTCCATCCCTGGAGGGGAACTCCTCAAATGCACAACCTGCGTATCTCTGGCCGGTAGGCAATACTGGCGGGTATGTGAGTATGGAGTATAACTTCCTTTATCACGACGGCATGGACGTCGCCGCACCGAAGGGAACGCCAGTCTATGCTGTTGCGGATGGAATGGTGGAAACTGCGGAGACAGATGCGAAATACGGAAAATATGTTGTTGTCCGCCACAGTGACAACCTGGAAACACGATACTACCACTGCAACGAACTTTCTGTCACCGCCGGGCAGGAAGTCCGCCAGGGAGACAAAATTGCCGAGGTTGGACAAACCGGGATGGCGACTGGGGCACATCTGCATATCGGATTTTACCTTGATGGCGAGCCCCAGAATCCGGCGGACTATATTCACACTGCAGAGTAAGCCCTGAGAAAGGACCTTCTCGCAAAAAAGCAGCGGGCCTAAACCCTTGTATTTATGGGATTTAGGCCCGCTGTTTTTAACTTCATTTACGAAAAAACTATTTCTGGCCAGACAGAAAGTCCAGCATTTGCTGGGGGTTGAGATCGGCCTTTGCCTTATTCCATATCTGCACAATTACCCCCTGCTCATCAATTAAAAAGGAGGTTCTCACCACCCCCATGGAGACTTTGCCGTAAAGCTTTTTCTCCTGCCAGACCCCATAGGCTTTAATGACTTCCAGCTCTGGATCTGATAGAATGGAAAAGGGGAAATCATACTTTTGGGCAAACTTTTGGTGAGAGGAAACACTGTCTTTGCTGATCCCCAGAACCACTGTGTTCTGCTCCTCGAACTTTCCAACCCGCTCCCCAAAGCCGCAGCTCTGCCTGGTGCAGCCTGGCGTATTGTCCTTAGGATAAAAATAGAGGGCCACCTTTTTTCCAATAAAATCAGAAAGGCGGATCAGCTGGTTCTCCTGGTTATATAGGGCAAAATCCGGAGCCTTTTCTCCAATCTGCATCTTTACAATACTCCTTTGTCGGTTTTATTTGCTTCTTCCATAACCGGTTATTGTTCCACAAGGTTTCCAAAGTAGAAAGTTTTCTTCCGGGGATGTGAAAAAACTCTATGCGGCCGGCGCATAGAGTTTTTAAAGAAACGCTTCAATCAGTCGCTGAGAGAATCAACGATTTTCTGCGCCCAAGCTTTCACATTGGAAAGATCAGAATCTGAAACCTTGCCCAAACCAAACAGGCCGCCCTTGACCTTGCATTCAAATACATCCACCACAGGATTTACGCCCTGAGACTTTACAATGTCCATTAGGGTGCTGGCACCCTCGGTTCCAGAAGAAGAAACTACCATAAAGGCGACATTTTTCGCTCTGGCAGGGGTCAGGTCCTTGCAGAAAGCGATGACCTTTTTATCGGGCTTGCTGTTCTTGCCTTCCACGGCGATGAAGACCAGCTTCTCATTCTCGCAGGGATAAGCAGGGGGAATCTGGTCGCATTTGCACTTATGCTCTCTGGAAACAACCTCGGAGAGACGATAAGTGTTATCGGTTTTGGTCGACTGGTAAAGAGCCTGCATTTTCATATGTAAATCCTCCTAAAAAATAAACCTTCCGCCGAACAGTCCGGCAAAGCGTGATAAGACTTGTTAGGAATCTGCCGCAGGGACAATTGGGCGGCCGGAATCTTACAAAAAGACAGTTTAGCGGAGAAATGTAGATACTATATTAAGGATACATGAATTTGAATTAAAAATCAATAGATTTCCCTGAAAAATGAATCCGGTACGGGTAAGTTTTGGTAAAATACAACAAAAATAAAAATATATTTTGTATACAAAACTAATTATAACTTTTTTGAAAAAACCGGGAATCAAAAAAGCTTTTTGGTCTCCCCGCCCTCTACCTTGACAACCCGGTCGTTGTTGATGCTCAGCCAGACTGGGGAGGCAGAGGGATTGTACACCATATCTCCTTCGCAGGTAAATTTCAGGCCTTTGAGGGCATTCATATAGTCCACGATCTGGATATTGGTGGCATACCAGATGTTATCCTTGCCGCCCATCATGGCGCAGAACTCCTCCATCAGCTCCCAGTTGTTGTCGTTATCAAATTCGTAGCTGTGCCCCCACACGTACATCATAAAAAGGTACTGTTTCTTGGATAGTTCCAGGAATTTTTTCCCAAGTTCCAAAAGATTGTGGTTATGGTGGCAGGTGGATTTCCAGCGGAGAAAATCCTCCGGGATGGCGAAGCCGTCGCTGTTCCCCACCACACGGGAGTATTCGATCCCCAAGCCCGGCAACATATCCATAATCTCCTGGTTAAAGGAACCGTTGGGGTAGCTCAGTCCCCGCACCGGATACCCGGCCAGCTTCTCCAGGATCTTACGGTCCTCCAGAACCTGCTGTGCCACCATTGGCAAGGGACACCGGGCAATGGTGGGATGGGTGACGGTATGGCAGGAGATCTCGTGTCCCTGGTAGAGGGAGGGGATTTCCTCCGCCGGAATACGCTGGCCGGTTTTATCTGATCCGATCAGGCCCCCGTTGAGGTGGAAGGTGCCCTTGATCCCATATTTGTTGAAAATAGAGATCAGCCTGCGGTCAGCCTCTTTGCCGTCGTCGTAGCTCATGGTCAGGACCTTAAAGGCGCCTTCGGGAAAACAGTGGTAAATGGTGTTCATAAAAATACCGCCTTTCTGTTCATATTCCTTGTCGTTTATATGGATAGGCGCAATGGGGATATGTGACATGGCAATACAAGGGGATACGGCTCTGCAGCCGCCCACCTATATTCCACATATCGTCCTACCGGCAGGAGGGTCCCCCGGCCTTTTCCTTTGCCTTAGAGATCATCATACGGGCACATTTGTAAACATCCCCACAGCCCAGGGTGAGGACCAGATCACCAGGCTCCGTCTGGCATTCCATATAGTCCGCAATTTCCTCAAAGGTGGGGAACCAGACGCAGCCAGGGATTTTTTCCGCCAGATCTTTGGAGTAGATCTGGTAGGTATTGATTTCCCGGGCGCCCATGATTTCAGACAGCACTACCCGGTCCGCAATGGAAAGCACCTGGGCGAAGTCCTCCAGGAGAATGGCGGTCCGAGAGTAGGTGAAGGGCTGGAACACAGCCCAAACCCGCTTGAAGTCCATTTCCTTTGTGGTTTCCAAGATGGCCTTCAACTCAGTGGGATGGTGGGCGTAGTCGTCTGCAAATGTCACACCGTCCACCTTTTCGAGAACCTCAAAGCGTCTGCCGGCGCCGTGGAACTCCCCGATGCAGGCTGCTATCTGGTCAAATCCAACTCCGACGGCATGGGCGGCGGCGATTGCCGCTAGGGAGTTGAGCACATTGTGTTTCCCAGGGACAGCAAGAACGATCTCAGTCTGTTTCTCTCCTTGATAAAACAGCGTATACTGATAGTTCACGCCATCATGGAGACGGACGTCCACAGCCTGATAGTCGTTTCCCCTGCCCATGCCAAAGGTGACAGTTGGCCGGTCAATTCCCGCCATAGCATCCCGGGTATTGGCGTCGTCTCCGTTATAGACCACCATTTTGGAGGCGGAGGCGGCGAATTTATGGAAGGAGCGCTTGAGGTTGTCCATGGTTTTAAAGTAATCCAGATGATCGTCGTCAATGTTGAGGACAATGGCGATATCCGGAGACAAATGGAGGAATGTATCCACAAACTCACAGGCCTCGCAGACAAAGAGATCCTCCTGCCCTGCCCTGCCGTATCCTCCGATTTTGGGAAGCTTGCCACCGATGACGGCGCTGGGATCCCGGCCGCAGTCCAGCAGAATGGAGGTGAGGAGGGAAGTTGTAGTGGTTTTGCCATGGGTGCCGCTGACGCACAAGGCGTTGGTAAAGGCATCAGAGATAGCGCCAAGCATGACAGAACGCTCGACAGTGGGGATATGATGCTCCTCGGCATAGGCCAGCTCGCAGTTGTCCTTAAAAACTGCGGCACTGTAAACGACCAGATCCGCCCCAACCACATTTTCAGCCTTATGGCCTAGAGAGACGGGGATGCCCATAGCCCGTTCCAATTTTAGGATATCCCCTTCGTTTTGATCGGAGCCGGTGATATGAAAACCCTTACTGTGGAGAATCTGGACGATTGGGAACATCCCAGACCCCCCGATTCCCACAAAGTGGAGGTTTTTTCTTCCTTTTAGGATACTATTTTCAGTTAAGGTAACGCGGTGGTTCATTTTCCATCATGCCTTTCCCGTCCGCTGCAGAATAAGACTTCTTGTACTGTGCTCCAAAACTGTATCAGTTCTCACTTTATGGACTGATTCAAATGGGAGCTGTCAAGATATCCAATACTTTCCCGTATACGGACTGCTGTATTGCGGAGACCTGTTTTAAGGAACAGGAAAATTCCTCCTGTATCTATTATATTGCGTTTTCCATAGAAAATAAACAGTCTTTTATGGTTTTCTTTGGAGATTGATTATTTATGCATTTGTCAAAGAAATAGACACAGAGGTCAGGGCTCGTACTCTAGGATGAATAACACATCCATAAAAGGGATGTACCGAAGCGGGGAAGAGACCCGCGGGGGAGAGAAAGGGCGGAGCTTGGGGCTGAGGCATAGAAAGCTGGAAAGCATCCAAAGG
>CATJCP010000207.1 GCA_949737515.1 uncultured Oscillospiraceae bacterium | reverse complement strand
CTTGAGCACTGCGGCCACGTCGAACAGGCAGCAGTTCATGGTGTCCCGCCGCGCTGACATATCGTGAATGTAGATGTACCCATCTCTGGCCGCCTGGAGCTCCTCCACGGTCAGGAAAAACTTTTTATATAATTCTTTGTTCAGCTCGTTGAGGATCAGGCTCCGCTTGGTGGAGACCAGGGCGCTGTCCGCATTGGAATTCTCTTTGTCCCCAATGTACATAATAGCCTGGCTTTTCCGATAGACCTCGTCCAGCATCTGGACGAAATCCTGTTTGTAATTGCGGTAGTCCCGGTAGCTTTTGGCAACCCGGGGGTTTACCTGTTCCAGAGCGTCCTCCACCAGGTTGTGCATAGTGGGGATAGGGATTTCAGTTAAGCCCTCTTTGAGGATTTCATCCTCCACAAAGAGACATATTTTGTCCAGCTCCTCCTGGGTAAATGTTACCAGAACGCGGGTGGCGGATTTGTTTACCGCTGTGATCACCTTTTGGATTGTAAACGGCTCTTTGGTATTGTCCTTTTTGATTACGTATCTTGTCATAGTTTGTCTACCGACCCGCCTTTCTATGGATGCAGAGATTTTTGCTCTTAGAAACTGGTACGACTGAAACACAAATTGTAGTGTTTTATAATATTATCATACACAATATCTTGTGTTATGTCAATAAGAAAACCGCCCAAAAACCTGTTGAGGATTTGGTGCGGTCTACTTTTGCGAAAGCCGTAATGCGGGGGGCAGCATCGGCTTTTCTCCTGTTATTATATGCAGGAGAGGCATATTTGGTCAATGGAAAATTCGACTGGATTTTTTAATCTGCTGCCGGCGGCATACCGGAATCCGGCGCGTTTATCCAGTTTTCTGCGCCACAGAAATCCATCTCAGGTTTCTATTCTCCAGCTCCAGTTCCAGTCGATGCCGGCCTGGGACGCCTGCCGGTGCTGGTCGCGCCGGGGGATATGGTAAAGCTTCCCATCCTTTTCAAACCTTGCCCCTGTCTGCTTAAAGTGAAAGGGGACTCCTGCGCCGCGGCACTGCTCCCGCAGGGACAGAATCCAGGAAAAGCGGCACAGCCTCGCCTCTTCGCCGGATTCCCCCCCTGCGACCAGCCCTTCGATCCATCCGCCCAGGTAGCGGGAAAGGTCCACAGCCTCCAACAAGGGTTCACAGACAATCTGCTTATGGCGGATAGGGGCTTCCAGAAAAATGGGAAGGCGGTAGTCCGCCCGGTTTTGGTTTTCAACGGTGCAGCAGATGGTTACATTGTCATATCCGTCCCCCCAATCAGAGGGGACGGCGCTGTAAAAGCGGTGGATACGCTTGGTGATAAAGAGAAAATGAAGGTCCTGGCGGAGGCGGATCATCTCCCAGGCCTCCGGCCGCCAGGGATCTGCGTCCTCCAAAAAGAAGTCGGAGGTAAAGCAGGTGTAGACGATCTCCCCTGGGGGAATCTTATAGCCGCCCTGGCGTTTTTTGCGGATGGGAAGGTCAAAGTCAGCGGTTTTATAGGCGTGGGAGCTGTCCCGCTGGTAGCGGGAATCCATCCGGTAAACATAACAGTGCTGGCATCCAGGGCTGATTTTATGGCAGCCGTGCCAAAGGTTCCATTCTGCCATAAAGCAATCCCTCCTGTAAAGGCAGAGAGGACAGAAGTTTTCGGAAAGGATTAAATAAGCGGTGAGCTCAATAGGACCTGCTGTATCCAGAGGCATCAGGTCTTAGTTGCTATGATATGGGTCAAGTGTAGCACAGCAGGGAGAGCTTGTCAATTTTTCTCTTTTCATTGACTTGCGGGAATCCCTTCCCCATGGTACAATAAAAAAATAGCAACTGAAACGTCAGTAAAGGGGGGTCAGATCAATGTCGATTTCCGTCTCGGTGATCAAGCAGCTCGCGGCAGGGCTATCAGATTTTTCAGAGGGGTATCAGGATTACCAGGCAAAGGGGATCTACTCCTTCCGCTGCTCCCAGAACCAACAGGGACAGACTGTTGTGTCCTCAGAGGTCCTTGACCGCGCCCAGCAGTCCTACAGCGTCGTTGTAGGGATTGAGGGCGACAGGCCGGTATGGTTCCAGTGCGGCTGTAAAAAGGCCCGCGGCGCCATGGGTTTGTGCCGCCACGGTGTGGCGCTGCTGCTGCGGTATAGCGACGAGCAGAAAATACAAACGGTGGGAATTGCCTCCCAGCTGCTGAAGAAAAAAGAGCCGGGCGATTTTCCAGACTCCCCCCGCAGGACAGACTACCACGCCATCCGCATGATGGAGCGCTACAGCAGCGAGGAGGACGGCCAGGTTCTGGCCAGTTCGCTTCAAAGAGAGGAGAAACTGACCGTGCGCCTGTGCCTGTCCTCCGATTCCTCCAAAAGCCTTCAGCTGTATATGACCCTGGGAAACCGCCGCCAGTATATTGTCAAGGATATTGATAAATTCTGTTGGAATATGGAAAACCGGCGGACCGAGGCTTACGGGAAAAACCTGGAGGTCATACACCACATGGACTCCTTTGTCCCGGAATGCCAGCCGCTGGTGAAATTTGTGATGGACAAGTACAAGGATTTTCTGCGGTTCCGTTCCCGTGCCGCTGGTATGATGGCGGATAAAAGATATCTCCTCCTGTCGCCGTCGGCGCTGGACCAACTGTTCGAAATGTATGCTGCCCGAAGCCAGCCCCTGCTGTACCGCCAGGATGGGAAGAATGGGGAGGACGAATTCACCCCGGTTTTGGGGGATCCCCCTCTGGAGGTATCGGTGCGGTGGTCCTCCTCCGGCTTTACGTTCAGCTCGCAGGACTACCGGATGTTCCATGGGGAGGAGCACTGCTATCTGCTGCTGAGGGATTCCCTCTATTGCTGCACAGCGTCCTTTACCCAAAGGGCCAGGGACTTTTTGGAGGCGTTGGAGCGGGCGGAGGGATACCTGTACATCGCCCACAAGGATATGCCGTCCTTTTGCAGTGTGGTGCTCCCGGCAGTGCGGGATCTTTTAAATTTTACAGGGGACCTGGACCAGATGGAGATGTTTTTTCCCGATCCCCTGGAGGCGGAATTCTTTCTGGACGCCCCCAGCCGCTCCCGCATTACCGCCAAGGTGGTGTACCGGTATGGGGAGGAGGAGCTGAACCCATACGGCGAAGGCCAGCCGAAAATCAAAGGGAAGCGGGATCGCCGGGGTGAATTTAAGATGAAGATCCTAACCCAAAGGTATTTCCCTTACATTGAGGATGATCACAGCCGCCTTTACCTGGAGGGGGACGACAAGGAGATATACCAGTTTATCTCCGAGGGGCTTCCGGTGTTGATGCAGGCAGCCACAGTCCATGTGACAGACCGCTTTACCAGCATCGGGATGCTGCCGCCGGCCCATGTTTCCGTAGGGGTACGGATGGACAGCGATCTGCTGGAGATGGAGATTGACACTGGGGAATTCCCATTGGAAGAGCTGATGGAGGTTCTGAACGCCTACCGCATGGGGCAGAAGTACTACCGCCTGACAGACGGGCGGTTCATGCAGCTGGAGGACAATGCCTTCAGCGGACTTTCCCAGCTTGTGGATGGGCTGGACCTGACAAAGGAACAGCTGCGGGAACGTGCGGTCCACATCCCCCAGTATCGGGCGCTGTACCTGGACCGGGTGCTCAGCGGCCAGGAGGACATTATCCTCAGCCGGGACCGGTATTACCGCAACCTGGTTCGGGAGATGCGGGCAGTGGAAGACAGCGAATTTGAGATCCCCGAGAGCCTGGAGCACATCCTGCGCAACTATCAGAAGGTGGGGTTCCGCTGGCTGCGGACCATGGAGGCGTACCACTTTGGGGGAATCCTGGCAGACGATATGGGCCTGGGGAAGACCCTCCAGGTGATTGCCCTGCTGCTCTCCTACCGGGAGGAGGCGGGGGAGGAGCGCAGTCCGTCCCTGGTGGTGTGCCCCACCTCCCTAGTGTACAACTGGGAGAGCGAGCTTCGGAGGTTCGCCCCCTCCCTGAGGGTGCTTGCCGTCACCGGCGATACCAACCAGCGGCGGGAGGAGATATCCTATTTGGATCAATACGACGTGGCTGTCACCTCCTATGACCTCCTGAAACGGGATGTGCCTCTCTATGAGGATTATTCGTTTCACTATCATATTATCGACGAGGCGCAGTACATCAAAAATCACACCACCCAAAACGCCAAGGCGGTAAAGGCCATTAAAAGCAGCCAGCGGTTCGCCCTCACCGGAACGCCGGTGGAAAACTGTCTGAGTGAGCTTTGGAGTATTTTTGATTTTCTGATGCCCGGCTTTCTGTACAATTACCACCGTTTCCGGGAAAAATTCGAGATGCCCATTGTAAAGTCCATGGATCAAAACGCCTTGGAGCAGCTGAGCAAAATGGTCCTGCCCTTTGTGCTGCGGCGAATGAAAAAGGAGGTCCTGAAGGAGCTTCCCAGCAAAACAGAGACCGTACTCTACGCCGCCATGTCCTCCGAGCAGAGGAAGGTCTATCTGGCCTATGCTGCCCAGGCGCGCCGCCAGATTGAGGAGGATATGACAGCACCCAATGCCGGAAACCGGATTATCTTTCTCTCTATGCTGACTCGTCTGCGGCAGCTCTGCTGTGATCCCTCCCTTTGTCTGGAGAACTACGAGGGCAACGGGGCCAAAGAAGACGTCTGTATTGAGCTGATCCAGTCCGCCAGGGAGGGAGGGCATAAAGTTTTGCTCTTTTCCCAGTTTACCTCCATGCTCTCCATTTTGGAAAAGCGGCTGGAAAAAGAGGGGATACGGTATTTTACTCTGAAGGGCTCCACCTCCCAGGAGAACCGGGCCAAAATGGTCAGCCAGTTCAACCGGGACGACACGGATGTATTTCTCATCTCCCTGAAAGCCGGAGGGACAGGGCTGAACCTGACCGCTGCGGACGTGGTGATACACTATGACCCATGGTGGAACCTTTCGGCCCAGAACCAGGCGACCGACCGGGCCTACCGGATCGGGCAGAAAAACAGCGTGCAGGTCTATAAGCTCATTGCCAGGGATACCATTGAAGAAAAGATCTGCAGGATGCAGGAGGCCAAACAGGAGCTGGCGGAATCGGTCATCCAGGCAGGGGATGCGGATGGGGCGATTATGCGGATGAGCGGGGAGCAGCTGATGGAGATCCTGGAGTAAACGGACGGCTGTGGATGGCTTGTCCCCCACGATGCCTATGAGCAGTGAGAAAAGCATTTTTTTAAGGATGAATTTAGTTAAAATCAGCAATCCAACGTTTTACACCAAAATAATTCATAATTTAGTCAAAAAACCATAGACAATAGGGCGAAGATCATGTATAATAAAGACAATATTTTATACTTACAAAGGAGTTGTTTCTCTATGGCAGAAGATCCGATCATTGTCCAGCCTTCCGACGAAGATATCCAGGCAAACAAGTACCTTGCAATTCTCAGCTACTTTGGCATCTTTTTCCTCATCCCCATGCTGGCAAGAAAAGATTCTGTGTTTTGCCGCTTCCATGTGAACCAGGGGATTGTTCTGTTCATCATTGAAGTGATCATCAACATCCTCGCCCAGTTTGTCAGCATCATCGGCATTCTGGGAATCGTCACCTTTGTGTTTGCGATCATGGGCATCGTCAACTGCGTCAAAGGGGAAGTAAAGCCCCTGCCTCTCATTGGAAGCATCAAAATTTATAAATAAGTAATGACGTTCTTCCAAAGAAGCAAATAGGGCGGTCCTAAGGGGGCCGCCCTATTTGTATTGTCAGGAGCTTGCCTTAGGGGCCTCTTTTTTCACCCCGCCGCACTTCATATAGATAAAAGCAAAGACAGCGGACAGAAGGAAAGCGGCGCAGGCAAACACAAAGGCCAGCTTGGGGCCGGAGCTGTAAATAACCCCGGCGGTCAGGGAGCCGATAATTCCCCCCAGGTTTTTAATGGCATTGTAAAAGCCCATCACCAGGTTTCCCTGTCCCTCCCCCGCTCCGTCGGCCACCACATTCTGCACAACAGGGATGCTGATGGCGTTAAAGGCGAAGAATACCACGTTGATAATCATAAACAGGGCGATATTTGGCGCAATGATCACACCGAATACCGCTGCCGCACAGCAGAGGAGAACCGGTATGACCGATTTTTTGCTGTCCGTTTTGCGGATCAGCCACAGGCAAACGGTCGAATTGGCGGCAAGGGTGATAAACCCGACCACAGCCTTGATCGCCCCATTATAGGAGGAAGTAAAGCCGAACTGATCCTTTATGTAGTAATTAAAGCACTGCTCATAGGCATAGTACCCCAGATTGGAGAAAGCTACTACTGCATAGGCTACTGCGAATACAGCGGTCATAAACTTGCGGCTGTCCAGGAAGGCGGAAAAGGGGTTGGCTTCCCTGGCAAACTGAGCGGGGGCAATGTCCTTTACCGAAAGGGAGTTGTCCTTCTTGACCACAAAAAAGAACAGGATGCCCACGCCAATCAGGGTTCCCGCCTGTACCATAAAGGTCAGAAAAATGGAAATTTCCCCCAGAATGCCGCCGATCAGGTACCCAAAAGCGCTGGCGACGCTCTGGATGGTGGCGGTGATCATCAGATTGGTGGCGCGGTGCTCCTCTGGGGAAACGTTGACCACATAGGTGAGAAAGCTGACAAATATACCCCCTGTAAAAACCCCCGCAAAAATACGGGCCAGGATGATCATCAGCTCAGTTTTAGCCAGCCCGAACATGATTTGTCCGACTCCATAACCGCAGCAGCAGACCAGCAGGGAAACGCGGCTGGAAATATAGGTGTTGATCTTTCCCCAAAAGGGTGACATGGCGAAATTAGAGAGCATCATGGAAGCCAGGGCAACGCCAAACATGTAGTCGTGGAGCTGGAGGTTTTTGATCACAGTGGGGGTAATGGGGTGGGCAAAGTTAGCCCCAAGGTGGAAGACAAACATAATAATAAAGAAAAGCTTCATCCGTCTATCCTTCATGGAAGTTATCAAACCCTTTCTCTGTCCAGCAAATGTGGACGGTTTGTTTGTAGTTATCCCTCTTATTGTATTCCAGAGACGGATTTTTTTCAAGGGCAAAAGCGAATTCTGGTATAAAAACAAACATTATATCAGCAAAACCATAAATGTTTGAGAAATCCGCCGGTTAGCGTTGACTTCTTTGCTTGTTCATGTTACTATCTTTATTATAGTAAGGGAGTAGTCAGCGTCCGGCCGCTAAGGTTGGGCGGAACCAAGTCAACAGATTGGAGGTTGAGTTCAGACCTCCTGGCTTTGTTTGAAATGATGAGACTTATCTGGTCGGCAGATAAGTCTCTTTTTTTATGCCAGGAAGGGTTCTGCAGCTTTTGACAGAGGAGGCTGTGGCTTAAAAACGGCTTTGGCGGGAAACCGGCGCCAATGCAGCGCCCTGTCCGCCTTCTTACTAAATTTCACGGCGCCAGTTCTATTTTTATGTGGAACTGTAATATCCATCTTACATCAGGAGGACAAACACATGAGCTTTTTAGAATTATTCATTATTGCGGTTGGACTGTCTATGGACGCTTTTGCAGTGGCGATCTGCAAGGGGCTTTCTGTAAAAAAGGCGGAGTTGAGGCATTGTCTGATTGTAGGGCTGTATTTTGGCGGTTTTCAGGCCGCTATGCCCCTGTTGGGTTTTCTGCTGGGAGCCCGGTTTCAGGCCCTGATCACCAGATATGACCATTGGATTGCCTTTATACTTCTGGGCTTTATTGGGGCCAATATGATCCGGGAGTCCTTCGACAAGGACCAAGATGAACTGCCTCCCTCCTTTACCTTCCGCGCTATGCTTCCTTTGGCCATTGCCACCAGCATAGACGCCCTAGCTGTTGGGGTGACCTTCGCCTTTCTCCAGGTCAATATCCTGTGGGCAGTTTCCTTAATCGGTCTGACGACCTTCGCTTTCTCCTGGGCGGGGGTCAAGGTTGGAAATGTCTTTGGCGTAAAATTCAAATCCCGTGCAGAGCGGTTCGGCGGCGCAGTTTTGGTATTGATGGGGGTTAAAATTTTGCTGGAGCATTTGGGCTTCCTCTCCTTACTGAGGTTTTAGGCCTTTATTTTGCCTTCGCCCTTGTCTAAACAAAAAAACTTGCTATAATATAACGTGTATTTCCCGTGCTTCCGGGGAAAGAAGGAATAAATTGTAAGATATGAGGTATTGAAATGAAATTAGGAATGGTAGGCCTCCCCAATGTGGGGAAAAGCACGCTTTTTAACGCGATCACCAACGCTGGGGCGGAATCGGCCAATTATCCCTTCTGCACCATTGAGCCGAATGTGGGCGTTGTATCTGTTCCGGACAAGCGTCTGGACAAGCTGGCGGAGATGTATCAGCCGGATAAATTCACCCCTGCTGTCATTGAATTTGTGGATATCGCCGGGCTGGTCAAGGGAGCCTCCAAAGGGGAAGGGCTGGGAAACAAATTCCTCGCCAACATCCGGGAGGTGGACGCGATTGTCCATGTGGTCCGCTGTTTTGAGGATGATGAGATCATCCATGTGGACGGTTCTATCGGCCCGTCCCGGGACATTGAGACCATCAATCTGGAGCTGATCTTTGCAGATCTGGACGTTTTGGCCCGCCGCATTGACCGGGTGTCCAAAATGGCCAAGGCGGAAAAGAAGTACCTGGCTGAGCTGGATTTTCTTGGGGAGCTGAAGGCCTATATGGAGGACGGCAATTCCGCCAGGGGCTTTCAGTACACAGAGGAGCAGCGGGAAATGATCTCCCAGGTGTCCCTCCTTTCCAACAAGCCGGTGATCTACGCCGCCAACATGAGCGAACAGGACTTTATCAACCACATAGATACCAACCCCTTCTACCAGGAGGTGTGCAGGATCGCCAAGGCGGAAAATGCCCAGGTCATGCCCATCTGTGCCAAGATAGAGGAAGAGGTCTCGGATATGTCCGCCGAAGATAAGATGATGTTCCTCTCTGAGCTGAACCTGACCGAATCCGGTTTGGACAGGCTGGTGACCGCCAGCTATAGTCTATTGGGGCTGATCAGCTATCTGACTGCAGGCAAACCGGAGGTCCGCGCCTGGACCATTCAAAAGGGGACCAAGGCGCCTCAGGCCGCTGGAAAGATACACTCGGATTTTGAGAGGGGCTTTATCTGTGCGGAGGTCGTCAGCTTTGAGGACTTGATGGCCTGCGGCAGTATGTCTGCGGCAAAGGAAAAGGGGCTGGTCCGGCAGGAAGGCAAAAATTATGTGATGAAGGACGGGGATATCGTCCTATTCCGCTTTAATGTTTGATGCGAATTTTTCATGTACAAAGACCGGGTTGAAAACACACAGTTGCGTTTTTCAACCCGGTCTTTGTATACAGCGTATGGATATCGGTATAAAACACAGAAGGCAGGCGTTAAAAGGGAAGAAGTATCTGCCTGATGTCACAGATACTTCTTCCCTCAAATCTCAACCAACCGATTAAACAACTTCCTGTTTTTCCTTTTTAGTAGTGCGGGTTTTCTTAGTAGACTGTGTAAGCTGTTCGCAAGCGGAACGAATTTCATCTGGAGTAAGTCCGCTTTCTGTCAATTCAGCAACCAGACTGCTGAATGCCGGTTTCTTAACTCCGTTGACAATACTTTTCTTTTTCTTTTCCAAATTTGCAATCGACCGTTGATGATATGCAATTTTCTTATCAAGCTCTGCAATTCTTTCATCAGAGCTGCGGCGAACGATACGCCTCTTTTCTTCCATTACAAACACCCCTTTTCTTAGTCTTTATTATAAGCACAAAACAATGACTTGTCAATTATAAATCCGAAAATAAATTTAATAAACTGGAAGATTTAAATCTGGTTTGTTGAAATATAGAATCATTTTTATTAGTTCTATATATTATAACTCTTGTTTTGATCCTGTTTTATTCATCGCCAAGCCAGTTATTTGTCATTTTGCTAAAAGATTCGTGTGTTATTTCATCTTTTTGCTGAATATTTTTAGCTTTAATAGGTCTAGCTGGGAGATGGGATAGAGGGAAATGTTTTTGTGTTATCTATTATCTATCTTATAAAAATTTTGGAATTTCCCGCAGAAACCTTGACAATTTCCGTTCTTTGATTAAACTAAAAATAGTTGATACTGAAACTAATTTGATGCAGAACGCATTCACAGGGAGGAATTTACTTGGGACAAGTGGGCAAGTATATCAAACCTTACGTGGTGGGAATTGTGATAGCTGCCTCTATGAAGGTGTCGGGGTCGCTGGTGGATCTGGCGCTTCCGTACATTACGTCTATCATTATTGACGACGGAGTGGCGAATGGAAACCTTCCCATCGTGGTAAAGTATGGGATCATTATGTTGTTGCTTTCCATCTGCGGCGCGCTGCTGACACTGCGGGCCCACCGCAACGCGGTGCGGATTTCCCAGGATTTTGCCAAGGATGTCCGCAATGGGATGTTCGAGCACATCCAGAGCTATTCCCTGAAAGAGCTGGAGGGGATCTCAACCTCTTCGCTGATCACCCGGATCACCAACGACGTCCAGCAGGTTCAGCAGCTGATCATGATGACCATGAGGATGTTCATGCGCACGCCGGTACTGGCACTGGGCGGTTCTATTATGGCCTTTGTGCTGGATCCCAAGCTGTCTATGATACTTCTGGTGCTGTTGCCTTTCCTTTATTTGGTGATTCAGTATACCTTAAAGAAAACCAAGCCCATCTATAAGCGGCTGCAGCTGAACCTGGACCGCCTGACCACCGTTGTCCGGGAAAACCTGACCGGGGTAAAGGTCATCAAGGCCTTTGGACGGCAGGAATACGAAAAGAAGCGGTTCTACCAGCGCAGCCAGGATGTAAAGGACGCGGAACTGGGGGCAGGGATGGTGCTGGCTGTGGTCAACCCCCTGATTACCCTGCTGATGAATATAGCGGTGATCGCGGTCGTTTGGTTCGGCGGCCTGCGGGTCAACGCCGGCGGGATGCAGACAGGCCAGATCCTGGCCTACCTCAATTATCTGACCATGATCCTCAATTCCTTTACCAATATCTCTAAGATATTTTCCATGTGTACCCGCGCCTCTGCATCAGGGGCCAGGATCAACCAGGTGTTTGATACCGTTTCCGACATATACACCCCCGAATCCCCCGAAGCCATTGAGATGGACGGGGCAGAGGATGCTATTTCCTTTGAAAATGTCAGCTTTACTTATCCGGGAGACACCCATTCCTCCCTGGAGGATGTGTCCTTCCATATTGAAAGAGGCCATACCCTAGCCATTATCGGCCCCACTGGCTGTGGGAAATCCACCTTGGTCAACCTGCTGGTTCGCTTTTACGACCCCGACAAGGGCAGCATCCGGGTTGGAGGCGTGGACGTCAAAAGAACAGATCTCAATGAGCTGCGGACAAAGGTCTCTGTCGTTCTTCAAAAGACAATGCTCTTTTCCGACACCATTGCCGCCAACATCCGCTGGGGAAAACCGGACGCTTCTATAGAGGAGATACAGAATGCCTGTTCCATCGCCCAAATGGACAGCTATATTGACCAGTTGCCGGAACGGTATGATACCCAGCTCTCTCAGGGAGCAGTGAACCTTTCCGGCGGACAGAAACAACGCATATCCATTGCCCGGGGCGTCGTCAAGCAGGGGGATATCCTGGTGATGGACGACAGCTCCAGCGCCCTGGACTTTACCACGGACCTGAAGCTGCGCCAGGCGATCAAATCCAGGCTCCATGAATGTACCCTGGTGATCATTGCCCAAAGGATCAGCACAGTAATGAACGCTGACCGCATCCTGGTTATGGATAAGGGCAGGGTAGTGGGGTTTGGAAACCACAGCCAGCTGCTGGACAGCTGCCCCATCTATCAGGAGATTTACCAGTCCCAAATGGGAGGAGGTGCGGTCAATGGCTAATACATTTGGAATCAAGGGGGCGTCCTTCGGCAAGGGGGATGTGGTGGATTTTAAAAAGATCGATAAGGTCAAGGTTCTCTCCCACCTTTGGGTCTATGCCCGGCGGCATATGGTCCGCATCTGTATGATCATCTTTTTCGTCATTGTCTCCAATGTTTTGGCGCTTCTGAGTCCGGTTGTCACCGGCAAGGCCATTGCAGCTATGATTGGTCCCGGAAAGGTGGATTTTCACCTTTTGGGCGTCAATGTGGGACTGTTGGGGGTGCTTTATGTTTCCAGCGCCCTATTTACCTGGATGCAGAATATTTTTATGATCCGCATGACTCAACAGGTCATCTACGATATCCGGGTAGATGTGTTCAGCCACATCGAATCCCTTCCTATGTCCTTTTTTGACAGCGTTTACAAAGGGGACATCATCAGCCGCATCAGCTATGATATCGACAACATTAGCAGCTGCTTTTCCACCGATATCGTCCATCTGCTGACAGGGGTCATCACCGTCACCGGCTCCTTGCTGATGATGATCCTGATCAATCCCACCCTGACCCTGGTGTTCTGCATCATAGTCCCTGTCACCTTTCTCTTTGCCAGGAAGATCACCAAGTATACCCGCAAGCTGTTCCGGCTCCAGCAGTATAAGTACGGGGAGCTTAACGCCTATGTGGAGGAGGCCCTTACAGGGCAGAAGACGCTGAAGGCCTACTGTCATGAGGCTGCCAGTGTGGACGGGTTCCACAAGGTCAACGGAGAGCTCAACGATTCGGGATATAAGGCCCAGTTTTTTTCCAGCATTGTCATGCCGGTGATGAACTTTTTGAGCAATCTGAGCTTTTTGATGGTCAGCAGCTTCGGCGCTGTGCTGATGCTTCGGGGCAAGCTGGACATCAGCAACCTTTCCAGCTTTATCCTCTATTCCAAAAAGTTCTCCGGCCCCATCAACGAGACAGCCAACATCATCAATGTGATCCAGTCGGCCTTTTCCGCCTCCGAACGGGTGTTCTCTATTCTGGAGGTTAAGCCGGAGGCCAGGGAGGAGGAGACGCGCCATCTGGATTCTGTCAACGGTTCCGTGGAGATCCGGGACATTTTCTTCTCCTACCAGCCGGATAAGGAAATCATTACCCATTTTACCCTTAATGTTCCTAAAGGCAGCCATATCGCCATTGTGGGCCATACTGGGGCGGGGAAGACCACCATTGCCAACCTTCTGATGAAGTTTTACAACTATCAAAAGGGTGAGATCCGCATAGACCGGAAGGATATCCAGAATATAGACCGGCAGGATGTACGGGATCAATACGGCATGGTACTTCAGGATACCTGGCTGTTCCAGGGAACGGTTATGGAGAACCTGCGGTATGGGCGGTTTGAGGCCACGGATGAAGAGGTCATCAGTGCCGCAAAGGCGGCAGATGCCCATGATTTTATTATGAAGCTTCCCCAAGGGTATGAAACGGTTATTTCCGAGGATGTGACCAGCATGTCCCAGGGGCAGAAACAGCTGTTGACCATCGCCAGGGCGTTGGTAGCGGACCCGCCTATGCTGATCCTGGACGAGGCCACCAGTTCGGTGGATACCATCACCGAGAATAAGATCCAAAAGGCCATGGACCTTTTGATGGAGGGGAGAACCAGCTTTATTATCGCCCACCGGCTTTCCACCATCCGCAATGCGGATGTGATCATCGTAATGGAGGATGGGAAGATTGTGGAGCAGGGAAATCATGAGGAACTGCTGAATAAACAGGGTGCATATTACACTTTGTATAACAGCCAGTTTGCGGATGTTTAAGGAACTTTGAAGTTTTCTATGGACTATACACACAAATTTGGATGCAAAATCTGTCGTAATTTACATTTTCTGCACAAAGAATGGTTGTATTCATACAAAATTCATTTTCAGGGTGTATGATTGTCTGTATCATCAACAACCGGGAGTGATTCTTTGAAGCGGAAAGATAATGTTGAAAAGCCCAAAGAAAAATTTACATGGAAGACCTTTGCTCTCTTTGGCGCGGAGCTTTTGGTGCTGTGGCTTCTGTTTCATTATTGTATCTTCCTTGCCGTGGTGCCTTCCACCTCAATGGAACCCACCATCCCCCAAAACAGCCTGTCTGTTGTCTCCTATCTCCACGGAGAGAAGGAGGTGGAGCGGGGCGACTGTGTGGTGTTCTGGTCGGATGAGTTCAACGAGCGCTTGGTAAAACGGGTCGTAGGGCTGCCGGGTGAAGAGATTTCCGTTGACGGAGACGGCGTTGTCTATGTGGAGGGCTCCCCGCTGACAGAGGCGTATGTGTCCAACCAGGAGAAGGGCGTGGAGCGGGAGTTTTCTGTGCCGGAAGGGTGTTATCTGTTCTTGGGGGACAATCGCCTGAATTCTGACGACGCCCGGTGGTGGGAGGATCCCTATATCTCCAGCGAGGATCTGCTGGGAAAGGTCCAGGTTGTTTTATGGCCGCTGAACAGTATAAAATTTTTAGGGTAAGCGCGAAAAAATGGGCTCTCGGTTTTTCCGAGAGCCCATTTTTTATACAATAAGGAAATGAAGTAAGTTTTATTCCTTTGCGGAGATATCGCTGCCAAAGTATTTTGTGGAGATTTCGCCCAGTTCTCCGGCCCTGCGGAGCTCCTCAATGGCGCTGTTGACTTCCTTTAAAAATGCTGCGCTGGCCTCGCCCTTGCGCACAGGGATGGCTACTTCAGAAGCGTCCTCTGTCAAGGCGACGATCTTCAGGTCCGCGTCGGGATGGGCTTTCATGTAGTCGTAAAAGGATAAGTCCGCATTCAATGTGGCGTCAACCCTTCCAGCCAAAACCAGTTCCAGAGTCTGGTCCAGGGAGTCTACCCCCACCGCTGTCGCTCCGTAGCTTTCCGCAAGCTCGGCGTAGGTGCTGGATAGGGTGTTGGCGGTCTCTTTGTCCTTTAAATCCTCAAAGGAGTGGATGGTGTCATTGTCTCCCCGGACGATGATGGCGGTGTGAATATAGGCGTAGGGAACAGAGAAATCGTATTTTTCCGCCCTCTCATCAGTGACTTCCACCCCATTGCAGACGATGTCGTAACGGTTGGAGTCCAGCCCGGCAAACAGTCCGTCCCATTCGCCGATTTCATAGGAGGGGGCAACCCCCAGCTTTTCGGCAATTTTAGCGGAAACCTCCACATCAAAGCCCACCAGCTGGTCGTTTTCGTCGTAGTAGGTCCAAGGGGCCCAGGTTCCCTCCATTGCGATAACCATCTGTCCTTTGTCCTTGACCTGTTTGAGCAGATCATTCTGGCTGCACCCGGACAGACCAATCGCGCTGACTGCACAGGCTGCCGCCAGAATTGCTGCGAAATGTTTTTTGATTGTGTTCATAGTTGAAAATCTCTCCTTGTAGTTGTGTATTAAAAGATATATTACAGGCTGCAAGCCGCAAACTGGCAGAACAAGAACGGAGGCAGCATCAGCGAGGCAGTTCCGCGCTGTCCCCGAGGATGGTGCGCAAAAATTCCCGTGTGCGTTCCTCTCTGGGGGACTGGAAGAAGTCCCGAGAGGCCGCGGCCTCTACCACAGAGCCATCCTCCATAAAGACCACTTTGGAAGAAACATTTCTGGCAAAGTTGATTTCATGGGTCACTACCAGCATAGTCATTCCCTCCTCAGCCAGCTGCCGCATGACGGCCAGAACCTCCCCAATCAGCTCTGGATCCAGGGCTGAGGTAGGCTCGTCGAAAAAGATGATCTTGGGGTCAGTGGCCATGGCCCTTGCAATGGCCACCCGCTGCTGCTGTCCACCGGACAGCTGGTGGGGGTAATGGCCGCACCGGTCCGACAGGCCAACCTTTTCCAGCATACGCCGCCCGATTTTCTCCGCCTCGTACTTTGGAATCTTCCTTGCAACAATCAGCCCTTCGGTGACGTTCTGCAGGGCGGTCTTGTTGCGGAACAGATTGTAATTCTGGAACACAAAGGCGGTTTTTTTCCGGATGCGGGCAATGTCCCGCCTGGAAACATGGCCGAACTCAAATGTCTCCCCGTCAAAGGTCATCGTCCCGCTGTCAGCCTGTTCCAGGAAATTGACGCACCGCAGAAGGGTGGTTTTCCCGGAGCCGCTGGGGCCCAGGATGGCCACCACGTCTCCCTTTTCCACATCAATATCGACGCCCTTTAAAACCGGCGTTCCGTCAAAGGACTTTTGAATATTTCTGACTTCAAGCATATGTTATCCCTTCTGATATCCGTAGGAATTTAGTTTCTTTTCCCCTATGCTCTGTATCTTGGTGAGGATGGTGGAGAAGAGCAGATAGATGACGCCAACCTCAATGTACAGTGCCATGGGCTCGTATGTTCGGGCGATGATCTTTTGGGTGGACATCAGCATCTCCATCACCGTGACGCTGGAGGCGAGAGAGGTTTCCTTCATCAGCGCAATCAGGGAGTTGGATAGGGGAGGGAAGGCGGTGCGGAAAGCCTGAGGAAGCACAATGCGCTGCATAATCTGCCACCAGGACATCCCTACGCAGTATCCCGCTTCCATCTGCCCGGCAGGCACGGATTCCAGCGCCGCGCGCATAGTCTCTGCCGCATATGCTCCCTCATTGATGGAAAACACCAGCACAGCGGAGGTGAAAGCGGGAAGGACAATCCCCATGCTGGGCAGACCATAGAAAACAACGAACAGCTGGACCAATACCGGCGTTCCCCGGATCACCCAGATGTAGAACCGCGCCAGAGGCTTCAGAATCTTGATATTTGCAAATTGGACCATAGCTGTGATGACTGCGATAATCAGTGCAAAGAAAAAGGATATGGCTGTCAGGGGGATGGTCATGGTCAGGCCTGGCAGCAGTATCTTCCAAAACGAATCCATTAGGATTTGGATGAGACGTTCGCTTAACATATTTGAGGCATTCCTCTCTCAAAATTATTCTCCGCCTTCCGACGGCGTGTCTTCTTCGGCTCGCTGCGCCTTCCTTCTATTATATATTCAGGGTTCTGCGATGTTTTCCCAAATATTTTCGTCTTTGGGATTTCATAGCAATTTGATATGGTTATAAGTATACCAAATTTGGATACAAAAAGCAAGTGCCTCTTCTCTTAGGCCGGCCATACCTGAAAAGTATAGAACCTGGAGGATGTGGAAGGCCTAAAATGACAACACAAAAACAGGATATCGCAAACAAAGCGACACCCTGTTTTGATGCATTTATAATGCGTTTGACAAAGACCACAGAGAAAATTACTTGAGTTCGATCTTTGCGCCGGCTTCTTCCAGCTTCTTCTTGATATCCTCGGCGTCGGCCTTGGAGATCTTCTCCTTCACAGGCTTGGGAGCGCCGTCAACCAGAGCCTTAGCTTCCTTCAGGCCCAGGCCGGTGATATCCTTAACCAGCTTGATAACGCCCATCTTGCTGGCGCCAGCTTCCACCAGGATAACGTCGAATTCGCTCTTCTCTTCCTCAGCAGGGCCGGCAGTAGCGGGACCGCCTGCCATAACGACGGGAGCAGCGGCGGAAACACCAAACTCTTCCTCGATTGCCTTAACCAGTTCGTTGAGCTCCAGGACAGTAAGGGTCTTAATTTCTTCTACAAATTTCAAAATTTTCTCAGAAGCCATTTTAATATACCTCCTATATTCATTTCGTTTTTACCGCCACGGAAGGGGTGTTTCCCTTCCAATAGGCTGGGACTGGGATCGTTATGGATGCCGTCTTATTCCGCAGTGGCCTCAGCTGGTGCGTCTGCAGGCGCTGCTTCCGCACTGGCGCCCTTTTTCTCTGCGATCTCGTTAAGAGCGCAGGCCAAACCACGCAGGTTCCCATTGAGCACGCTGAGAAGCTGGGCAAGCAGCTGCTCCTTGCTGGGCAGCTTCCCAAGCTCCGTAACCTTCGCTGCATCAATAAAGCCGCCGTCAACAAACCCGGCCTTTACTGTAAATTTGCCCTTGGACGCATCGGCGTACTTGGTCAAAATTTTTGCAGCAGCAACTGGATCGGTCTCCGAAAAGGCGATGGCGCTTGTCCCGTTTAAATGGGGAGTCATCTCGCCGTAGCCGTTGGCTTCCGCCGCGAATTTCAACAGGGTGTTCTTGACAACCATGTATTCGACGCCAGCTTCACGGAGCTCTTTTCTCAGTTTGGTATCGTCCGCTACGGTGATGCCCTTGTAATCCACCAGCACACCGGCTGTTGAATGAGACATCTTGTTGCTCAACGATTCTTCAATGGCTTTTTTCTCTGCTAAAGCTTTCTCACTTGGCATTCCCGTTCACCTCCTGGATTTATTTGCGCAATCCATAGCGTTAAAGGCTATAAAAACGCCCCTCCCGTTTTCCATAAAACAGAAGGAGCTTATATTATCTCGTTTCAAAAACTCAGATAATCTCCTCCTCGGCAGGCAGGATAAAGATCCTTTTCATTTCCCTTACGGGAAAACCTGCTGTCTATGGATTTGACAGCTTTTTTATTATAGACAATCTTTCCCTTTTTGTCAAGCATAAAATTTAAATTATCAGGGAAATCAATTTTGTGGAGATTTTGAGGTTGATATTGACAAACGCCCCACTGGGGTGTTTGTCAGGGAAGGCGGAGAAAAAGAGAAGGTTCTTCTTTCCTTTTCTATCGCAAAAAGAAAGAAAAAAGCTCTTTGCAAAAGGAGTTTCGCGTCTTGCGGGTTCAGTTCAGCAGAGCTACGTTCAGCAGAGCTACGTTCAGCAGAGCTGAACTGGCGACCGGGGACTCTGAGCAGCTCCGCTGCTCAACCCTGGACCCCTGCCACTTTCGAGAAAGCGGCCAAAGCTTTTCATACGGTTTTGGTTTGTGCTTACTGTTGCTTTGTGCCCGCACCGAAGGTTTTCTTCTTTTTTTGCTATGTTTCTGTAAATTGATTTCCATGTTAAATTATTTAGAGATGATAAATAAGCATAAAATAGAGATGGGTACAACTAACAGCAAATAAAAAGATTTGAGGTTCTCCCTAGTTTTTATTCATTATTATTCTCCAATTCAACTGGGAAGGAGGGCGTTTTATCATCCGTCTTTTCCGGCTGGATTCCCTCCATCTCAGCCAGTCCATCGGCAATGATCTTGAAAACAGGTGCAGCAGCTTTTGCGCCGGACTCTCCGCCTTCTGCAAATACAACAATTGCATATTTGGGAGCTCTCGCCGGGAAAAAGCCTGTAAACCAGGCGTGAACAATTTCCACATCCTCTGCGTCCTCATCCCCAATTATAAAAATCCCGGTCTGGGCAGATCCGGTTTTTCCTCCTGCACCGCCTGCATTTGGTTTGGCATAAACCCCGCTTCCTTCCTCCACAACTCCAATCATAAATTCCTGAAGTATTGAAGCTGTTCTTAGAGTGATAACCGGGTTGGCGGCATAGATTGGTTCCCGGCTTATAATCTGCGTTCCGTCCTCATTGGTAAACCCTTCCACCAAACGGGGGGTAACGCGGTTTCCGCCATTTGCAATGAGGGAAACCATTTTAACAAGCTGTAATGGAGTTGCCAGCAATTTTCCCTGTCCAAAGGATAAATTAGCGGCTTCTGCCGGCATCATTCTAAGCTGTTCCAGTTCAGGCAAAAAACCAGCTGCACTTCCAATTCCATCCGCGAGAACATCCCCGCTTCCAAATCCCATTGCCTGTATCATGCGCATTACTGTTTCCGGTCCCAGCAGTTCCATTAGGTGGATAAAATAGGTGTTGCAGGATTCTTCCACAGCACCGCCCATATCAATTTTCCCATGGCCTGCTAAGTTATTGCAGTAAAAAATTTGCCCTCCAATATTTTCATACCCTTTACAGGTATAGGTGTAGTAACGGGAAATACCATTTTCGAGAGCGGCTGCGGCTATCGTCAGCTTAAATGGGGAACCAACACTGTACGCATTAAAACAACGGTTGAGAAACGGGCTTCCCGGAGCATCCAGGCTGGAGGCAACATCGTTCTGAGAAAAATCGGGATAACTGACACAGGCTAAAATATTTCCTGTATATATATCCATTACCAGCACCCCGCCGTATTCCATTGCTTTTCGTTCTGTTGGATCTTTAGCAAGTTCTGCCGTATTTTTGTGGAAAACAGCCTCCTGGCATGCTTTACGCACAAGTTTCTGAATTTCTTCATCCAAGGTTAGAACAACACCTTCTTTGATGTCATATCTGTTTTTATTTGTACGAGGGCTTTCTCCTTCTACAACGTTTCCTGTCACATCTGCCTGATATGTTACATCAATCACTGCATCGCTATGAGTAAGATAATCATTATAGGCAAGTTCAATCCCAGCCATCCCATTTGTACCGGAACCATCTGTATATCCAATAATATGGGGAGCAAGAGGTGCGTCATTATAACGCTCATATACTTCAAATACATTAATCCCTTTGGAATAAACATATGGCGTTGGAAATTCCAGCAGAAAAGGCTTGCGCTCCCGCGCTAGTTCCAGTATGGTAGTAGATTTGTCAGGAAGTATCCGCGCTGCAGTCTGAACCGCCTGTTCTGTAGGCATAACTGCTGCCCGGTACAGAATCCCCTGATTGACAAGGGGACGGAGATGGCAGTCATAAATCATCCCGCGGTTGGAGGCTACCCGTAAAGTTTGGGTACTCTGCGCCTGTCCTACTGCTGCCAGCCCGCTCCCCTGGGTAAGATATGCAATCCGCAGAAACAGGATAAAGGCTAACAATACAAATATCAAAAAACAAGTTAAAATCCGGCGTTCTATTTGTTTTTCCATAAAATATCCCCCTTTGGGGATTAGGTTGCCACATTTTTCATGTTTTTTACAGACTTTAAATAAAAAAGTTGTCGTGTGTGGGGTTTGGGAGTATAATAAAAATGTTTCTTAACTTTTCCAAAAATGAGGAGGTAAAAAATATGGCGCAGGCCCCATTAGCGGATCGGTTACGTCCCAAAACATTAGACGATGTAGTTGGACAGCAGCATCTTTTATCGCCTGGGAAGGTTCTGCGGCGGATTGTAGACACCGGAAATATCCCTAACCTTATCTTCTACGGTCCGTCCGGGGTAGGTAAAACAACAGTTGCACGAATCATTGCCGCAAAAGCCGGAAAAGAACTATGCCGTTTAAATGGGACAACTGCATCAACAGCAGATATTAAAGAAGTTATGGAGCGGACAGAAACCATTTCAGGAATGAACGGTGTTATTCTTTACCTGGATGAAATTCAGTATTTAAACAAAAAACAACAGCAAACCCTGTTGGAATATATAGAAAATGGGCGGATCACCTTAATTGCATCTACAACGGAAAATCCTTATTTCTATGTGTATAACGCTATTTTAAGCCGTTCGACTGTATTTGAATTTAAAGCAGTTGAACCGGAAGAAGTCCAGCGGGCTGTACAGCGGGCATTTTCGACTGTTTCCGAGGAATACAGCGCAGTTTTTGAACTGGAAGAAGGGGTTGCAAAACATATTGCTTCAAGTTGCGGCGGGGATGTCCGTAAATCTATAAACGCAGTAGAAATGCTTGCGCTGGCCGCTATAAGCGGTGGTGTATCTTCATCGGAGGAATATGACGGAATCCATTATCTGGTGACATTGGCAGACGCTCAGGAGGTTTCCCAACGGAGCGCTATGAAATATGACCGGGACGGAGACCAGCATTACGATTTATTATCTGCCTTACAAAAATCCATCCGCGGTTCAGACGAAAACGCCGCTTTACATTATCTTGGCAGGCTGCTGGAAGCAGGAGATTTGCTCTCACCCTGCCGAAGGCTGCTTGTAATTGCCTGCGAAGATATTGGAATGGCTTATCCACAAGCTATCACGATTGTAAAGGCTTGCGTGGATGCCGCTGTTCAGCTTGGCCTGCCGGAGGCAAGGATTCCTTTGGCAGAGGCTGTTGTTTTACTGGCAACTTCGCCTAAATCTAATAGTTCCTATTTAGCGATAGATGCAGCGCTTGCCGATATCCGGGAGGGAAAAGGGGTTGGTTTTCCACGCCAGCTTCAGAATAAACATTATGACGGCGATGATGTGGCAGTGAAGGGGCAGTTCTATCAATATCCCCATGATTTCCCCTGTCATTATGTTGAACAGCAGTATCTGCCTGACGACATTAAAGATAAAGTCTATTATCAATTTGGGGATAATAAAAATGAACAGGCGGCCTTACAATACCGCCGTAAAATGTTGGAGGAATATCAGAGATTAAGGGAAAAAGGTTAAGGGAAAAGCAGATATGCGTACACAGCCTTAGACGAATGCAGCTTAAAACGAATAGGCTAGGTTTTAAAGACTCTACAGACTGTTTTTTTCAAAGTTTCCATTATTAAATCAGGAGGAGCGGAAAAGAAATGCAATACAGAATTGAAGGCGGAAGTCTCCCAGTAGTGATCTGCCATCTGCAAAGCGGAGAAAGTATGATTACAGAAAGAGGCTCTATGAGCTGGATGTCACCCAACATGAAAATGGAGACAGTTTCTAATGGGGGGATTTCCAAAGTAATTGGCAGGATGTTTTCCGGCGAGGGCATATTTCAGAATCGATATACTGCAATGAACGGGGAAGGGATGATAGCCTTTGCTTCCAGTTTCCCAGGCTCCATTATGGCGGTTGATGTTGGCCCTGGAAGCGGGATGATTGTACAGAAGAGTGGTTTCCTGGCTTCTGAGGAAAGTGTGGAACTGTCAATAGCCTTCCAGAAAAAACTTGGGAAGGGTTTATTTGGCGGAGAAGGTTTCATTATGCAAAAGCTTTCTGGAAATGGAAAGGCTTTTATTGAGATTGACGGTTACGCAGTACATTATTCTTTAGGCAGTGGGGAATCAATGGTTGTGGATACTGGTTATCTGGCGGCAATGTCGGAATCATGCCAGATGGATATTGTCACTGTTCCAGGTGTAAAAAATATTCTGTTTGGCGGAGAAGGATTGTTTAATACTGTTGTTACAGGACCAGGAGAAATTTATTTACAGACCATGCCGATCAGTGCTGTAGCCGGGTCGTTACGGGCATATCTGCCATCTAGTACAAATTGAATTTTTATTAAAGAAATAGCAGCCCCCAAAAGGAATCTACCTTTTGGGGGCTGCATTTAAAATTAAATTTATATTAAGGGCCGATGATTTCTATTTTTCAAGCCGGAAGGAAACCTTGAGCAAATCTTCATCTTTTGAAGAAAGCCCAACCATAGCAATAAATTCTCCAGCTTCAGACTCCCATAACTTTCTTTTTGTATAAAACCGAACCATTTCCTCAGTAATCATAAAGGAGGCTGTTTTCTTTTCCCCAGAGTCCAGGAAAATCTGTTGAAAACCTTTTAGCTCCTTAACAGGACGGACAATACTGCCTTTTACATCCCTAATATAAAGCTGGACGAGAGCCTTTCCTGCTGTTTTGCTGGAATTTGTAATCTCAGTGGAAATATGGATGGGAGTGTCTTCTGATAAAATATCCCTGTCCAGTTTTAATTCGGAACATTGGAAAGAAGAATAACTTAATCCAAATCCAAATGGGAATAAAGGCTCATTTGGGCCATCCAGATATTTGGAGATAAATTTAGCATCCTTATTTTCATCTGTCAGAGAACGGGCTGTGGAAAAATGGTTGTAGTAAACAGGAATCTGTCCCTGATGAACCGGAAAAGAAACAGACAGATGAGCGGTGGGGTTATAGGTTCCAGACAACACGCGCGCAATTGCATCGCCGCCCATAGAACCCGGGAACCAAGCCTCCACAATCCCATGAACATTATCATTCAGCCAATTCAGATCCAAAGGCCGCCCGTTAATTAGAACTGCAATCATTGGCCTGCCAGTACGCCTGACCTCCTGAACCAAATCCAACTGGGGCTGAGGAATGGAAATGCTTTGACGGCTTGCCGCTTCCCCGCTCATGCTGGAATCCTCGCCAAGAGCCAGGATCACAACATCTGCCTTGTATGCAGCGGACTTTGCTCTTTCCAATCCCCCTAAAAGCGGCTCATGAATATGGCAGCCCTGTGTAACGGAAACATTATAGCCCTCATTCCGCAGTCCCTGTGCAATCGTGACAGTATCCGCTTCATAGTCGGTAAACTGCCAGGTTCCAAGCAGATCTGTTGAATCTGCCATAGGTCCGATTACGGCGATCCGATGGGACTTCCTGACAGGCAGAACGCCTTCATTTTTCAGCAGGACAATGGATTTTTCTGCCATTTCCAAAGCGGTTTGACGGTGTTCTGCTGAAAAGAGACGCTCCTCCATCAGAGAGGGACGCAGATAGCGGTATGGGTCATCCATAATCCCAAGGGCAAATTTCAACCGCAGAATCCTGCGGACAGCATTGTCAATTGTTTCGAGGGAAACTTTTCCCTCCTGTACAAGCTGGGGAAGATACTGGTTAAAATCACTGGTTCCCATTTCAATATCCATGGAAGCATTGGCCGAAAGTTCTGCTGCTTCTTTGGAATCCTCTGCTCCACTGTGGAGACAGATCTCATCTACTGCTGCATAGTCTGAAATCAAAACGCCCTTAAAACCCAGCTCCTCCCGAAGAATTCCTTTGAGAATCGTTTCATTTCCCGAAACCGGTTCACCGTTCATAATATTAAAGGAACTCATCACCGAAGAAGCTCCTGCTTCCACTCCTGCCTTGAAGGGAGGAAGATACATATTGTGGAGGGTTGTATCAGAGATTTCTACTGTATTATAATCCCGTCCACCCTCAGCCGCGCCGTATCCCACAAAATGTTTGAGGCAAGCTGCAACAGAGTCATTGGAATAACCGTTTTCTATATCACCTTGGAAGCCTTTCACAACTGCCTCTGCCATTTTTCCGTCTAAGTAAGGATCTTCGCCATGGCCTTCTGCAATTCGTCCCCACCGGGGATCGCGGGCAATATCCAGCATAGGGGAAAAGGCGTACATCAGTCCTGCAGTGGAAGCCTCTGCCGCTGCCATAGCCGCCCCCTTTTGTACCGCATCCGGGTCAAAGGAGCAGGACCAAGCCAGCGGGATAGGCAGGACTGTTTGATAACCATGGATGACATCCTGACAGAAAATCAGAGGAATTTTAAGGCGGGAATGTTCCACAGCTTGTTTTTGAAGAGCATACGCCAATTCAGGATGCAGCCCCTGATGAATGATAGAACCAATTTCCCCCTTTTCAATGCGCTGCATTGCTGGCTGGCCTCCAATGGGATTGCCGATAGAGGAGGTATCCAGCCCCCCTGACTGTGACATCTGACCGATCTTTTCTTCCAGGGTCATTTTCCCTAAAAGTTCATTGACTGCTTCCTCTATCTGTTTTGGGGTGCGGGAAACCTTTTTCGGGACTTTGCGGGATGAAAGTTCCTGTTTCATTTCATCATAGCGGGTTGCGCCGTGATAGGGGGCAGCAATACCAGACACAGGGCCAATTTTATAAATGCTCCCACTGCATTCCAATCCCCTTTCCGTCTTGGTGATGGTAAGAATATGGCGATCTTCCAGATGAAAACGGAAATTAGTCAAAACGGCGATAGAATCCCCCTTGCGTTCCGCCCGTGTTACCCTTGTTCGGAAAGCTGACTTTAAATATTGCAGGAAAACCAGAGGCGGTTCCTCCCGCTGGATTGTAATAATGAGAGAATCCTGTGGAAGTTCAAGAATATATCGTTCCATATGTACATCCTCTTTTCTGCTTTTAAATAAACGGCCTGCGGTCAAGCACCAGTTTTAAGGGCTTTTCAGAACGGATTTCCCCTGGCAATGCTGCCTGTAATTCCGCCAAGGCGCACACTGAACCAAATAATGTATGCAAATCATTCAACCCGTCGTCTGTAAGAGGGTCGAGGGAATAGAGATAATCTATATAGGATTTTGCAAATTTCCTCAGAGCTTGTTTGATATCGTCAAATCGGTAATGACACTGCCGCCCAGACCTGGTCAGGCAGTAAACCCAGTCAATTTCCGCAAAGGAAACGCTTTTTCCCAGACGTTCCCATTGGCTGTGATGGAAGATATCCAAACAGGTGTCAATCATCTTTTCCGGGAAACGGATGGGCATATGGGCGTATTCATGATTGAAAAGGTAGTGGAATGAGCCCGCCAAAAAGGGGAATACAGAGGGTTTCAACCCTGTACCGGAGAAAGAATCCCCCTGAGCAATTGGCTTTACACAACCTTTCTTCCAAAATCCAGTTGATGGGTCCTGTTCATCCCAGAACCATTTAAAATACCAGTCCCGCCAAACACTGTCCGCGTCTCCCTGGAGAACCAGAGCCGCAAATATACCTGCGCCCTGATGGGAAGCTGTCCAGGGGTTTTCCAACCAGTCCAGGCCATTTAAAAGTTGATACAGTTTTTCTTTTTCCAAGTAAGGCTTTAAATCCTTTAAGGGATATTTGGCCTTCTGTTCAAAAAGCTCCAATGCGGCAATGCAATGGGCTGTGGTATGAATTGGATGGTGAGTTGCCTCTACAAACAGCCCGGTTTCGGGGTGCTGAAGATTTTGGAGGGCGGCAATCCATTTCTCGCGCTCTCCTGCCTGAGATGGAAAGAGGCCAATCATATACAAAATATTCGCCGCATCTGCGCAGCCATATTCATTAATGCCCAAATTCCTGCTTTCTGTTTTGTCCTGCCAAATCCAGCGGCTGTATTGGCCAGACGCGATTTGATGGGATGCAATGATCTTCTCAACATTTTCCAAAAGCTTTGTAATATCCAATTGCATGATTTTTCAGCCTTCTTTCCAAAGTAAGAACCTGTATTCATAACCGAGGGATGCCGGATGGACGAGGATTTTTCCCGTCAGACAAGGAGATTTTCCGCAGCCATACCGACGTATGGCAAGGGAAACCGACGCAGTATGGCGGGAAAAAGATCAGCCAGACGGCGTACAGCGGTTGTGAATACAGGCTATAAGGATGGGGGTCAGATTTGTCTTTGTCCATTTTAACACAAAAGCAGAAAGATGTGAACCGCCTTTTTAAACAATATACAAAAACAAAGTAAATCATCGAAAACTAAAATTGAAAAGCAGCAGAAAAATCGGCTGTAACCCTTTCATGGTGCTACAGCCGGATCCATGTTATACGCCACCCTTCGCCGGTTCAAGGGCATCGTCCCTTTTATCAGGATTTTCCCCTGCCATTTTCCGGGTAGTTCGCAGATACAGCACCGCAACCAGCAGTGTAGACAGAAGATCGGCAGCCGGCTGCGCCCATACAAGCCCTGTCACCCCTAAAATCGCCTGTAAGAGGAACAGCACCGGAATATAAATGAGCCCCTGTCGGCTCAGGTTTACAATCAGAGCGGGGCCGGCTGCCCCCATTGCCTGCAAAGCGTTGACCAGCACATAAAACACGCCGAACAGGAAGCTGGTGGTCAGCAGAATATTGGTAAAGCTCACCGCATAGTCAAAGGCTGCCGGTTCCGTGAGAAATGCTCCTACAATTTGTCCTCGGAGCAGATAGCACAGGAAGGTCATAGCCAAACTCAGGCCCAGAGAAAAGATTATGGAAAACTTCATAATTTTTTTAAAACGCTCCCACTGCTTCGCGCCTGTGCAAAATCCCAAAAGCGGCTGGATTCCCTGCCCGAAGCCAATACAAATCATTCCGGTCATCATGGTGACTTTCATAGCCACACCGATCCCCGCCAACGCCATATCTCCGTATCCTGCCATCTGTGCGTTGACGATAATCTGCGATACACTCATCAGCAGGGAGCCCAGGGAGGCTGGAATTCCGATTGACAATACGCCGCTGCATATTCTGTCCTTCATAGAAAAATCCTGAATGCGGATGCTCAGTGTGGATCTGCCTCTCAGAAAGTAGAGGATATAATATCCGGCGCCCGCTATATTGCCGATTACTGTGGCAATGGCGGCTCCGGCGATCCCCCATCCAAAGGCCAGGATCATAATGGGGTCCAGAACAACATTGAGCAGGTTTCCCAGAAGCTGGCCGATCATCGCCCTGCCTGGCTGTCCCTCTGCCCGAATGATGTTGGAGTAACAGTTGGAAATCAAAACAAAAGGACCGCCAATAGCTACAACCGTCAAATAGGTTTTTGCCGGTCCCCATGTGTCAGAGCTGGCTCCCACCAGAGTTAATATCCGGTCCATAAAAGTCAGAAAGGCTGCTGATAAGGCGATGCCCACCACAACACAGCTCCACATGCAAAAGGAACAAACCTTTTTGGCATAATCCGGTCTTCCTTCCCCAAAGGCGCGGGATATTACCGATGTACCCCCTATGCCGAAGATTGTTCCAACAGACATAAAAATCAGGAATACCGGCGTTGCAAGGGATACTGCCGCTACCAGAATATCATTGTGCGTCTGCCCAATGAAGAATGTGTCTGCCAGATTGTAGATCAGCACCATAAGCATAGCCGCCATCGCGGGGATGGCATTTTGAAGCACAGCTCTTGGAACGGAAACAGAGCCAAAAGCCGAAGCAGTATTTTTGTGATCCATATAATATTCCTCCTTATAATGTTAGCATGCTTTTAACAGCTTGCGATTGAATTATCTATGATAAATGCCCGCTGTCGGGCAGATATCATAGATATATTATAAAGCGTCGCAGATTTTCTTTAACAGTGCATAGAAAATATCCTGCTCCGTTTCTGTCAGCCTTGATAAAGATAAAAGGGAATTTTGCACCTGCATCAGGCTGCGTTCGCCGGCCTGGATTTTCTCCATACCTGCCGGGGTAATACGCACTACTTTGATTCTTTTGTCTGAATCGTCGCTCAATCCCTCCACCAGCCCCTTTTGTTCCAGGCGGGAGACAATTCCCGCTGCCGTTGACTGGGCAACATGGAGCCGCTGTTCCAGTATTTTCAGCGGAAGCTGTTTTTGGTGACTTTGGTCAAGCGCCAGCAGTGTATCGAATTGAACGATGGTCAAATCCTCTGACCGCATATAGTTATTGACATTTTTTTGAAATACATCATTGATCTGCTTAATCAAAGGCCCATATTTTTTTAATTGCTCCACGATGGCAACCGCCTCCTCACATATAAAAGTATAGCATACAATTAAAAAATGTCAATAGCTTGCTATTTATATTTTATGAAAAATATAGGCTCCTCACGCCCTGTCTTACAAGAACCGCAGGGCATGGGGAGCAGTATTCTTTATTGCTTTTGCAAATCCAGCGCCGCCTTTACAAATTCCAAAAACAGCGGATGTGCATGGTTTGGCCTGCTTTTAAACTCAGGATGGAACTGCACGCCAATAAAAAACCGGTTCTGGGGGAGTTCCACAGCCTCCACCAGCCGTCCATCCGGCGACGTCCCGGTTATCCGCAGCCCCTTTTCTGTCAGTGCATCCCGGAACTGATTATTAAATTCATAGCGGTGGCGGTGGCGTTCCTGTACTTCTGTTTTTCCATACGCCCCTTCCATGACAGAATCGGGGTAAATCTTACAGGGATATGCCCCTAACCGCATAGTGCCGCCTTTGGGAAGGTTCCCTTGCTGGTCCGGCATCAAATCAATTACCGGGTGAGGAGAATGCGGGGAGAATTCGCTGGAATTGGAATCAAACCATCCAAGGACGTTTCGGGCATATTCAATGACAGCGACCTGCATTCCCAAGCAGATTCCAAGGTATGGCACATCTTGTTCTCTGGCATATTTTGCAGCCAGAATCTTTCCCTCAATACCCCTGTCTCCAAACCCGCCAGGGACAAGAATCCCATCTGCCGGAGAAAGGAGTTTATCAGCGGTTTCCTCTGTTACGTCTTCCGCTTCCACCCAATCAATCTCTATATTGGCCCCTGTTTCATATCCGGCGTGCCGCAGTGCCTCCGCCACAGAAAGATAAGCGTCATGGAGCTTTACATATTTTCCCACCAGCGCAATTTTCACCTGTCTGGTACGGGATGCAATCCGGGAGAGCATTTCCTTCCATTCTCTCATATCGCAGGGCGGAAGCTGCAAATTCAGCTCCCTGCACACAATATCCGAAAAGTGGTGTTCTTCCAGCATAACTGGGGCCTGGTACAATACTGGCAGCGTTATATTTTCGATCACACAGTCCGGGCGGACATTACAGAACATAGCGATTTTATCCCGGATGGACTGGTCGATTGGTTCGTCGCAGCGGGTTACGATAATATCCGGGCTGATGCCAATGGAACGCAGTTCTTTTACAGAGTGCTGGGTCGGCTTGGACTTATGCTCGCCAGAGCTTTTGATATACGGTACAAGGGTTACATGGATAAACAGGCAGTTCCCCTTACCTGCTTCTAAGGAAACCTGCCGGATTGCTTCCAGAAAAGGCTGGCTTTCAATATCCCCGGTAGTTCCCCCGATTTCTGTAATTACCACGTCGGCAGAGGTGGTATTGCCCACAGTATAGATAAACTTTTTGATTTCGTTGGTTACATGGGGGATTACCTGAACCGTTTCCCCCAGGTATTCCCCTTTTCTCTCTTTATTTAAGACATTCCAATAAACCTTTCCTGTTGTCAGGTTGGAATACTGGTTTAAATCCTCATCAATAAAACGCTCATAATGTCCCAAGTCCAGGTCAGTTTCCGCGCCGTCTTCGGTGACATAGACCTCTCCATGCTGGTAAGGGCTCATGGTGCCGGGGTCGATATTGATATATGGGTCTAGCTTTTGTGCCGCCACCCGAAGCCCCCGCATTTTCAGCAGCCGACCCAGGGATGCCGCTGTGATTCCCTTTCCCAGACCTGAGACAACGCCGCCTGTTACAAAAATATATTTACATGGTTTGTTTTTTTCTGTATCCATAAGATTTGCTCATCCTTTCTCTGCTCTTATAAAGGGTTTTTATTTGGGCTGTAAACTTTTTCTTATCTTACGGCATCAAATTTAAGCTTATACCTTCTTTTCTCCATCGGACTTACGTTGTTTTACGCCATCGTCCCAAAGGGTCCCCGATGGCTGCATGAGTAAATTGTTAGCTTGGTCCAACTCGGCGGAGTTGGACAAAGTGGAAGATGCCCGCCTGTATGGGGCTGCTCCTTATAGACTGATCCCATTCACCATCTGATTCCACCCCATAAACAATTTTGGGCGGGCTTTTATTTAAAATATTTGTACCAAAATGGATGATTGTTTACTGTGATGCAGTTTATATCATAAGGTTAGGGGGATTTCGCGCCCGCGGGCGCGACCAGGGCTGTCTGCCCTGGACCCGACCAGAGGGACTTTTTAGGAAAGTCCCTCTGGACTCCTCAAACCTTTTTTCGTTTTCTGTCTGAGGTGGTTCCTTAGAACTCAACGATACCTTCATATACGGTTTCTGTATTTCCGGTCAGATATACCATTTCATCCGTATATTTGATATTTAATTCTCCTCCTGGCAACAGTACAGTTATTTCTTTATCCTTGTCACAGAGTCCATTTTCTACCGCCGCCGCCACAGCAGCACAGGCGCCTGTTCCACAGGCAAAGGTTTCTCCGCTTCCCCGCTCCCAGACCCGCATCCGCAGCATTCTTCTGGAAAGCACCTGTACAAACTCCACATTGACGCGGTCAGGAAAAATCTCCGCATTTTCAATTTCCGACCCAATCCCTTCAATCTCCATTAAATCCACATTGCGATAGAAAATCACACAATGGGGATTCCCCATAGACACACACGTAATACGGTACTCCTTCCCCTCAATGGTAACAGGCCGGTCAACGATCCTCTCCCCATCCAGCTTCACAGGCACCTGCTCCGGGAAAAAATCTGCTTTGCCCATTTCAACTCTGGCATCTTTCACTTCCCCATTGCGTTTCAGCAGTTCGACCCTTTTCATGCCGCTTGCCGTTTCAATCTCCATGATTTTTTTAGGGACAATCCCATTATCATACAGGTATTTGCAGACGCATCGGATCGCATTCCCGCACATTTTCCCTTCGCTGCCGTCTAAATTGAACATTCTCATTTTCGCATCTGCCCCATCAGAAGGATAAATCAAAACTGCCCCATCTCCGCCTATCCCAAAATGGCGGTCAGCCAAACGCACGCTTAACCCCTCCGGGTTGTTAATCGCTTCTTCCAGACAGTTAAAGTAAATGTAATCATTGCCGCATCCCACCATCTTGGTAAAGTGAAGCTTTACCTTTTCAGTGCGGAGATGGTTAATATCCACCAGTTCGGTATTTTCCTGGGTGTATTGGCTCCGCAGGCAGTTGACCAGGGCGGAGGCAGTATCCAGAGCCGTCAAACAGGGAATATTCCTTTCAACCGCTTTGCGGCGGATGCGGACGTCGTCCCGTGTGGGAATCCGCCCCTTGGAAGATGTGGAAATGACATAGTTGATCTTTCCGCTTTCAATCAGGGAAAGGGTGTCCTCCTCACCGGGAAGGGCATCGTGTATCTTCTTTACCATTTGCACCTTTATCCCAGCGTCCCGCAGGACGGCGGCTGTGCCCTCTGTGGCGTAAATCTGGAAGCCCAGTCCCACAAATTTCTTGGCAATATCGGCAATTTCCGCCTTATCAGGGTCCCGCACCGTGATAAATACCCCTCCTTTTTTATACAGCTTGTAGCCCGCAGCCACAAGCCCTTTGAAAAGGGCTTCCTCCATGGTATTGGCAATCCCCAGCACTTCCCCGGTGGATTTCATTTCCGGCCCAAGCTGATTATCCAAATCAGCCAGTTTTTCAAAGGAAAACACGGGAACCTTTACCGCATAATAGGGCGGAACCTTGTATAATCCCGTTCCATAGCCCATGTCAGAGAGCTTTTCCCCCAGCATGGCACGCGTTGCTAAATCTACCATGGGAACCCCTGTTACCTTGCTGATATAGGGGATCGTCCGGGAGGAACGGGGATTGACCTCAATGACATAAAGCTCCCCGTCGTAAATCAGGTACTGGATATTGATAAGTCCCTTTGTTTCCAGGGAGACCGCTAAATTCCGGGAAGCTGAAATAATCTTTTCGCTCATTTCCTCGCTGACATTCCAGGCAGGATAAACTGCGATAGAGTCCCCGGAATGTATCCCTGTCCGCTCAATATGCTCCATAATGCCGGGGATCAGAATGTCCTCCCCATCACAGATAGCGTCAACTTCCAGCTCCGCCCCCATCAGATACTTGTCAATCAGAATCGGGTTTTCGATTCCCTGCCCCAGGATGATTTCCATATACTCCCGGATGTCGTCCTCACCAAAGGCGATAATCATATTCTGCCCGCCCAGCACATAGGATGGGCGCATTAAAACCGGGTATCCCACCTTCTCCGCAGCTTCCAGGGCTTCCTCCATGGTCATAACAGTGAAACCGCGGGGGCGTTTGATATGGTGCTGTTCCAGAAGCTCGTCGAAGCGTTCCCGATCCTCAGCCCGGTCGATGCTGTCAGCAGAGGTTCCCAAAATATTCACACCCATGCTTGACAGGAATTTTGTCAGCTTAATGGCAGTCTGCCCGCCAAATGCCACCACAACACCAAAGGGCTTTTCTGTTTCAATAATGCCTATTACGTCTTCCGGCGTTAAAGGTTCAAAGTACAGCCGGTCCCCGGTGTCAAAGTCCGTGGAAACTGTCTCCGGGTTGTTGTTGACAATCACTACCTCATACCCTGCCTTTTTCAGCGACCATACACAATGGACAGAGGCATAGTCAAATTCAATTCCCTGCCCAATGCGGATAGGCCCGGAGCCAAATACAATTACCTTTTTCTTATCGGTGGGGCTGCGCCGGATAAATTCGGCAGCTTCGTTTTCGTCGTCATAGGTGGAGTAAAAATAAGGGGTTTGAGCTGCAAATTCAGCGGCACAGGTGTCCACCATTTTGTAAACCGGCAGACGGGGATGCTGTATCTTCTGGCCGGATATTTCTTCAATTACCTTGTCTAAAAAGCCCATCCTTTTGGCTTCCAGATAAAGCTGGTCTGTCAAAGGGCCTTTCTCCAGCTTTTTTTCCATCTGGACAAGGTTTTTCAGCTTGGCGAGGAACCAGTTGTCAATTTTAGTAATCTCATGGATATGTGCCCTGGAAACGCCCCGCCGCAGGGCTTCAAAGATGACAAAGAGCCGTTCGTCATCGCAGTCATAAAGTTTTTTCTCCAATGCTTCATCAGAGAAAGGGGTGAATTTAGGGTCTGTCAAGCTGTCCAGCCGGATTTCTGCGCCCCGAACCGATTTCATAATAGCCTGTTCAAAGGAAGAACCAATGGACATGACCTCGCCTGTTGCCTTCATCTGGGTCCCCAGCGTCCGCTTAGCGTAGACAAATTTGTCAAAGGGCCATTTGGGGAACTTGACAACTACATAATCCAGGGCGGGTTCAAAGCAGGCGTAAGTGATCCCAGTGACAGCGTTTTTAATCTCCCCAAGGGTATAGCCGACTGCAATTTTTGCGGCAGCCTTTGCAATCGGGTACCCGGTGGCCTTGGAAGCCAGCGCAGAGGATCGGGAAACACGGGGATTGACCTCTATCACCGCGTACTCAAAGGAATCTGGATTCAGGGCAAACTGGCAGTTGCAGCCGCCTTCCACCTCCAATTCCTGTATAATATTCAGGGCAGCGGAACGGAGCATCTGGTATTCCTTGTCTGCCAGCGTCACTGCCGGGGCGATAACAATAGAATCCCCGGTATGAACTCCTACCGGGTCGAAATTTTCCATGGAACAGACTGTAATCACGTTGCCGATGCTGTCCCGCATGACTTCAAACTCAATTTCCTTCCATCCGGCGATACACCGTTCCACCAATACCTGGCCAATCGGGGAAAGGCTTAAACCGCTGGCACAGGTTTCCCGCAGTTCTTCCGGGGTATTGACAATCCCACCCCCTGTCCCGCCAAGGGTAAAGGCTGGCCGCAGGATGACCGGATACCCGATTTTCTCTGCAAACCTTTCCGCATCCTCCACTGTCGTCACCACCTGGGAGGGTACAACCGGCTGGCCGATTTTCAGCATGGCCTCTTTAAAAAGCTGCCTATCCTCAGCGCGGTCTATGGTTTCAGGCTTTGCCCCCAAAAGGGTGACATGGTGGGATTCCAGAAAGCCTTCCTTGGCAAGCTGCATGGAAAGGGTGAGGCCGGTCTGGCCTCCCAAAGTGGAGAGGACGCTGTCGGGCTTTTCGATTTGGATGATCCGCTTGACCACGTCTAAGGTCAGAGGTTCGATGTAAATTCTGTCGGCCATGGCTTTGTCGGTCATAATGGTGGCCGGGTTGGAGTTT
>CATJCP010000206.1 GCA_949737515.1 uncultured Oscillospiraceae bacterium | reverse complement strand
ATGGCCATCTCCTTGGGCAGACCGCACTGGTAAATCTTCAGGGAGGGGCCCACCACGATGACGCTTCGGCCAGAGTAGTCCACCCGCTTGCCCAGCAGGTTCTGACGGAAACGGCCCTGCTTGCCCTTGAGCATATCGGTCAGGGACTTATAGGGGCGGTTGTTGGGGCCGGTGACCGGCTTGCCCCGCCGGCCGTTATCGATCAGGGCATCCACAGCCTCTTGGAGCATACGCTTTTCATTGCGGACAATGATGTCCGGCGCGCCCAAATCCAGCAGTCTCTGGAGACGGTTGTTGCGGCTGATGACGCGGCGGTAAAGGTCGTTGAGATCGCTGGCGGCATACCGTCCGCCGTCCAGACGGACCATGGGGCGGATGTCCGGGGGGATCACTGGCAGCACTGTGAGGATCATCCACTCAGGACGGTTCCCGCTGGCCCGGAAGGACTCCACCACCTCCAGCTTTTTGTGGATACGGCTGGATTTCTGGCTTTGCCCAGTGGCGTTGGCCAGCTCGGCCTTCAGCTGTTTGGACATTTCGTCCAGATCAATTTCCGCCAAAAGCTCCTGAATGGCCTCTGCGCCCATCCCGGCCTTAAAGGCGTCGCCATAGTCCTCCACATATTTGCGGTATTCCTGCTCGGTCAGCTCCTGCTTTTTCTTCAAAGCGGCCACATGGCCGGGGTCGATCACCACATAGGAGGCGAAATAGAGTATTTTTTCCAAAACCCGGGGGGACATATCCAAAATCAACCCCATCCGGGAGGGGATGCCCTTAAAATACCAGATATGGGAAACCGGTGCCGCAAGCTTGATGTGGCCCATCCGTTCCCGGCGCACCTTGGAGGTGGTGACCGCCACGCCGCAGCGTTCGCACACCTTGTCCTTATAACGCAGGCGTTTATACTTGCCGCAGTAGCACTCCCAGTCCTTTTGGGGCCCAAAGATCCGTTCGCAGAACAGCCCGTCCCGTTCCGGTTTTTGGGTGCGGTAGTTGATGGTTTCGGGCTTTTTGACCTCGCCGTAGGACCATTTTAAAATCTGCTCCGGGGAGGCCAAGCCTATCTTGATGGATTCGAATGCGTTGAATTCCATACAGCGCCCACTCCTTTTCTAAAACTTCTCCGGGTTTCCGTCGTCCTCGTCTGCGAACAGGCCGGCGTCCATATCGGAATCTTGGAATTTGCTTCCCATCAGTTCTTCTATATCTTCATCGGGGTCAACGAGTATGCCCCGGTCCTGGGCGGGCAGTTCGGTATGTTCTGGGGCGGGGCTTGCGCCGTTCTCCCGCAGAGATTCCTCAAACAGCATATCCAGGAAGTCCGCGCCCTTGCGCTCGTCGCTGTCTTCATCGTCCTCATCCTCGTCAACGGGATCTTCGGGATCGGGTGGGGTTACGCTGTTATCCACATAGCTTTCCCCTTCCAGTCCTACCTCCAGCTCGTTTTGGAAGGACTGCTGCAAATCCACCTCGTTGTCGTTGGAATCCAGGACCTTTACATCCAATCCCAAGGACTGGAGTTCCTTTACCATAACTTTGAAGGATTCTGGAGTGCCTGCCTGGGGCACGTTATGGCCCTTGACAATGGCCTCAAAGGTCTTGACACGGCCATTGATATCATCGGATTTTACTGTCATGATCTCCTGGAGGGTATAGGCGGCCCCGTAGGCCTCCAAAGCCCAAACCTCCATTTCGCCGAAACGCTGGCCGCCGAACTGGGCCTTGCCGCCCAAGGGCTGCTGAGTAACCAGGGAGTAGGGGCCGGTGGAACGGGCATGGATTTTATCGTCGACCAAATGGTGGAGCTTCAGGAAGTACATAATGCCCACTGTCACGGGGCTGTCAAAGGGTTCGCCGGTGCGCCCGTCGTACAGAAGGGTTTTGCCGTCCTCCCGCATCCCCTTTTCCCGGAAGCAGTCGCGGATGTCCTGTTCATGGGCGCCGTCAAAGACGGGAGTCATGACTTTCCAGCCCAGGGCACGGGCCGCCATGCCCAGATCGACT
>CATJCP010000205.1 GCA_949737515.1 uncultured Oscillospiraceae bacterium | reverse complement strand
TCACCATGGGGGCGGGGGTCTACGGCCTGCTGGGCCCCAATGGCGCGGGGAAAACCACTTTAATTCGCATACTTGCCGATGTGCTTCGGCCCACAAATGGGCGTGTCTTGTATGACGGAAAAGATATTCATACCGTGGGGGACGAATACCGGGCGAAAATCGGCTATCTGCCCCAGGACGTCAGCTTTTACGGCGACTTTACCGGCAGGGATTACCTGGAATACTCGGCGGCGCTGAAGGGGATGGAAAAGGCCCGCGCGAAAAAGCGGATTGAGGAATTGGCCCGCAGCGTCGGCCTTTGGGATGATTTGAAACGGAAATGCGCCGCTTATTCCGGCGGTATGCAGCGCAGGCTGGGCATTGCCCAGGCCCTTTTAGACGACCCGAAAATTTTGATTCTGGACGAACCCACCTCCGGCCTGGACCCCTATGAGCGGATCAAGTTCCGCAACATTATCTCCGCCTACGCAAAGGACCGTCTGGTGCTGCTCTCTACCCATATCGTATCCGACGTGGAGCATATTGCCGCACAGATCATGATGATGGAGTATGGCGATATCCAGCACATCCACACGAGCGGGGAATACATCCGGCAGATGAAAGGCCGAGTCTGGCTGGCGGAGATGCCCGCCGAACAGCTGATGGCCTATCAAAACCAGGCGGTCATCAGCAACGTCCGGGCGAAAGACGGCTGCATGGAGGTCCGCATCATTTCGGACACAAAGCCCGCCCCTGACGCGGTACAGGCCGTACCAACGCTGGAGGATGCCTATCTATATCTGTTCAACTACTTGCCAGGAAAGGCCGGGAGGTAACGCCATGTCATTGTTTCGATTTGAACTGCGAAAACTGCTGTTTAACAGGAAAACCCTGATTTTGCTGCTATGCCTGTTTGTCCTTTACAGTGTGGTCGGCCTGACCTCTACCGTGTTCCTGATCGGCGGCAACGACAGCTACCGCGCCTACGAAAAATCAGCCGCCGACTGGGAAGGTCCCTTTGACGGCGAAAAGGCCGCAGAAGCGGAAACGATCTATCAGGAGGTCAGCGCCCGGTACGGCACGGACGCCCGGATGATTGCCCGGAGCGTCAAGGACCAGCCGGATATCATTCTGGCGGTGAATTACCACGCCTATACCGAACGGGTGGAGGAGTATTGGAGGGGAACGCCGCCGGAGAGCGCCGAGGAGCCCTACGGAATCGCCCTTCTGCAAGAAAAAATCGCGGAGCTGGAAGGCCAGGGAAAGCAGGACTCCTTTGATTATCGGGAACTGTCTGCCTCCCTGCAAAGGCTGGAAGAACTGGGGGAGCCGGAGTTTGCCAACGCCCTGCTGTGGGAGAACCTGTTCAACAACTGGGGGGAGCATATGATGCAGTTCCTTCTGTTTGTGCCGCTGACCTTTGTCATTGCCCCGGTGTTCGCCGTGGAATGTTCCAGCGGCATGGATAACCTGATTTTAAGCTCCCGGAACGGCAGGCGGAAGATTGTCACAGCAAAATTGCTGAGCGTGCTTGCCGCCTCCACGGTTGTGGTCGTGCTGTATCTGACCGCTACGTTTCTGTTCGGTTTTCTGCCACACGGGAGTTTCCGCGGCTGGGATGCTGCCATCCAGTCCATTCCCACCTATGCCAGATCCATGTTCCATTTTAAGGTTTGGCAGCTTGCCGCAGCCGGGGCCGCATGGCTCATTTTTACCGGCGCGGTTTATAGTCTGATTATCTGCTTCATTTCCTCCCGGATGAAAAGCCAGATGGGTACAGCGGGGGTCAGTCTGTTGATCCTGTTTGTGAATGTGGGGCTGGCGGCAATGGGCGATACCGTTACCCAGAGGCTTGGAGCGCTGGTGGATTTCGGCCTTGCCAATGTCACGCTGATGAAAGAAGTCTTTGGCGGGTACAAGGTATTTGATTTTCTGGGACTGTGGGTCACCTACCCTGTGATGGCAATCATCGTCCTCGCCTTCCTTGCCGCTGTGATGGCTGCTGCCGTCTACCGGGGGCAGAAAAAACGGACGGTGGGATAGGCTCTAATGATCAAGATGAATTTGATGTAGAAAAATACCGGAATTTTAAACCTTTATATTGGAAAAATGGATTGATATGCCGGAAAAATTAATTTATCTTTTACTTATAGGTAAATTTGATGGATATAAATGAACGCATATCTCCAATCAGGAAGGATGGATGTCATGCAAAGAATGGCTAGGTGTTGGCGTTCTTCGTGGGCGGACAAAATTTTTGCTGATTTTGCTGTGGGCAATCGTACTGGTCATGCCACCGCGATTGCAGTTATGCACATTCCGCAGCGGGCTGATGATGCGCTGCCCCAAATGGTGTGACTATTGGATGCTTTTCTTTCAATATAAAAGGGGGTAGGATTTTGTTGGACAAGAAATACACCCATACTTTTTTTGTGGCAGAGGAGGAGCTGAATGATATCATTCTGATTCCCTATAAAAAGGAAGTGCGTTTTTTTAACGAACTTTCCAACGGGAATGAAGAATTTTTGGAAGACAGCCTGCGCCGGGAACCCTTTTATATTTCCACCAATGCTGGATTCAGCGTACTGTCTCAAAACCCTGTGAGGAACGCGAAGTATCATTTTTACGGAACAGCTACTCTCGCGGCACGATATTGTATCCAAAAGGGGATGAGCCATCATCACGCGCTGGACCTGGTGAGCTATTACAATCAAAAGCTGGATCTACTGGAAACAGAGGATGAGATTGCGGCCCTCCATGCGGAAATGTGTATGCTGATGTGCCAAGAGATGAAGGAGATTCTCAAGCATAAGAATCATTCCAAGAGTATCCGGCAATGTTTGGACTACATATACACACATCTCCGAGAGCGGGTCACGATTGCGGAGATAGGGGAGTATGTGCAGCTCAGTGAAAGCCATCTTTCCAAGAAATTTAAGAGAGAAATGGGCGTCAGCTTGAGTGAATACATTTTGCAGCAGAAGATTGAGAGGGCGAAGAATCTGCTGCGTTACTCTGAACTTTCTATTGTGGAGATTGGAGAGAACTTCTCCTTTTCCTCTCAGAGCCACTTCACCCGGATTTTCAAAATGCAGACCGGTGTTACCCCCCATAAATACCGGGAGCTGGCTTTCCACTCGAAATGGGATGCCCCAGATTCCAGACCCTCTGAAATAGGCTCCGGGGAAATGGGTGATCTTTCTTTGAGAATGAAAAATCAAACATATAAAACCAATATCGCACCGGGGGGGGGTAAGAGCAGCTTAAAAAATATTGATGTAGGCGGATGCGCCTGTACGGAAACTGGGGAGGAGCTGAAATGAAATATATGCTGTACGCGTCCGCTTATACCGGAAACAGACCGGGATACGGCGTTAAGCGGATGGAATTTAACGGAAGCACCTTAAAAGAGGTTGGGAAATATGGCCCGGCGGTGAATCCGTCCTATATCCTTCCAGAAAAGGAATTTCTTTATGGGGTAGAGGAGATCGGGGACGGGGCTGCCCTTTTGAAATATCCTTTGGCGGGGGGCGGGGGCGAACGGTATGTTGTCCCCGGTGCCGGGCTGTGCCACCTTGTTCGGTGTGGGGATTATCTTTATGCCTCCGGTTACGTGGGCGGCTGTTTGACAGGATTCCGGGACGGAAAGACAGTATGCTACCTAAGGCATAAGGGCAGCGGCGCCAATCCGGCCCGCCAGGAGGCCCCTCACGTTCATTCGGCAATCCCTTCGCCAGACGGCAAGCATCTGTTCGTGGCGGATTTGGGGGTTGACCGCCTTTACCAATATGATGTGCAGGAAAACGGAGAGTTGACGGAGCACGCCGTTCAGCCCTGGGTAGAGACCGGTCCCGGGCAGGGGCCCCGGCATTTTCTATTTCACCCCAATGGAAAATGGCTCTACCTTGTGACCGAGCTGGACAGGTCTCTGCTGGTCTACCAGTATGATGGGGCGTCTTCCGTCCTGACATTTGCAGAAGAATACCCCCTTTCCGGAGAGGAATTCTTCCCCGATGCCCTGGCAGCTGACATCCATATTACCGGCGATGGCAGGCATCTTTATGCCTCAGTGAGGGGGGAGGACCGGATCATCTGTTTTTGCACGCTGAAGGATGGAGGACAGCTTTCCAAGGTGGGGAGCTATTCCTGTGGAGGGCAGGGCCCCCGGAGCTTTGATCTAAGCCCAGACGAAAGATATCTGGCCGTTGCCAACCAGCAAAGCGGCAATGTGTCTGTTTTCCCGCTGGATGCCGGATCCGGCGCGCTGGGAGAATCCGTTGCGCAGATGGAGTTTCCCTCCGTGTCCTGTGTAAAGTGGGAAAATGAATAGGGCCTCCGCAGCTTGCCTGTTAAGACATCAAGATTTGGAGGAATTGTGCCTATGCTTTGGGAAAAGTGAATCATTCAAAACCTCTGGAAGAAAATTCCAGAAATCCAGTGTTTATACAGGTCTAGGATAGTTTGAAAAATCAAAAAATGGCTTTGCGCTATATTGGCGCAAAGCCATTTTGGCTATAAATTAAATGTTAGTACCCCAAACCAGATAAATCCTCTTGAATGTAAAAATAATCTTGCTTTTATCATTAAATTTGCCCAGTTTTTTTATCCTGATTTCCGATTATAACATCATTATGCCAAAAATGACAATAGAATGATATATTTTTTTAGATTTTTCATTTATAGTAAAAGCATACAAAAAACCAGAAAGGAATGTATGGTTTATGAGAAAATCTGTAAAAAAACTCATCAGCATTCTGTGTGCGTCAGCAACACTGCTGGCACTTGGCGGGTGCAGCGGAACAACCGGCGGAGGCTCATCCTCATCCAGCGGGACAACTGGTGGATCCCCAACCCCTTCCAACGTGACGGACAGCAGCGGGGCTCCCTCCGGCAAAGCCCAGGACGTCAATGTTCTTACCTGGTCCAATGAGGCTACAGTTGTATTCCTGAAGGGAATCGCGGAGGATTTCCACAACGCGCATCCTGAGTATAACCTGGTGGTGACCGAGGTCCCCTCCGCGGAGATTGACTCTGTAATCCAGACCAGAATCATTGCCGGTGACATAGATGTGGTTTCCTTCCAAACATTCTCCAGGCCCCAGGAGGAGTGGAACGCCTCCTCTGTTGATAAACCCGCTTGGCAGGATTATATTGATCAGGGCCTTCTCACAGATTTGACCGATCAAGCATTTATCAAGAACTACAATCTGGACACCCTGATGGGCAACGCCTATAAGGGCAGGATCTACTCCCTGAACATCGGCACTGTTGGTTATGGCGGTATGTTCTACAACAAGAAAATTTTCGAGGAGCTGAACCTGAAAGTTCCCAATACCTGGGCCGAGCTGATGGATATCTGTGAAACCGTCAAGAATGACGGCAGGTACGCCGTCGTTTCCGCAGGCGCGGGCGATCAGTGGCCCCTGAACATTTTTGCCAACGCCATCATCACTGCCAACTATGGCGAGAAGACGAGGGAGTTTGGCCAGAAGCTGCTCACCGGCGAGCTTCGCCACACCGACCCTGAGGTCATGCTGGTTTATAACTGCATGGAGCAGATTTCCGGCTATCTGGAGGAGGGCGTTTCCGGCATCTCCTATTCGGACGCTCCCGGCCGCTTTGCCCTTGGCAATATGGCAATGTATATTGACGGCACCTGGTCCTGGGCAGATATAGACAAAGCAGGGCCTGGCTTTGAGTACGGCTATTTTGCCTGCCCGCCTGTAGAGGCCCGCAGCGACGGACTGGTTCCCCAAGACGCCATCAAGTATGACCTGAGCTTTTCCGTTCCCACAAACGCACCCAACGGCGCAGGCGGCCTGGCATTCCTCGATTATGTCTCCCAGAAGGACGTCTACAGCAAGTTTATCAACGCCATTGGCTTCACCCCCACCCAGAACGATATCCAGCTGGAAAACGCTTTCCTGAACAGCATGTCGGATATTCTCCAAAAGCCTAATCTGAACTCTGAAATGCTGATTTATGGGCCCAAAGGTGTCGGTGAATACGGTGCTGGGCAGTTTACCTTCTTCTATTTGAAGACGCTTGGCGGCGAATTTGACGCCAAATCCTTCGCCGAGGCGGCTGAGGAAGATTTTGACACTGCCCGTAAGGCTTTGGAGTCTATGGGGTAAATAAGGATTATACTTCCCATTAAGCACCCGAACAGTGAGAGCTGCAGGTCCCCCATCCCTTTATGGGGTGGGGGAACCGCTGTCCGTTTCCCGTTTTAAACCGGATACTGCCCCCTATTTTTATTAGAAAGAAGGTAAGAGTATGAGTGTCCATAACGCCGCAGCACCCCCAGGAACAGAGGTGAAAAAAAGAAAAAAGACGTTTCGTTTGTTCCCCCTTTGGATCGTATTGCTGTGTATGCTGCCTGGGATTTTACATTACTGTATCTTTCGCCTGTACCCTTCTGTTATGACGGCTTACTATTCCTTTACGGATATTTCGGGCGTACCGGGCACCTCATGGAAATTTATCGGCCTTGCCAACTACAAGGAATTTTTCATCCTTCAAAATGCGAGAGATCTAAAAGCAGCCCTGTTCCGTACAGTGGGGTATGCGTTTTTTGTCACCATTATCCAAAACGCTATTGCGCTAATGCTGGCAGTCATCGTGAATTCCTCTTTCTTAAAGGGACGGAATTTCGCAAGAGGAGTCTATTTCATGCCGGTTATTCTGGGTTCCGCTGTGGTCGCCACTATCTGGAAAATGATTTTCTCTACCCCCACAGGCCCAATATACTTGTTTATGAAGAACATCCTGCAAATTCCAAGCCCTCCCTCCATACTGTCCAGCAGGATATACGCTTTTCCAGCCGTCATCGCGGCGCAGATATGGCAGAATATGGGATACTCCATGGTTATTTTTCTGGCGGCGTTGCAGGGAATTGACAACTCCCTTTATGAGTCCGCTTCCATAGACGGTGCCAGCGAGTGGAAGATGTTCACAAAGATAACCGTTCCCATGATCTGGTCCGCCGTCATGATCAACACGCTTCTCGCCATTATCGGTTCCCTCCAGTCCTACGAGCTTATCATGACCATTACCCGCGGCAATTTTAATACTTCTACACTGGGTATGATGGCCTTTGCCACTGCCTTTGGCGGCGGAGGCGCTACCGCTTCGGGCGGCACTATCTCTGGACTCAGGCAAGGCTACGCGGCAGCGGAATCCATGGTCCTGTTCATAGGGGTTCTGACCGCAACGATTGTTTCCCAGATTCTGATGAAGAGAGCGGAGGTGGAGCAGTAATGGGAAGGAATGCAAACCCTGCTTTTAAGGTTTTCTGCTATGTTCTGGTGGTCCTCTTCCTGTTTATCTATCTGTTCCCGCTGTTTTATATTGTAAACACATCCCTGAAGACATCGCAGGACTATCTGCTCCATCCCACCACGCTGACTTCAACCTTCAGCATCAGTAATTTCGGAGTGGCCTGGCAGAAGGCAAATTTCGGCACCTATATCTGGAATTCAGTCCTCTATACGGCGGTATGTACCCTGGCTTCCCTTTTCATGTCGGTGATGATCGCCTTTCCCATCTCCAGGAGATATATTCCGGCTTCCAACTTTCTGCACTATCTTTTCCTGTGCGGACTGTTTCTGCCCAGCGGCATGATCCCCACCTTCCAGCTCATCCTGGGGGCGGGCCTGTACAACACGAGAATCGGCTATATGCTGGTCATGACAGGGGTAAGCGCCACATCTGTATTCTTTTTCACGGGATATTTCAGGGGTATCCCCAGGGATTTGGACGAGGCGGCAGCCATAGACGGGTGCGGCTATCTGCGGTATATCATTTCCGTTGTGATCCCACTTTCCAAGCCCGCAATCATTTCTATGGGAATGCTTTCCATGATTGGCGTCTGGAACGATATCGTAAACTCTACGATTTACCTGACATCCGAGTCAAACTACAATATTACACGGGGCATGTTTGTCTTTCAGGGGCAATATTCCAATGACTGGACGCTGACGGCAGCGGCCCTGCTGATTGTAGCCGCTCCGCTGATCCTCATCTACCTATTCGGCCAAAGGTATATTGTTGACGGCGTTATGGCGGGCTCCGTAAAGGGCTGACAGCCCCTGATACTGGGTTTCCGCGAAAACCTTACCTTTGTTACCGGGCGAAAAGTCCGAAGCCGGTGGTTGAGAGCGAATTGAAGTTCCTTTTGATACCTTTTCTTTCAAGAAAAAGTATGAATATTCAAAAAAGCGTATTTGCAAAAAAGATATCCTCCTGGCCCCCAGGATTGCAGTGCTTTTTCTCTGTGATTCTGGGGGTATTTTCGCGTGTATTCGGTCGGCAGTGGATAAAAAATAAAGAAATGAACGGAGGGGTAACATGAATAAAACGGCAGTAGTAACCGGCGCCAGCCACAATATTGGCCAGGGGATTGCTATCGTGTTGGCTGAGTACGGATATGATCTCGCCATCACTTATCGGAGCAATGAAGAGGGCGCGCGTGACACCGAGAGGGTCGTAAAAGATTTGGGCAGGAAGTGCTATGTTTACCAGTCTGCCCTTGACCTGGCCCAGTCCCCACAGGAACTGATGGATAAGGCCCACAAGGATTTAGGGAAGATCGACCTGTTGGTATGTAATGCCGCGAATCCTGGATTCAGATGTTCCATTCTCACAGCCACCCCGGAAATGGTGGACAATATCTATGCTTCAAATTACAGGAACTATATCACCTGTGCCGGCGCTGCGGCGCGGTACATGGTGGCGGATAAAACAGAGGGAAATATTATCTTTATCACATCAACCCGGGCAGAGGCGGCGTATGTGGATGATTACCTTTATGGCAGTTTAAAGGCCGCCATAAAGAGAGCAACCGAATCTATTGCCTTGGATCTTTCTTCCTATAATATCCGTGTGAACTGTGTGGCGCCTGGGGCAGTTTGGCAGCCAAGGCCCGGCATGGAGGAGCACATGAAATCCCCCTTTGTTACTGAGTCTATCCCGCTTCACCGTGTGGGTACACCCCGTGAAATCGGCGAGGCAGTAGCCTATGTTGCCAGCGATAAGGCAGCCTATATGACTGGTACCACCGTCCGCCTGGATGGAGGCTTGATCCTCCCCGGAATGATGGAGGGTTACGATAAAATTCCGTGGGTGCGGGAGGAGTGGAAAAAGGAGGTCTATGATGAGGCAATGGGGATGCTTCAGGGGGTGAAAGATGAATACAATCGGGAATGATCGTCTGAAGGTGACTTTCCGGTATCCCCCAAAAGGGGAACCCTACCACCGTTTTGAGACCATTGGCGTTATGGAAGAGGTCCTGTTGGATGGGAAGGATGTCTTTACCGAACCGGAGCAGCTTGATTCCAGCCGGTTTAGCTGCCAGGGTGTGGGGCTGTGCGGGGAATATGTTTGGAACGAGCTGGGAACTGAGGCGCTGAAAGGGGAATGTTTCCCCAAATTCGGTGTGGGGCTGATGGAACAGAATGAAAACCACAAGCCCTATGATATGTGGGACGCTTCCTATCACTATACCCTTTTCCCAGTGACAGCACATTTTTTAGGGGATCGGGCTGTGTTCATACAGGAGCCTCTCCCATGCCGGGGGTATGCCGCCAGGATTACCAAGGAGATTGCGCTTTCGGGCAACTGTATTTTTTCCACCACCACAGTGGAGAACTGTGGAGAAAAGCCGATATCCATGGCAGAGTACCAGCACAACTTTGTCGCGGTGAACCATGAGCCGATTGGACCGGATTATGAGCTGAATGTCCCCTTTAACAAAGAGCTTGATAAAATAAGAGATGGCGTTTTCTCGATAAAAACCAAGGAAAAAGCGCCGGATGTTTTGGCTGTTGCGGACAAGACAATGTATTGGAAGCAGAGCATGGGAGAGGGATTCACCTTATTCCACCGCTTTGAAAAGGAGGACCTTGACTGCACGGGACAGCTTTTCTGGACCCTTCGGAATAAAAAGTACGGCCTTTCTGTGACAGAGCAGTTTGACTTTACGCCGTCCGCGCTGGTTCAATGGGGGATTGAGCACTGCATCTGTACGGAGGTATATGCCTCTATCAAAGCTGCCCCTGGTAAAAGCTGCCGCTGGACAAGAACCTGGCGGTTTAAACATGAATGAGGTGAATGAAATGCGAAGACTGATGAAGCCGGACTACCGCAATACCAGCTACTATGCTCACGAGCACAAAAAAGTATGGGATTCTGTACTGCTGGATGACATGAGCGATCTTTCCAAATGGAGCATACGCCCGCACCTTTCGATCAACCACGATCCCGCCGATAAGCGGGGGATTGATACAGGAACTCTTTTGAAGGCGGAAAGAGACGGTTTTTCTTGTGCAAGGCTTATCTCTGATACCGACTGTATCGAAAAAAATGAAGACTATGGCAGAGGCTGGGGGTTGGCCACCCTGTTCCGGGACTGTGAGAACGCGGACTGGTTCGGATACAACAGGCTCCGGTTCCGGGTGTTCCCGGATTTCCCTGGATTTAAGGTGGCCACCATGTGTATTTATTTGTATACAGATGGCCCGGATGAAACACGGATGCCCAATGACATGACAAGGGAGGGGCTCCATTTCGTCTGTCTGGAAAACCGGAAGTGGAATATCGTGACCTGGGAATTCCCGGAGCTTGTGCGGGATAAGGTGAAGGGATTCAGTTTCCAGTACAGGTTGCAGGGAGCGGAACCAGGCGCAGGAAACCATGTGAGCCTAGACTTTGCGGAGGTCAGGCTGGAAAGGGTAGATGCCGACCACCAGCGGGGCTGGGAGCCTAAAGAGGGTGAGATTTGCTTCTCCCATGTTGGGTATCTTTTAGATGTAAAAAAGACAGCAATCGGAAAAGGTATCCAGGCGGAGTCCTTCCAGGTCATCCGAAGCGGGGACGGCCTGACGGTTTTGTGCGGAAACGTGGAGACGGTTACAGAAAAAACCGGGAGATACCAGCTCCTTGATTTCAGCGGGCTGAAAGAACCCGGCAGGTACTTTATCAAAGCGGGAGAGAAGATTACCAGGCCGTTCTCCATTGGCCGGGATGTCTGGAGAGATACCATTGTCAAAACCTTGAATTTCTTTTATGGGGAGCGGTGCGGATTTATTGTCCCAGGTGTTCATGACCTTTGCCATGAGGATCTCCAATGCAGTCATAACGGCGTCACGAAGGTGATAAACGGAGGATGGCACGACGCAGGAGATTTGAGCCAGGGGTTGGGCAATACGGCGGAGGCTGTCTACGCCATGCTCTGTCTGATGGAAAAGGCCAAGGCTAAGGGAGACAGGGAACTGTACGAGCTCCTTTTGGACGAGGCGCGATGGGGCGCCGATTGGGTGCTGAAAACCCGCTTTGGGGACGGGTACAGAGCCTCATGGATCTGTATGGATTTCTGGACAAAAGGTCTGCTTGGGGACTATGATGATATCATTCATCAGGCCGTCCGTACCATTCAGGGGAATCTCCTGTGCGCCGGGGTAGAGGCAAAAATGGCTATGGCCTTCCTGGAGGAAGACCCTGTATTCGCGGAATATGCCCTCACCGCCGCAAAAGAGGATTTTACATGGGCGCTGGAGGACATGAAAAATGAGGGGAACCATAACCTTGTAAATGCGGCACAGGGATGTATCAGCGCGGTGCTGCTCTATCAGGCGACAAGGGACCATGCCTATCTGGAAACCGGGGAGGATTTTGCCCTGTACGTCACCCAGTGCCAGGAAACAGAACAGCCTGGCTGGGATATCCCCCTTTGCGGCTTCTTCTATGAAACCTCGGATCACAAAAAAATCGTTCATTCCCAGCACTCCTCCAGGGAACACCTTCCCATGACCGCCCTCGCCATGATAAACGGGATCAGCCCCAAAGCGGAGTATCTCTCCTGCATGGAGAGGTATGGAGCGTATATCAAAAAGGCTGTATCATTTACCGAACCCTACGCAATGATCCCGGCCTCAATCTACCGGCTGGATGAGGTTATAGAGGAGGACTGTTCCACCTGGTTTGGCTGCCCGACAGCCCAAATGGCACGGGAACAAATTCAGAATGGCGTCAGGCTCTCAGATGGCGTTTATCTGAGGCTTTTCCCGGTTTGGTATTCCTTCCGGGGCAATTCCGGTATTCAGCTCTCTCAGGCCAAAGGAATCCTTGCCTGCGCCAATGCTCTGAAAGACCGGGAGCTGCTTGAAATCGTCACTCGATCCCTTGAGTGGCAGGTCGGGAGGAATCCCTTCAACCAATCCCTAGTGTGGGGCGAGGGTTATAATTATACGCCTCAGTATTCCGCCATGAGCGGCGATTTGGTCGGCTCCTTCTCCGTTGGCGTTGAATCCCAGCGGAATGAGGATATTCCCTATTACCCCGACGCGGCTTGCTACAATTACAAGGAGGTATGGGTGTTCCCGGCTATGGGTTTTTTAAGCATTATGGCGGAATACGACCCGCAGCAGGAAGGATGAAGCCCGCGAACGAACCTGTACCATGTTTTGCGGTTGCCCCGCCAGGGGCGAGCAAAACGGCGCTTAAACAAGTGATGATTCCTCTGTAAGGAATAGAAAGGAAACAACATGATTACAATTAGAGACATAAAAGCAATCTGTACAGCCCCGGACGGCATTGCGCTGGTGGTGGTAAAGGTAGAAACCAGTGAACCCGGATTATACGGACTTGGCTGTGCCACCTATACGCAGCGTTGGATTACAGTGGCCGACGCAGTGGAACACTACATGAAACCCCTTCTTGTAGGCAAGGACGTATCTCGAATCGAGGATATCTGGCAAATGGCCATGGCAAGCCCCTATTGGAGAAACGGGCCTATCCTGAATAACGCCCTCTCCGGCGTGGATATGGCGCTGTGGGATATCAAGGGGAAAATGGCGAAAATGCCCCTGTATGAGCTGCTGGGCGGAAAAGTACGGGAGGCAGCAGTGGTTTACCGCCATGCCGGCGGCTTCTCCACCCAAGATCCCCGCTATGGGAAAATGACCCCGGAGGAGATGCTGGATGAGCAGATTGAACAATATCTGGAGATAGGCACCCAGTATATCCGCATCCAGAAGGGACGGTACGGAGGCGTTCAGGATTTGGAGTCCGTCAAGCCAAGGGGGGCTTGTCTTGGAGAATATTATGATCCCCATCAATATATGCGGGAGACTGTGGAAACCATCGCGTATGTGAGAGAGAAGTACGGCAACCGTTTTGAAATTCTCCACGATGTCCATGAGCGTTTGGAACCCATTGACGCAGTTCGCCTTGCAAAGGATCTGGAGCCTTACCGGCTGTTCTATCTGGAGGACTGCCTTGCACCGGAGCAGGTGGATTGGTTTAAAACAATCCGAAATCAAACTGCTACACCCCTAGCCATGGGAGAGCTCTTTAACAATCCCATGGAGTGGATGGGGCTTATCCGTGAGCGGCTGATTGATTTTATCCGCGTCCACATCAGCCAGATCGGCGGCCTGACCCCCGCCAAAAAGCTCCAGGTGCTGTGCGAGGCATTTGGTGTAAGGACAGCATGGCACGGACCGGGGGATGTTTCACCCATCGGCCATGCAGTAAACGTTCATCTGGATTTGTCCTCCTGGAATTTCGGGGTTCAGGAATGGCAGGGATTCGGGCAGGGGTGCCGGGATGTGTTCCCCGGATGTCCCGAGCTTAAAAACGGTTATGTGTATTTAAGCGACCGTCCTGGTATTGGCGTAGATATTGACGAAAAGGCCGCCGCCGCTTTCCCTTGCGATCCCGCCCTTCCCAAGTGGACCAACGCCAGAAGGCCGGACGGCACCTTTGCCCGCCCTTAAAGAGACGGGAATTCCGAAAGATATACTCTGACGGCCATGCCGTTGGAGGTGCCGTTTTTTAGAGGTCGTCGTGAAGTGAAAAGATATGGTATACGAGGAAAGAAGATCAGCATCAAAAGGGCAGAAAATGTTTTTAGATGCTCAGGAACAGGGCTTAAAAAGCCAGTAAATAAGCGGGGTTAAGAGCTTCCACATCCCCTCCAAAACCGCGTGCCGAGGGTCCGAGCCCTTCTGCCCCCGTAAACAAATACCGCTTTATCATGCCGATAAAGCGGTATTTGTTTTTGGGAGCTTTAGCGGAAGAAAACTCCCGGTTCAACCGGGGGAAATAAAAGGCTTTAGCAAAAGAATAACCTCCTATGATAAAATGGTAAAGGTTTGGCGACCGCGGCAGCAGAGTAAACTCGGTCTATATTTCGATCTCCCTTTACTAAATCCAACTCGTTGACCGCTATGGCAACACCATCAAATTAAAATAAAGCAGAAAAGCCGTCAAGCTGCATCAGCGCCTCTAAATAGAAGAAATCACCATAGATAAGGGGAATATCGCGTGCAAGGGGACGGTGGTACCCAACATTCCCATGCAGAAGGAGAGCTTCCTCATCATCTCCGGCTACACACGTCCCCTGCAATGCCTCCAAAAGCCTTAACGCATGATTGCGCCATAGTTCCTCTTTGGAAACCTTGGACAGCAGTACCATACCAGAAGCGGCAATTGCAGCAGCGGAAGAATCTATCATACATGCTGGGTCATCCAGAGGGGCAAGGAGGTCAGCGCGCGGAACGCCGTCCTGTGGAAGATGGCTCATAAAAAATTCAGCAGACCGTTTGGAGGCTTCCAAATATTCTGCTTTTCCCGTATACAGATAACTCAGCGCAAACCCGTATATGGCCCAGCCTGTCCCCCGCGACCAGGAAGACTCCGTGCTATATCCCTGCCCTTCCAATGCACCAACCCGTTCCCCGGTTTTGGGATCAAAATTTACAACGTGAAATACAGAGCCATCCAGCCTGATAAACTCCCGCAGCGTGGTGTCAGCGTGGGCTGCGGCAACATTGGCGAAGCGGGGGTCTCCTGTCAGCTCGCTGGCAAAATAGAGAAGGGGAAGGTTCATCATACAGTCGATAATCGCCCGCCCGATTCGATCATCCCCATTTTGGGCGCGGATAAAATTCCCCGCTGGGTTAAACCTGCCCGCCAAATGGCTGGAGGTCTTTAAAAGGCGCAGAAGGGATTCTTTAGAGCTTGTCCTCCGGTAGTTCGCCCCTGCTGTGAGCATCCACATAAAGCCAACGTCATGGCTTAACTCTGTAAAGCTCTCCAAAGGCTGGTCAAGGCGCTTTTCCAGCCCTTCGGCATAGGTTCGATATTCCTCTTTGCCGGTTTTGTCATAGAGCAGCCAAAGGATTCCGCCCCAGAAACCGTTTGTCCATGCGCCGATACTCTCTGTTTCCCTCATATCCATTCCCAAAGACCATAAAGGCGGCGTGGCGCCGTCCCAGTTCATGTAACGGTATTTTCCATCAAAGGACTGGTAAGGGATGTTGTCCCCAATCCGGGCGGCGGCACGTTCCATTTTGTTGGTTGCGTTCTCAAGCCATTTTTTGTACATCATGTTTTCTCCTTCATCTATATTTTTTCCGCAAAATAATGCCGCGGGATAAGGCGTAAAACGATATGTTCCAGTTAAACCGGAGGTTCGCCGTCGGGCGCAAGCCTTCCGCCCTTTATTTGAAAGCCCCGTTTCTTCAGCTCCTTTTCAAGCTGCCCGGTGGACGCAAGTTCCGCTTTCTTTTTTTCCTGGGCTGCGCGGGCCTGCCGGTCTACGTCCGGCGGGTTGCAGATTTTGGAAAGCAGCTTCCGAAGCCGCGCTGCCTGTTGAGCAATTTCTGTATTCCCAACGGCCAGCGGCGCGAGGTTTTTCATCTCATCCGGGTCTTTATCCAGATGGAACAAAACAGGCTCGTATCCCACATACTCCATCAATTTCCATCCGTCGTGCTGAACCGCAAAAGAAGCGGCAACCCTTCCAAGGGTATGGGATTCACTGAAAGCATAATCCCTAAACGACGGCGCAGTCGCTTCCCCGTTGACAAACGGGCGTAGGGACTGACCTTGGGAGGACGAGAGAGGTGGGAGGCCAGCGTAATCGCAGATTGTCGGGAAAACGTCAATCAACGATACGGGCGCTTTGCATATGCGGGCCTCTTTGCGTCCGGGTTCCCGGATAATCAGGGGGATTCTGATAGAATCCTCATACATGGCGGACTTTTCCCATATACCATGGGCCCGCGCCATTTCGCCATGGTCTGAGGAGTATACTATTAAAACGTCGTCATACAGGGATAATTCCTTTAAGGTATCCAAAATTTGTCCAATACTTTCATCTGTTTCTTCTATCATAGCATGATAACCTGCATGGGAATTTTTTACCCGGTCTATTCCATAATCGTAACCACAGGAATAAATGCTGTGATATTGGTCCACTTCATGAAGTTCCTCTAAGGGCTGGGTATATTTTGGGGCGAGCTGGATGCTGGACATTTCGTCCTGATAACGGCGCAGCGGTTCTTGAAGTGCTTTCCAGGGTGAGTGGGGCCGGGTAAAGTTTACATTTAACACCCAATTTTCCTCCTGGCCATGCTCGCGCAGCCACTGTATGGCGGTGTTGGTAATATCCCTTTCTTTGGGAGTTTGGTCTTCTCTGGGATAAACGTCCCAGTTGTTCTTTACATGGTAGACAGGGCGCCGTAGAAGCGGAGGCTCTCGAAACAGCGAAACAGCATCAAGGCTTTTTCGGTTGTTTGGCAGCAGCATTTCATGGATGCCATAATCGTAATCCTCCCCGGCAAAGTCAAGTTTGCCTATGGTGGTCAACGGAATCCCGTGTTCGCTTAGATGATGCCCAAATCCCCGAACACTTCCATCATAGGGCATGGTATTGTCCCAAAAACCAATCCTGTTGACAAACTGCCCTGTAAATAGACAGGCGCGGGCAGGGGCACACATGGGGGACGGCGTGTATGCCGATGTAAAGAGCGTCCCCTCCTGGGCGAGCTGGTCTAAATTGGGGGTCCTCGTTATTCCGCCATAACAGCCGCTGAAAGACGGGTTGTGCTGGTCGGAAAGTATGAATACGGTTCTCAAGATGGCTTCCCTTCTTTCTGACATAAATGATATTAAGATGGGATAAATGAAATGTAATTTTTACACCTACTCCTTTCAAATTGAAATGGGTTTTCGCTTTAATATATATCTCCATTCTGAATTGTATGGAGGGTTGGGTAGTTTCTCTGTCTGTTGCGCAGAATTCGGCAATATGCTATACTGGTACACATAGGAGGGCTCTTTTTATGTGGAAAAAACGTATTTTTGGCTTTTGGGTTATAACCTATTTGCTTATTTTGATGGTGCCTCTTACGGTTTACTCCATACTTGCGTATAGTATGAGTAGCGCATTGGAAAAACAGACGGACGAGTATCTCCATGCAAAGCTGTTTCAAATGATGCAGCATGTTGATGCAAGTTTAACTGAGGTAGACAACCTGTTTTCCAATATAGCCCGCAACAGCAATATCCTTGCGCTTGAATCCAAAACAATTCAAAGCGTCCCTTCTTTTTACTATAAGCTTTCCCAAACAAGGAACGATCTGTCTTCTCTGCAAACCTATACGAAGTACATTGAATATTTCTATATATTTTTTCAGAATGGGGAATTTGTCATGACGCCGACAACTTACATGTCCCCTGAGGATTTGTTTGATAAAAGGCATCAACAGGAAAACTATACGGTTGAAGCATGGCTTTCCTTGATGAAAGCACAGGACTTTACAGGCTATGTATGGCTTCCAGCCAAGGAATCTGCCAATCAGATGGTTTATATTGCGGCGCTGCGGGATGAGTTTTTTTCCGCCTCAAAGGCAACGCTGGTTGTATTCCTTGATATTGGACGTATAGAGGGCGAGCTTCAGGAAACGTTCCATGAAAATTTTAAAATCATTGCAGATGGGCGGACCCTGATTGATTTAAGTCCCGAATATCCCTTGGATATGGAACAGGATGGGCTATATCAGATCGTCTCGCCCAAAACAGGCTGGCAGTATATCTATAATCCGTCTCCATCAGGGGAGTCCAGACATTCTGTCATCTTTATCAGCCGTTGTATGCTTATCCTGTGCGCTATTCTGGGAGCCGGCGCGGCAATCTGGCTGTCTGTAATAAACTATCGTCCTTTAAAGGCCCTTCTTTCTGGAAAGGGGGAGGAGAGCCTGCGCTATCGGGAGTACATCCAGATACATAATACAATTCAGCGTGCGGAGCAGCGGCAGGCAAAGCTGGAAAACGATTTGGAAAATAAACAGAATGAATTCCGTTCCTTATTTTTATGGAGGCTGCTCACTGCCAGCTATACAACCTCCGACCAGTTGCAGAAGGATAGTATAGCCCTTGGTATGGATGGAGAGAGCTCCTATATAGTAGTTCTGCTAATGGTTCGCCAGATGACCATCCAACCACAGACCAGCCAAACCTTGGAATATCTGATTGCAGAAGGGGTAGAACGTGTTTTTGGAAAGAACCGGCTGAACATGATGACTAAAATAAACGCCTGTTTTTGCTGTATGCTTCCCATTCAGCTACTGCCTGGATCCGAATTGAAAGATAAATTGACCATGCTGCACCATGACCTGATGGAACGGTACGCATTGGACTGCTTTATCACAGCAGGAGAAATCTTTGAGGGACTTTCACAGGCAGCCAAAGCCTATCAGGATGCCTTGGATATGATGCGCTATTGCAGCCTGACAGAAAGCGCAAGGGTTATGACGCTTGAAGAATGTAAAAGGCCCAATACCATGCCATATTTTCACAGCAAGCTGGAGGCTCCTCTCATCCATGCAATTAAGATTGGAGACTGTACCGATGCTGTGGAATATCTTAACCAGCTTTTTAACGAGTGTTTTAACGGCGTTCCCGCTTCCAGCCTGATGTTTCGCCTTTGGCTTACAAACGTTATTGCTGTTTTGACCCGTGCAATAGAGGAAAGCGACATCCCCAATAAAAATGAACTGTTTATGCAGCTTACCAAGGTTATCCATTCCGGTTCTACCGCCAATGTGGAATCGCTGCAAAAAGAGCTTGTTGATATTGTTGAAAGAACTTGTGAGCTTATTTATACCGCTAATCCGGGAAAATCCTCTTCCTTATATAACCAGATTGTAGAGTTTGTAAAGAACCATTACCACGACAGCAATTTAAGCGTATCAGGGATTGCTTACGAATTTGCCCTAAATCCAACCTATCTTTCTAATTTTTTTAAGGATTGTACCGGCGTCGGGCTTCTTACCTATATCAATCAAGTTCGTGTTGACAAAAGCGTTGAGTATTTGATTCAGGGGGATTCTGTGGGGGCTGCCGCTCAGAAATGCGGCTTTGCCAGCGATAACACTTACATAAAGGTGTTTAAAAAACATCTTGGGATGACCCCGGGAGAATATAAAAAATCCCTCAAAAAATAGGGCAGCTTAGAACTGGTTTATCCTGTCCCTGGTATTGTTTCAGCCAGGGACAGGACTTTTTGCGCCATATTGCTCCCTGGCTCCAAATTCCCTAAAAGTGTTCCCTTCTACTAATAGATTGGAAAGCAGCCTGTATGGTTGGGCAAAAGATACTAAAATCATTTTACTACAACGAAAAAAATATGCAATCATCCATTTTTTAAGAATCGTCCATATAACAGATTTTATGGAAAAACCGTAATTTTGACTATATCTAAATAAATTACCGATTTATTTATAGGCAATAATGTGATAATGTAAACAAAAAGAGAAATTCGTGTACAAAATATGTACGAAGGGAGGAGGGAATCCTTTATAAGTTACTCGACAGCATCATGCGTCGGATAACTATAAATCTTAAGAATGTATATATCCTTTACGATTTGATTTTAAGAAAGGAAGTATGACTTGTGAAAAAGAATATCCGTGCCATGTGTATCCTGACCTCTTTCTTTATGATGCTTACCGCTTGTTCATCTGCTTCGTCTTCCGCTTCTCAGCAATCCTCCCAGAAGCCTTCCGGTACATCTTCACCCAAGTCCAATACACAGAGCGCTTCCGCGGCAGCTTCTGCCCCGGAAACCGGCTTGCAGGATCCTAACCTGAATCCTCCCGGCGTTTATCCCATCTGTAAAGAGCCTATTACCTTAAAGATAGGAGCAGCACAGAATGCCAATGTCAGCGATTATGTGGACAACGACCTGACCAGGCACTACCAGGAGATTGGCAACATCAACTGTGAATTTGAACTTTACCCCTCAAAGGATGCAGAACAAAAGCTGAGCGTTATCATAGCGTCTAACGGCCAGCTGCCCGACGTACTCATGGGCTTTGACCGCCTGGATGATACTACTATACTCAATTATGGACAGAGTGGGATCATTATGGATCTGACAGACTATTACGAGAATCTTGCTGTCCATATGAAGGAGTACGCCCCGGCCACCATTGTCAAGTGGGAAGGACTGAAAAAACTGGTGGAATCGGCAAACGGAAGGCTGTATTATGTTCCAAAGTACAATGAGGAGGGTGCTGCGCTCTATCCCCATCGGCCTTATATCAATGAAAAATGGCTGCACAAGATAGGCTGGAGTGATTCAGACCCATCCCTGCCCTGGTCAAAGGAGATGGTGACACGGTATCCGACAACAACAGAGGAACTGTACCAGGTACTCAAAGCGTTTAAGGAAATGGATGCCAACGGGAATGGCAAGGCAGATGAAATGCCCATACTCGGCTGTGCAGACCTTTCCAAAGATATCTGCCAATGGTTGATGAACGCTTTCGTATACAATGATACCGATTACCGTTTGATTCAGACAGATGGAAAGCTGAGCGTTGCCTATAATACTGAGGGCTGGCGCGAGGGGCTGCGGTATATGAACAAGCTCTGCCGCGAGGAACTCCTGTCTCCCCTTTCGTTCTCCATTGACGGCGACCAGTTGTTCTCCATGTGCGGGTCAGGGGATGAGTCCACGGTGGGGATGGTTTTGGCTGGAGGTTCCTCCGCGACCTTCCGTTCCACGGTGGGAGATGACAGAAATAATGAATACAGAGGCATGGCCCCTGTGGAGGGGCCGGACGGACTGCGGATTACTACTTATAAGCCGCCAAAAGCCTCTCCCATGTGGTTAATCACCAGGGACTGCAAAACCCCTGAGGCTGCCTTTATGCTGGCCGACGCTATGATGACGCCAGAAGAGGCGCTGATCTCCCGCTACGGCTTTGAAGGGGTAAACTGGGGGCCAGTGGAAAACGGCGGGCTGAAAGACGGCATTCCCGTAAAATATACAACTGAAGGCTTTTTCAAGGCATGGGGCAAGGTGCAGAATGTACACTGGCAGTTCCGCAATCCTGGCATTATGATTGTGGAAATGGCTGGCGGCTGGCAGGGTGCAACCAATCTGACCTCCTCTGACGACTTCTCTTACAGCCCGTCCTTCTATGAGGAGTTTCTGCCCAAGGAGCCGATTTTGGGGATAAAGTACACCACTGAGGAGATGGAGCAAATATCTGAAATACGCGCCAACTTGAAAACCTATGTAAACGAGAGCTTTGCCCGTTTTATCACCGGAGATATGGACATTGAGAAGGACTGGGACAAATATATTGCCAATCTGGAATCCATTGGGCTTGCAAAATATTTGGAGGTTTCCCAGGCTGCCCTCGACCGCACCAATGGCAGATAATAAGCCCTCTCAGCAGATATCAGATATCAGATTAAGGATAATCAGGGCGCGGGGCGGGAGCTTCCCCGTTCCGCGCCTGATGTGTATCTGGATAAAAGGAGTGAAATTCATTGAAGGATAAAAACGATTTGCAAAAAAGGATCGTGCAGAATTGGCAATTATACCTGTTTATCCTGCTTCCCTTTATCTACCTCATCATGTTTAAATATGTGCCGATGTATGGGATACAAATTGCTTTTAAGAAATTTGACCCTGTCAAGGGCATTGCAGGAAGCCCATGGGTTGGCTTCCAAAATTTTACCCAGTTTTTTACCTCTTACCAGTTCGAGCGGGTGATTAAAAACACAATTACTCTTTCCTTCTATTCTCTGATTGCCGGATTTCCTATGCCAGTCCTGCTGGCGCTTTGCCTTAATGCGCTTCGCAGTGCAAAATACCGCAAGGTGGTACAGATGATTACTTATATTCCCCATTTTATTGCTGTTGTTGTCATGGTCAGCATATTGAGACAGGTGTTTAATCCGGTTATTGGTTTGTTTGGGATACTGTATCAATTTTTGACCGGTTCTACTGCCCCGGATCTGTTTGGAAGCGCAAAGGCCTTCGCGCATCTATATGTGTGGTCAGGGGTATGGCAGGGAATGGGCTGGGGTACGATTGTCTACATCGCCGCTCTTTCCAATGTGGATCAGGAGCTTCATGAAGCAGCGGAAATCGACGGGGCCAGCCGTTTTAAAAGGGTGATCCATGTTGACTTTCCCGCTATCGTTCCCACTATTGTCATTATGCTGATTCTGCGATCTGGAAATATCATGTCTGTCGGCTTTGAAAAAGCCTACCTGATGCAGAACAATCTGAACCTGAATGCTTCCGAGGTTATTTCCACCTATGTATATAAGGTGGGGCTTGGGGCTGGAAACGCCAACTTCTCCTATGGCGCCGCAATCGGTCTATTTAATTCAGTTGTCAACCTGATGATGATAACGCTGGTCAATTACATTTCCAATAAGGTTGGAGAAACCAGCTTGTGGTAAAAGGGAAGCCAACCGATGCAACATCTGAGTGTACAAAAGAAAAGGGGGTTCCAGTATGCAGACACAGGATGTGTCCGTTCGACAATCCACTAGGAAAAAGATTCATCTGTCAACAGAGGATCAGATATTTTATACCATTATCAATATTTTGACAGCGGTTATAACGATATCTATTATTTTTCCCTTGATGCACATTGTTGCCGCATCTTTTTCTGATCCTGCGGCGGTTTCTGCCGGAAAGGTGATTATCTGGCCTGTTGGCTTCTCTTTAGAAGGATATCAGGCGGTTTTTTCCAATAAAAGTATCCTGACCGGCTATGCCAATACGATTTTCTATACTGTGGCAGGAACCATGGTCAATGTGGCGATGACCGCTATGGCCGCCTATGCCCTGTCCAGAAAAAACGTCCCTTTTATGAATAGTATTATGTTCATGTTTACCTTTACCATGATGTTTGGCGCAGGTATGGTGCCTAACTTTATCATTATGGGGAAGTACCATCTGCTCAACACGCGGCTGGTTATGATAATTCCAGGGGCAATAGGCGTGCAGAACCTGATTATAACCCGTACTTTTTTCCGCAATATACCAGAGGAACTGCTGGAGGCGGCGCGTATTGACGGATGCAGTGATGCGAAATATTTCTTCTCTATCCTGCTGCCGCTTTCCAAAGCAGTGCTGGCAGTTATTACGCTATACTATGCGGTAGGGCATTGGAATGCCTACTTTGACGCTTTCCTGTATCTGAACGATAGAAAACTCTATCCTTTGCAGATTTTTTTGCAGGAGATACTTCTTGCCAGCAATGTGGTAGACCCTGACCCCGATGCCGCAGAGGAGATGCGCAAGCTGTTCAATCTTCTAAAATACTGCCTTATTGTTGTTTCCTCAGTCCCGATTCTGTGCTTTTATCCCTTTATTCAAAAATACTTTGTAAAAGGCGTGATGATCGGCTCAATTAAAGGATGATTTCATTAAGGAGGAGAGAAAATGCTGTTTCAATACGATACGATTACAATTTACAACGCGCTGCAAAAGGGAGAGGGAAAACCCTTCAGCCCAAAGTTAAGTGAGGAGGATGTTGCCCATATCCGCAGCAGCCCTCATTTTGCGAAAACTCTCAGCCTGTTGGAACAGGCTGGAAAAGAGTGGGTGGGAAAACCTATTCCCGCCATACGGTATTCCAATTTCCGCCAATACGATGAGAATGGGGCGCGGGGAGAGACAGAAGCGGAATACAGCAACCACCGTTACCGCCTGAACGCCTTTGCAATGCTGTCCATGCTCTATCCTGAAAGGGACGAATATTTAACGGAGCTGGAAAACATTATCTGGGCAATCTGCGACGAATATACCTGGTCTGCCCCGGCGCACCTGGTTCCCAAAGGCACCGATGTTCGTGTGCCCAAAGTCCGCTACAATGAAAAGGGGCTGATCGACAACAGCTCTTATGCCCATGTGCATCAGCTTGACCTGTTTGCGTGTGAAACGTCGTTTGCATTGTGCGAGATCACTACCCTATTGGAAGAGCGGCTTGCTCCCCAGGTTGTATACCGCGCCAGAACAGAATGTTACCGGCGGGTGCTTACGCCCTATCTGGATTTGACAGGGCTTTGGAAATGGGAGAAGGGAACCAACAACTGGTCTGCTGTATGCGCCGGTTCCATTGGAATGACCGCTTTATATCTGATTGCGGACAGCAGCGTATTAACGCCTATTATCCAGCGGCTGCTGGCCACTCTGGACGGCTATATGGGCGGGCTCTCCGAAGACGGTGCCTGTGTGGAGGGGCCGTCCTATTGGAGATATGGCATGAGCTTTTTCTCAGGTTTTGCAGAAACCCTTCGCCGCCGGACAGATGGGGAGATCAATCTTTTTGCCTATGACAAGGTTCGGAGGGTTGCCGAGTTCCAACAGAAAATTTATATGACACAAAACCATGTTGTCAGTTTTTCCGATTCCGCAAAGGAGATCAATTTCAGGCTGGGTTTGGCGGTCTTCCTGAAAAACGAATACGACACCGTAAAACTGCCTGACCTGAATTATGCCTGCAACGTTTTAGGCGCGCAGGGAGGAAGCCACCGCTGGTGTACCGACTACCGCGATATTTATTGGGCGCGCCATTTTGACTTTCAACAGGATACGCCTGATCCGGTTCGTTCGTATCTGATGCCTGTGGCGCAGCAGTTTGTCGCAAGCGAAACTGTGAAAGGGCACACCGTCTGTTTTGCCGCAAAGGGCGGACATAACGCGCAGCCCCACAACCATAACGATGTAGGCTCTATCATTTACCATATAGATGGGGATTCCCTATTGATTGATCTTGGACGTGGGAAATATTCCAGGGAATATTTCCAGCAGAGGTACACAAAGGTGTGCAACAGCTCCAGAGGGCACAGCGTCCCAATCATTGACGGGGAATACCAAAAACCAGGGGCGGAATATGCCTGCGGATCCTTTGAATTGTTAGAAGGAGCTGGAAGCCGCCGGATAGAAATTGACATGGAAAAAGCATATGGGCTTCCCTATCTTTCTTCCCTCCACAGAAGCCTGTTGTTTGAGGAAAACGGGAAGCTGACTGTAACCGATACCTGCACCGCGGGACAGCCTGTGGACTTTACCGGACGTTTTGTGACAAAATCTAAAATTATCTTGAAAGACGGAAGGGTATTTATTGAAGGGGAACACGCGCGGGCAGAATTGGTTTATGATCCCTCCCTAGTAACAGTTTCGCTGGACGCGGAACATATGGAGGTACATTCAGAAGAGGAGAACCCCCAGCCGGGAAATAATGTGTTTATGGTTGACTTTACTGTAAAAGAAAAGGCCAGCCAGCATAAAGTCTGTATCCAAATCATACCTGATCTGGACTTTTTTGGAAATTAAACAGGACGCCGCTTGAGTTGAAACAGATGCTCCAAAAAGTTTGGGGCATCTGTTTTTTTAGTCAAAATGCCATAAAATCTGAATTTTCTGACTATATAAGAATAAAACTTCCATAATAATATGAAGTTAGGGCTATTATCTGACGAAAGGATGATTGTGGTTTGACCATTGGAATGTTAAAATGATGCCATACAATCCACCTGGTGGTTTTGGGGGCCTGACAAAACCCCAACATTTATCCCACATAGAAACAGTTCTTTATAAACGATTGAGGAGGTGATTCCTATGCTGAATCCAACCAAAGCGGTTAAGCCAGTAAAAGCATCCGGCAGCAAGAGCGCCCACCGGATAGGCGGGCGGTATTGGAACAAATACAAGTCGCTCTACCTGCTTATGCTGCCAGGTATTCTTTTCCTGATTATCTTCCGGTACATACCGCTCTACGGCATTACGATTGCTTTCAAGGATTTCCAGGTAAAAAAAGGGATACTTGGAAGCGACTGGGTAGGTCTGGAACATTTTATTTATCTCTTTGGCAACCGCAGCTTTTGGTCGGTGCTGGGAAATACTGTGATTATGAGCTTCTATAAAATGATCTTCGGCTTTCCCGCTCCTATTATCCTTGCGCTGGTTATCAACGAGCTCAAAAATGTCAGGTACAAAAAGCTGGTGCAGACATTTACCTACATGCCCCATTTTATTTCCTGGGTGGTAGTAGCGGGCATCTTTTTGCAGCTTCTTTCACCGGGAACCGGCCCTATCAATTTTGTTATCAAATCCTTTGGCATGGATCCCGTCTATTTTTTGGGCGATCCGCGTTACTTTCGGGGGACAATGGTCTTTACAGGCATCTGGAAATCTGTTGGCTGGGATTCTGTGATCTACATTGCAGCGCTCACCGGAATCGACACAGGACTGTACGAGGCTGCTACCATCGACGGCTGCACACGCCTGAAACGCATCTGGTATATTACAATCCCCTCCATTATGCCCATCATTGTTATGATGCTTATCATGCGATCCGGTAAACTGATTGAGGATAATTTCGACCAGATTTTTAATTTCCTCAACGACGGCGTTCTCAGTGTCGGGGACGTTATCAGCACCTATGTCTATCGGCTGGGCATTGAAAAGATGAAATACAGTTATGCAACAGCAGTTGATGTATTCCGAAATGTGGTTTCCTTTGTATTGGTCTTCCTGACCAATACCATTGCAAAAAAAGCCGGAGAGGAGGGGTTGTGGTAATGGATTCCGTATTTCATAAGCGCCGGCACAGCGGCCCGCCTGTCTCCCGTACAGAGCGTGTATTTGACGGCGTGATTGTGATATGCACCCTTATCGTCTCATTTTCTATGCTTTACCCGCTGCTGTTCGTACTTGGGCGTTCGTTTTCCTCGCCAGATACGGTCAACCTGAGCGGGATGAGTGTTTTGCCAAAAAAGTGGTCGCTGGTGGGTTACAGCTTTGTATTGAAATCCTCGTTCATCTGGACAGGATATCTGAATACCATTGTTCGTACTTTGCTTGGCACCGCCATCGGGCTGGCTGTTTCAATTGGGTATGCTTATCCCCTCTCAAAAAAGAATCTGCCGGGGCGCAATGTACTCACCTTTATGCTCATCCTGACTATGTTCGCCAGCGGCGGGCTGGTTCCCGAATACATTCTGATTAAAAATCTCGGCCTGTTCGATACCATATGGAGCATGGTGCTCCCTTCGGCGATGAAGGCTTTCAATGTGGTCATTATCCGCAACTTTTTCATGAGCATCCCGGAGGAACTGGATGAGGCAGCGGAAATTGACGGATGCAGCGCTATCGGCACGCTTTTCAATATCATACTGCCAGTTTCAACGCCGATTATCGCCACGATTTCCCTTTGGATGATTGTCCAGCACTGGAACTCCTGGTTTGACTGCCTGCTTTATATGCGCGACCCAAACCGCTTTGTGCTGCAAATTGTGCTGCGCCGTATCATCTTTGAAAGTTCAGTGGAGATGACAGGGGCGGTTTCTGCCGAGCAGCAGGTTTCCCAGGAGGTTGTCAAATACGCAACGATCATTGTAGCTACCGCTCCCATTCTGATGGTCTATCCCTTTATCCAGAAATATTTTGTCAAGGGCATTATGATGGGTTCCCTCAAAGGGTAAAGGTTATTCGCTTTTAATGTAATAAATCCAAAAACAGGAGGCATGAAAGATGTTTAGAGCTAACCACGGCACAGGAAAAAGGACGCTGGCGCTCCTTCTCGTTTCCGGTATGCTTGCTGGCCTTGCCGCAGGCTGTTCGCAAAGTTCCCAGCAGTCCTCTTCCACCCCGTCTTCGTCTTCCCAATCCTCAAGCACTGAGCCTGCTTCCGGTACCCCGGAACCGGAAAATGAGTTTGCGAAGTATGAACCCCAGGAGGGCAAGACCTATACCATAGAATGGCTTGGATCACATTCCAATGCCCCTATGCCGGATGATGCGGAGATGAAGCTCTACTGGGAAGAAAAATTTAACGTCAAGTTCAACATGTGGTATATTGAACGCTCAAAGTGGAACGAGCTGCTCAATGTGCGCATTGCCGCCAACGAGTTCCCCGACATCGTAAAGACAGACGGGCCGGACACCCTGCGGGGTTACTATGACCAGGATATGGTCATTGAACTGCCCAAGGAACTGCTGAACCATCTTGCACCGAAAATTTATAAAAACGTTGAGGATGTAAGCAGGGATGAAGGAATTGACGCTTGGACTGTCACTGCAATTGAGGGGAAGAACTATGGCATACCAGATTTTAACGAAAACGGAAGATATGTTTATACAAGCATCTGGCGCGCCGACTGGTTGAAGAAGGTAGGGATTGAAACGGTTCCCAAGACGCTTGATGAGTTTGAAGTGGCATTTCAAAAGTTTGTCAACGAAGACCCGGACGGAAACGGCAAAAAAGATACTTACGCCCTCTCCTCTGGCCGCGTCTCCGAGCCCTTTGCTTCTATTTACGGAGCGTTTGGTTATATTCCCTGGTACTGGTCGAGAACAGAGGACGGCGGGATTGCTTACGGTGCGGTACAGCCCGAAATGAAGGACGCCCTGGCCCTGCTCAACCGATGGTATACCGAAGGGCTGCTCAACCCGGAATTCATTACAGGAGAAAACCGCGGCGGCCACTGGTCGATTTCCCATGATTTCATTGAAGGCATTATCGGATATACCAACAACGGCCCATTTTATGTCAACGCCCCGCCGCCGGCTGGGGGCGAAAAGGGAGGAAAAATGTATGCTGCTTTCCAGGCAGCCCATGAAAACGACGGTGCTGAAATTGTCGTTGGCCAGGCGCCCATTGGACCGGATGGAAAATGTGGCAGCATCCGCTGGGGCGTTGTCACTGGCGGCAACCTCTGCTTTTCCAAAAAGCTGGAGGAGGAACCGGATAAGCTGGGAAAAATCCTGCAAATTGTTGAAACGCTCAACTGTGATTATGATAACTATATGAAAGCCTTCTATGGCATTGAGGGCAAGCACTACAAGCTGGAAAATGGTGAAAAGACATCCTTGATACCAGACGGAACCTCATCTGAGGAATTTGGCTTTGGAAACCCGTTTATCGCCTTTGGCGGCATATTTAAGTTTGGGCAGAGGTGGCGGCCAGCGTATTATGAATACGCGGAACAGTACGCGACATATTCTAAGAATTATTCTGACGCCCTGCTGGTTTCCCTGCCCTCCAAGAGCAAATATTGGGATGAATTGGATAAGATGCAGAAAGAAGTCTATATCCAGATCATCACCGGGGCGAAGCCTGTCGAGTATTTTGACACCTTTGTGGAAAACTGGATGAAGGATGGCGGCGAGATACTTACTGCTGAAGCCAACGACTGGATTCAATCTACTCTCTCGTAACGATACAGGATAGTCCTGTTTCCTAAACTTTCCCTACGCCGTTTCCAGGTGTGCGGCGATGCGCACCTGGAAACGGCGTATTATCCTTAATATGGAAGATGCTGCGAAAGGAGATGCGTCATGTCCAAAATACGCACCTTATTCAATTCCCTCCTATTTAGGCTGATTCTCTCCTATTCCATCTCCATCTGTGCGGCGGTTGTCACTGTCTCAGGACTGTACACACATATTTTTGCTGACAAATATCTCTCTGAAATGGAACAGAAAAGCACCATTATCCTGGAACAGTTCAGGGACAACGTTGACCGCTATGTCCTGCGCACAGTGGATGACCTGATCGTCCATCAGCTGTCTGGGGATATGGATATTACCCGGCTGTTCCGGTATCCCCTGGCGGAGAATTACATCTATGTTGACAGGGTTTATAACAAGCTGTGCCGGCAAATCCTTTCAAGCGGCATCCTGGACAGCGCTTATATCTATTATCTGGACAACCGGCTTGTCGTCAGCAGCGGGGGTTCCTATTTTCTCGATTCTAAAAATCCGCGGATAGGGGATATTGGCTGGCTGGTCGAGGGGGATTTGCCGGCAGACGGCAAGTTCCAGCTTCTCCAAATACGCAGTACAGAGGAGGGGAAGCCGGTGGAGAAAAATATTATCAGCTATTCCCGCAATTACCCCCTGGGAACCAGTGGAAAATATGTCCGCGGCTGTATTTCCCTCAACATACAGGCCGATGTGCTGTACGACCAGGCAAAACATATGTCTGAACCGCTGTTCGGAGATCTTTATGTCCTTGATGAAAATGGCTGCATCATAGCCCCTGTTCCGGCGCAGCAGAAAACGTCTTCTTTCCTGAGCGGGATTTCCCTGCCCGATTTGATGGGCAGGGATTCAGGATACCTGGTGTATGACGAGGACGGGCAAAAGTACTGCCTGTTCTTTGAAACCTCCCGGGTCAATGGGTTCAAGTTCCTGTGTGTTGTTCCCATGCAGGTCTATGGCGCACAGATTCGCGAACTGAAACAATTGACGTTGCTCATTGGGTTGGCTGCTGTTGCCATACCGCTGCTTTTTGTGCTGCTTTGGGTTAGGAAGCTTACCCACCCGCTGCGCTCCCTGGTTCGCAAAAGCCAGGAAATAAACGAATGGCTGCTGAACCCGCCTGCGGAAGTCCGTCTGCCAAAACGTAAAAAAGACGAAGAGCTTCTCGGCGAAACCTTTTCCGGTATGGAGAAGTACATTACCCGGCTGGAAACCCGCATTTCTGAGGATGAGGCTGTAGTGCGCAATAACCTGCTTTCAGAGATACTGCGCAGCCACCGGCCCCATGAGGAGATTAAGGCGTCCTTAGATGAGCGGGGAATTACCCTTCCCTGGCGGCATTATTGGTGTATCTGTTTTACCCGGAAGAACCGGGAAACGCTGGATCCATCTGAAATCCCATTCCGTGAACAGGATGTATGCCGGGCGGAGAATGTCAAACATTCATCCGAATGTTGCGCATTGACTGTAAGCATGATGGACGAAAACCTCTATATGCTTGTCAATGCAGAACAATATGAATCCGTGTATGCTTTGGCGGAAGATATCTGCAATGAACTGGGGGAATCTGTCGCGGCGGCAATCGGCACATGCGCGCAGGATATTGGCGAGCTGCACCACTCCTACCAAATATCCCAGGCCGGCGGACGTTATGTTTTTATTTATCCAGATATAAAAATATTTGAGGCTGATGCAGTGGAACGCTATGAGCAGAATAAGGCGCAGCTTCCGTACACGCTGATCGAAGCGTTGGAGGGCCACCTCAATCAATCCAGCCTGTCGGATGTTCAGCGCGATATAGAACGTATCTTTGCCTTTTTGACAGGCAGCCAGCTTTCCTATCAGGCGGTCAACAATGGGTTGTTTGAAATCCTGCGTATTCTGCACCGTCGCATGAGCAAAATGAACATCCATTCTCAGGATGTATTCGACTTTTCCCTCAACCAGAAATTTGAACAGCTTAACAGTATTGAACGGGCGCGCCAATTTGTCCTCTCCCTGTGCGAACGCCTGCTGCTGCTTCAGCGTGAAAATCAATCCCGAAAGGTTTCGGATGGGCTTGGGAAAATATGCGATTACATTGTAGAAAAGATATATGCGGGCGAGAGCGATGATCTGAGTTTGGTTCAGGTAGCGGAAGTCTTTCACAAAAATCCAAATTATTTAAGCACCGTATTCAGCGAGCAGCTAAATACAAATTTTAAGGATTTTGTTATGGAGGTAAAATTGCGGCGCGCCGAGGAGGAAATGCACCGGGAAGGGGTTAAAATCACTGATTTGGCTGCTGAACTCGGCTATCAAAACGTCAGTTACTTTATCAAAGTTTTTAAGCGCCGCTATGGATGCACCCCAAAGCAGTATTATGATTCCCTGCATGGAAAAAAGCAATCAGGAACATGACGTATCTGCTGGAAAGCGCCCTGTTTTTACCGAAAAAAATAGCTGTATAGTCTGTTATGCTTAACTAAACTGAAATATTAAGATGACGTTAGTTCGATGGATTTTTATGTTTTTCGGTTTTAGGCACGCCATCATCCGCAAACCGTTGGTTTGCTGGATGGCTGCAAGAGAAAACCTCCAGCTTCGTCAAACTCTGCGGAGTTTGACACAGAGGAAGAATCCCGCCTATATGGGGCTGCCCCCTCTGAACTAATTCCATTCCAAATCTTTTCCCACCCACTAAACAATTCAAAGGCGGGATTTTATTTAAAATACTGACGGAATGGTTAGTTATCTGTTCTTAGGTAAGCTTTATGCTTCCTTTAAAGCAAGCTGGGGTATTTCGCGCTTGCGAGCGCGACCAGAGAACCTTTTTAGGAAAGGTTCTCTGGACTCTCCAAACCTTTTTAATCCGCCCCAGGTTGTACTCGTCTGAGGTTTCTCCCGCCAATTTGCTTGATCGAACTCACGTTAAGATGAAAGGGCGAAGAGTATGAAGCGATTTGTGATAGACCCATGGAAGGTTGCCGGCCCCAATACAAGGTTTTGGGAAGCGGCCGGTTCGGATTTGCTGTTTTGGGAGACATTGAGGCCCGAGGGACAATCCCTGCTTGACAGGATGGAGCAAAAGAAGACCTGCCGATACCTGCGCTGCCATTATACTTTCAGCGATATTTTCAAGTGGAACGCGCAGTTGGGCGGGCAGGTATATACAGAGGATGAAGACGGAAAACCCATATATAATTTTAACACGATTAATAAATGTTTTGCCGAATATGTCAAAAGAGGGATAAAGCCGATTGTCGAATACGACTTTATCCCTGAAAAAATCTGTTATACCAGCGATAACCAGGTAAAGGAACTGGAAGAAGGGTTGAAAGTCAATTTAAGGGGGCCTGCTGATTGGAATAAATGGCGGGAGCTGCTTCGGGCGTTTACGCAGAATTTACTGGATACCTTTGGTCTGGATGAAATACGGACATGGTATTTTGAGGTGTGGAACGAACCCGATGGCTGGTCAGTGGAAGATTTGCCAACATTTTTCAGGATGTACGATGTTTTTGTGGATGTTGTTACATCGGTTGACGATAAGCTTCGCGTTGGAGGCCCAGGCTGTTACAGTATGTATTTTTTGAGGGATTTTCTCCGCCATGTTGCAGAAGGCACTAATTTTGTGACAGGGAAAAAAGGTACGCGAGTGGATTTTATCTCCTATCATATCTATGGCACCCAGGGGGTCTATGCTGCGGAATATCCCTTGGTAAAGCCCACGATACTTCGGTTTTTACAGGATATCTTGTCAATCCAGCGGCGGCTGATATCCAAATACCCTGGACTTAAAGATGTGGAATTCCACTTAAACGAATGGGGCGTATGCTCCAACTGGCATAGAAAGGTTTATGATTACCCGTGTCTGGAGTTTCGCAACAGCGAATTTTCACCGCTGTTCCTTGTAAAGCTGGTACATTGCCTTTATGCGGCGAAAGACGCTTTTCAATTTCCAATCTCCATGCTTCTGTACTGGGGATTTGCGGGAGAAGCGGCGGAGGACAGGCTTTTCCAAGGGATGCGCGAACTGGTAACGGCGGGGAATCTGCCAAAACCCATTCAGACAGGATTTGAAATGATGTCGCTGCTTGGGGAAGAACGCTTGGCGGTATCAGGGCCAAAGCCCGGAAGCAACGCCAACATACTGGCAACCCGGACAGGGGAAAAACAGATAGCATTTATTATCTACCATTTCGATGAATTGGATGATGAGCCAGAGGGAGAAGAAAGCCAGGAGGTTGAAATCAGTCACCTGCCTGAGAACCATTTGGTTGAAATTACAGGTTATATCCTGGATCATGAGCGCCACAACACCTATCGGGCATGGCAGCAGCAGGGAAGCCCCAGTACAATAGAAGAAGCTGACCTAACCAGCCTGAAAAAAGTTGGAGAACTGACCCCGGATATATCGTACACAATGAATACAAATGAAGGAAATCTGAAGCTTGATATTAAAATGCAAAAGCACAGTATGAGATTATATATACTAAAATTGAAATAGTACCCTTTTCCATGATATAGTATAATGGGTTTAACAAAACATAGGCAGCGAAAGGGGCGTTTTTTAATTATGGGCCGCTATTATGCAATGCATATGCACATGCACTCCTGCTATGAGGGAAAGGCAAGCATGAAAGGGCATATGTACCAGGCCAAACGGCTGGGAATGGACGCTATTTGGTTTACTGACCATGATTCCCGTATGGGCCGCCGGGCCAATGCGGTAGAGAATTTCGATTTTGAAGGAGGGGGTCTGTTCCTCCCTGACGCCAAGGACAAATCTCAGGAAAAAGCTGTACGCCTTCTGCATCATGCCAGGGAAATGGGGGTTGTGCAGACACGGGAAGATCGGAACGCCTCCTTTAAAGCCCTCCAAGAACATGCGGCAGCCTATACCGGTTTTGTGCGGGTTGATGTTGAGGAGCCTGCACAGGCATATGTAGAATTAACAGATGACTGTTGTCACAGTGGGCAGCATTGTATGCGTATCAGTACCGTTGGATCGGGTGAACCGATATGGCAAAGCCTTCGTATGGAGTTTATGTCCAATGCCGGAAGGCAGGCATATTCTTTGCTCTCTGAACTGAACTTAGGACTATGGGTTATGCCGGAATCCCAGCTGGGCGGGGATGCGCGTATCCTGTTAGATGTTACGCTTTCACAGCAGCCCCCGGACTGGCATAGAAAGCACCTTGTCTATGTAGCAGGCAGCCCCCAGGGAATTGAGGATGAAGATACAGGCGTTGTTGAATTTTCGGCTGTCCCCGGGGAATGGAGAGAAGCGGTCATGAATCTGACGCAGGATATAGAAAGGTTCGATCTTGGCGGTGTTGACAATGCCTTTATCGATTTTGCTGTTGTCCTTCAGGTTCGCGGGGATGCCAAATTGAGCTGCTGCTTTGACGATTTTTCCATCCGTCCGCTCTTATTTGGCGATGATGTGCGCAGCAGGCAGCGCCAGGAAGCGCTGCGGCTTTCAGAGGAATATGGAATCCGCCCCTTTGTCGCCACAGAAATCAGCAGCGCAGGGAGACATAAGCTCTGCCTAAGCACCCGCGTGCCAATCATTGACTACCAGGCACATGGATACCATGTTACGCATGAGGAAGCCATCGAGTGGGTGGAGCGGCATGGCGGTATCTTCTCCCTTAACCATCCCTTTGATAAGTGGAAGCGCGTTCAAATCAGTGCGGAAAACAGACGGATTATTTTAGAAAAATATATCCGTGAATACATAGAGGCCCGTTGTTGGGGAGCGGCTATGCTGGAGGTTGGGTTTCCTTTGGGAAAACATTCTTTTGAGCTTTGCGATTATCTTGAACTTTGGGACAGGATCGGCATGGCGGGAATTTTTATTACTGGATATGGATGCAGCGACAACCATGCAAATGATACTAACTGGCTGGAAGGAAACAACTTTGCCGCTTATATTTATGGGGAAGCGCTGGAAGAAGACGAACTGGTTCATTCAATGAAGGCAGGGAACCTTTTTATGGCGGATCCGGCGCGGTTTAAGGGAGAGATCCGGTTTGGTACACAGGCGGGGGCCCGGATGGGCCAGGTTATCAGCGAGCGGGGTGAGGTCTGTCTTTTCTTTGAAGGAAAGGGGGTTGGAAAGGATTGGCTTCTGCGGTGGGTAGTTGATGGAAAACCCGCCCGCCTGACAGGGGTATCCACCGAAAATCTGCGGGATACGCTGTGCTTTGTTCCAGATGGGAAGACGCATCTGGTCCGTGTGGAACTGTATGATGCGTCCAGGCGGTGTATATTGTTGACAAACCCCATCTATTTTGTGGACAGTAGCAAAGTGGATATTCCACCGGAACGGATGTAAAAAATATAACAGTTTACAACTGACCTTTTGAAAAGGAAACAATGGGAGAAAATCAGTAGCAATGAATGAAACAACGAGGTGGCACAAGTCCGATTAACTCTTATTAGGAACACAAAAACGCAAGGTTTTTGACGAAAATATAAGAAAATAGATTGAAACTATCACATTACGCAGAAAACCGTCCTTGAAAATGGGGCGGTTTTTCTGCGCGATATGGCCGGAGTCCACTGGGGGCCACCCTATTTTGGCTATCAAGGCGGCTCCCAGCAGACCCCGGCCATTCCATCTGAAAAGTATAAATATCGAGGTAGCACCTTTGAGACAAAATGCCCCAAAGGTGAGGGGATGAACCATAGTCAAGTAAGTAGACACAATTTTGTATAATTTTTCATTAGGGAGAGAAAAAAACATCTCCGTCCCAAGTAGGAAGCTTCCATCTCATTAAGAGTCAAATAACCAAGGGAATTATGAGGACGTTTTGAATTGTAGTATCCTTCTATGTAGGAGAACACAGACAGCATTGTCAAAAGGGTATCCTTTTTGGAAAAGGACTGCACCACATTTAGGGAATCCAGAAGCTGCCGGAAAGCTGTATACTGGGAGCCCCTGTCGGAGTGGAACATGAGCCCATCTGGT
>CATJCP010000204.1 GCA_949737515.1 uncultured Oscillospiraceae bacterium | reverse complement strand
TACCAAGGCTTTTTTCCCTGGCTGGCAAGGCGGAACAGGTCTGTCATTTTTTCATAGGGCAGTTCAAAAGGTTTTCCGCTCCATTGGGAAATGACGCTGTTCCGCCATTCCTCTTTCTGTGGATTAAAATAAGTCAGCGTACCATCCCGGTCGAAAAAGATTGCTTTATATTTCATAGCTGCCCTTGCTCTCCTTTTTGTAGAACTATTTTGTACCGCTGATTAACACGGTGGTTGCAATGCGGAACTCCCAGCTTTTGTCTCCGCTTTGGTACTGCTGAATCTTCTGGTCATATCTGCGGTGAATCATATCCAGCAGTGTTTGATATTCTGTTTCTTTAAGGGCGTTGGGAGCCATTTTATATGCCTTCTCTACACTGCTGAGCTCCGACATCCTGTCATCATTGATTTGGGCCTGTGCCATTTCATCATCAATATTGTTGCAATCTGGAGCATAGCTGACGACGGCCATTGCGTCAATGGAGATGTTGTGAAAGCCCTGGGCCGCAAGATAGTCAAAATATTTTTCTGTCCGGTTTTCATACCGCCTGATGCGGCTGTTGGGGTTGTCTGCCGCCGCTGCCCATAGCTTATCAAACAATTCCTTTTCTTCACAATGATCGGTTGGAATCCATTCCTCCGGTTTGGATCCTCTGTTGTAAACATCCATGACAATCATCCTGCCGCCGGGCTTCAGAACCCGATGCTGTTCACTGACAAATGCTTCCGGCTCGCAAAAGTTCATCACTGTATGTGAATAACACACGTCAAATGTGTTATTCACAAAGGGCAACTTTATCGCGTTCCCTGCAATAAAATGACATGGAAGGTTTAATTCCTCCGCTTTTTTCTTGGCATAACTGATATGTCTGGTATCAAAATCCAGTCCTGTGATTTCCGTGTTTGGCAGCTGCTCCTTTATCCGATGGCAAAGAAGCCCTCCGGCGCAGCCCACCTCAAGGATTTTCATCCCGTCCCGCAGTTCCATAGCTTCTATCCATCTGCCCATATTTCCCCGATGGAACTTTAAGGAGCGGGACAGATAGAGCTCCTCTGTCGTCTGAACATAGGTTGACCAGTAGGTATTCATTCTCGTTCTCCTCAACGCTAATAATTTGCTCTATTTGTTCATCTCAGGAATAGGCAAACCTGACAAATTATTTTAATCATTTGCTGTAAAATTTCTCGTTGAATTTTACGCAAAATTCAGGTATACTAAGAACAGAAAGGGGGCATTTCTTATGCCAAATATTAAGCCGGTTTCAGAGCTTCGCAATTATGGGGATATTTTGCGGGATGTTGCCGTTGGACAGCCTGTTTTTCTGACCAAAAACGGGCATGGGCGTTATGCCATTATGGATATGGAAGAATACCATCAATATGAAAAACTTCTTGCAATGCAGAAATTGATGGAAGAACTGGAAAAGGGCCGCCGCTCTGGGGAAGAAAGGGGATGCTTTACTCTGGAAGAAATTGAAAAGGAATTAGAAATCGAATGATGAATGTTATTCTAACCGCAGGTGCAAAGGACGACTTGGCCGAAATAAACGAATACATTTCAAATTCTTTACAAAATCCCGATGCTGCTAAACGAATGATCAAAAAAATTGTCAATCAGCTTCATATGCTGGAACGTTTTCCAGAAATGGGAGCGATCCTTTTACCACAAAATGCCCCTGTTATATATCGCTATCTGGTTTGTGGCAGCTATATGGCGTTTTATCATATTACAGAACACAATGTCCAAGTAGACCGTATTCTTTATGGCCGGCGAAACTATCTCCATATTTTGTTTGGCAATGAAGAAGGTGAATAAAAGCATGGAAATTGATATAAACGGTGTGAAATGGTTGGTTGAAGCAGCAGATGGGGAAACCAAAAAGCTGCATCCTAAAAAAGATAGAATCAATTTAGGATTAACTGAATATTGTGAAGGAATTATTACAATCAGACAAGGAATGTCAGAATCAGTTACCCGGTCAACCGTTATCCATGAATTGATTCATGCTTTCCTTTTTTCTTTTGGCTATGAAGTAAACGGTGAAGAATCTATGTGTAACTTCTTTGGTTCACAGGCTGATAGAATTATGAAATTGACAGATGAAATAATGAAGGGGGTGAATTTTGATGCTGACAGAAAAGGAGATACTGAATCTGATTGATGAAGATATGACTTCTGAAAAGAAACGGCTTGCCGGAATCGGTCAGAAGTATTATGAAGGTGAACATGATATTTTGAATTATCAGATTTACTATTATGATGCTGATGGGCGGTTGCAGCTTGACCGTTTCAAAAGCAATATCCGAATCAGTCACCCCTTCTTTACTGAATTGGTTGACCAACAGGTTCAGTATATGCTTTCCGGGGATGGCAACATAATCAAATCTGATATTCCTGAATTGCAGACAGAACTTGATGATTATTTCAATGATGATTTCTATTCAGAAGTATATGAACTTCTCATTGGGACAATCAGCAAAGGCTTTGAATATATGTATGCTGTTACCGATAAAGACGGAAAAACCCGGTTTGAATGTGCTGATTCTATGGGTGTGGTTGAAGTCAGGGCAAAGGATACAGATGATGGATGCCAATACTTCATTTTTTGGTACATTGACCGCATAGACAAAGGACAAAAGAAAATCAAGCGTATTCAGGTTTGGGATGCTGAAAAGGTTTACTTCTATGTTTCAGTTGATTCAGGGAAGATTGAACCTGATAATTGTGCAGTTGTTGGGGATAAGCTGCAAAACTTCCGCTATCATACCATTTTCACAGATGATAAAGGGAAACAGTATGGTAAGGGCTTTGGTTTCATTCCTTTTTGGCGGTTGGATAATGGTAAAAAGCAGTTTTCCGGCTTGAAGCCAATTAAAAGCCTGATTGATGATTACGATTTGATGGCTTGCAGCTTATCAAATAACTTGCAGGATTTTACAGATGCCCTTTATGTGGTATCCGGCTTTCAGGGCAGCAACCTTGATGAAATGATTCAGAATATCAAAGCCAAAAAGCATATTGGTGTTGACAATGGCGGTACGGTGGATATTAAAACGGTTGATATTCCTTATCAGGCAAGGCAGACCAAACTTGACCTTGATGAAAAGAATATATACCGCTTTGGAATGGGTTTCAATTCAGCGCAACTTGGGGATGGGAACATTACCAATGTGGTTATCAAATCCCGGTATGCTTTGCTTGATTTGAAGTGCAATAAACTTGAAATCCGGCTGAAACAGTTTTTCAGAAAGTTATTGGAAGTGGTTCTTGCTGAAATCAATGAAAACAATGAAACTGATTATCAGATGAAAGATGTTTACTTTGAATTTGAGCGTGAAGTAATGACCAATGCACAAGACAATGCTTTGATTGAAAAGACGGATGCCGAAAAGCAGCAGATTCAGATAAACACGTTGCTTTCTCTTGCCAATGTGCTTGACAGTGAAACAATCATTCAGGCTATTTGTGAAATCCTTGATATTGACTATGAAGAAATCAAGGACAAATTGCCAAAGGATGAAACCGGGGAAACAGAAAACATCGAACAGGAATTGAACAACATTGTTCCTGATGATACCCCGGATAAAGGCGGTGGTTTGAATGAACCAACGACAGCTTGAAGTTCAGAAGCTATCTGTTCAGGACGAAAAGCGGATTATCCGGCAACTGCAACAGGTATATAAAAAAGCATCAGAGGATTGCCAAGCCAAAATTGAAGCCCTTGCTGCAAGGCAGGATTTACAGAACATTCAAACTATCATTTATCAGCAGCAGTATCAGAAAGCCTTGAAGAAGCAGCTTGATAGTATTTTTGATGAATTACAGGCAAGTTCTTTTCAGTCAATTTCTGATTACTTGGAAAAGTCCTATGAAAATGGGTTCTTTGGTACATTGTATGACCTGCAAGGGCAAGGGATACCGTTGATTATTCCCATTGACCAAAGGCAGGTTGTTCAAGCCTTGGAATTGGATACCAAGTTATCTAAGCCCTTTTATGATAGATTGGGTGAAGATGTTACTTTCTTGAAAAAGAAAGTCAAAGCAGAAGTTTCAAGGGGAATTGCAAACGGTTCTACTTGGTGGGATGTAGCACAAAAAATAGCAACTGGAATGAATAGCCCATTGAAAACCGCCTTATATAATTCAATGCGGATTGCAAGGACGGAAGGACACAGGATACAGAATCAAGCCCAATGGGATACAATCAATAAAGCCAAAGCAAAAGGGGCTGATATTGTCAAGCAATGGGATTCAACCCTTGACCAACGGACAAGGGCAACACACCGCAGGCTTGACGGTCAAATCCGGGAATTGGATGAACCATTTGAAGTTGACGGTCACAAAGCTATGTATCCGGGCGGTTTTGGAATCCCAAAGGAAGATATTCATTGCCGTTGTGTTATGCTGCAAAGGGCAAAATGGGCTTTGGATGAAGAAGAACTTCAAACCCTGAAAGACCGGGCTGCATATTTTGAACTTGACAAAGCCAAGGATTTTGAAGATTATAAAAACAAATACCTTAAAGCGGTTCAGGAAATAAAAGAACAAGGTGTTCAGTTGGGAGAACTGGAAACCGCTTATGGAAAGAAGCATTCAAAAGCGATTTCACAGCAGATGCAGGATGCCCCGGAAGAAATACGCAAGGTATGGAATGATTGCGTTGGTGATTTCCATTGCCTTGACCCAAAATATAGGGGTGATAAAGCGTTTTATTCCCCCGGCTTTGACGGTGTAAAATTAAGTATTTCCAAAGCAGCAAAAGGCAGCGATTATCAGACCCCTTATCAGGTTGTATTCCATGAATACGGACACCATGCAGATTATGTTCTGAACCGTAAGTATGGAAACGGTGACAGAAAAAAGGCATTTTCCGAAACCTATAAGGATGGGATTTTTGGAAAAACCTTGAAGAAGGAAGCTAAAAATGCAGTTGAGGACTTTGCAAGAAAGCAGAAAATTTTCAAAGGTTCTGATACTTCTGATATTGAAGATGAAGTTGACCGCCTGATTAAAAGAAGGTTGATTGACCCATCTGAAAGGGCTGATGTAATTGCTTATAAGATAAAAAAAGCCCAAGAAGCAGCAGAAACTATTGATTGGGATGCTGCTGAAACAGCGTTTTGTGAGCATATTAAGAAAGAACTGACTTTGATGCAGCGTTCAGATATTTCAGATATGTTTGAACCGATTATGTCAAAGAAACACGCTTATCCTTTTGGTGTTGGTCATGGAACAAGTTATTGGAATAGCCGGGATAATGGAAAAGAAGGTTTTGCTGAAATGTATAGTGCTATGGTGGATAACCCTGAATCACTGGAACAAATTAAGCGATTCTTCCCGGAATCCTTCAAAATATTTCAAGAAATGTTAGGAGTGGTAAAATGAAAACTTTAGATGCAGCTTTAGAAGCGTATTATGAACACTTTGGGGAGAATTACCCCTTATGTATTTCCGGCAATCGAAGCAATGAAGAAATCATTGCTGATATTGAACTTTGCATTGACACAGATACAGAAGCAGAACAACCTTCATATGAGGATGAAGCGGATTATTAAGTTTTGAAAGTTAATATTCAATGTGTAAATTAGCACTCTGATAAGGGGTGCTTTTTTATTGTCCGAAAAGGCTTATGACATATAAACTGCTGCTGAAAGATGCCCGGTGCATGGCATATAAAAGGCACATTGTCAGCGGTGACACCGCACATAAAAACTAAGACAAGAAAGGATGAAGAACAATGGAATTTTTGAAAGCTATCTTAGGTGATGAACTGTTCGCACAGTTTGAACAGGCTATCAATGCTTACAATGGCAAGCCTGAAAACGCACAGCAGCAGGTGAAACTTGCTAACCTTGCCGGGGGCGGTTACGTTTCCAAGGCAAAGCATGATGCCCTTGATGCAGAAAATAAGACTAACATTCAGAAGTTGACGGAAGCCAATGGACTGATTGAAAATCTGAAAAAGGCTGCAAAGGGTGATGAAACTTTACAGGGGCAAGTTACCCAATATCAGAATAAGGTGCAGCAGTTGGAAACAGAACTTGCACAGACAAAGATTGATGCTGCTATCAAGGTTGGGCTTTTGTCTGAAAATGCGGTTGATGTGGACTATCTAACCTATAAGCTGAAAGAAAAGGGTGAACCGATTGAACTTGATGAACAGGGCAATATCAAGGGTTGGGCTGATAAGGTGGCAGCACTGAAAACGCAGCTTCCTACAATGTTCACTTCCAAGGGCAAGGGTGGATATGAAGGATTCAAGCCTTTGGATAAAGATAATCAGCCACAACCGCAGGGAATGACTAAAGCTGACCTGCTGAAAAAGCCTTATGCAGAACAGGCAAAATTCTTTGAAGAAAACCCGGAACAGTACCGGGAAATTATGAAAGGTTAAGGTGAAATAAAAAATGGCTAACGCTTATACGAAACTGACGGATATTATTAACCCGGAAGTCATGGGTAACATGATTGAAGCAAAGATTTCCGCACTTTGCAAGATTACCCCCTATGCTAAAGTAGATACCACACTGGAAGGTGTACCGGGTGACACCAAAACTGTTCCTTCTTGGAACTATGTGGGTGATGCAGAAGATTTCAGCCCGGAAGATGGAAACGAAATGGAAACTGCAAAGCTGACTGCATCCAGTACAACCTTCACTATCAAGTGTGCAGGTAAATCCATTGCAATTTATCAGACTGCTATTAACAGCGGTTTGGGTGACCCGATTGGTCAGGCTAATGCGCAGCTTGCAAAGGCTATCATGGGTAAGGTTGACAATGATGTTATGGATGCTGCTTATACTGCAACAACCGAGGTAACCGCAGCAGGTCAGATTGGTTACAAGGGTATTGTGGATGCAGTTGCCAAGTTTGAGGATGAAGAAGATGGTATTGAAAAGGTTATGTTCATCCATCCGAATCAGGAAGCAACCCTTCTGAAAGATGCAGATTTCCTTTCTGCTGATAAGTTCACTGGCGGTGTGGCTGTCAATGGTGCAATCGGTAAGATTGCAGGTTGTTGGGTGAAGAAATCCAAGAAAGTAAAGAAGGATGGTACTTCTAACTATTGGATGAACCCGATTATCAAACTTGAACCTGATTCTTCCGAAACCGAGTACACCGAAACGGAACTTCCGGCACTGACCATCTTCTTGAAGAAGAACACACAGGTTGACCATGAATGGTTTCCTAAGAAGCAGCGTCACGATATTACCGCTGCTAAGTATTATGGTGTAGCCCTGACCAATGCAAGCAAGGTTGTTATTGCCAAGTTCAAGGTAACTGCAACCGCCTAATTCTGAAAGCCTGAAAGGGGGTGTTCCTGATGATTGTTTCAGTTGAAGAACTGATTGAAATGCCTGAATTTTTCGGGAAATCGGAAAAGGCACTTCAAAAAAAGTTGAATGCTGTTGAACATCTTATCAGGTCATACACCAACAACAACTTCCAGAATCGTTGTGTAAGGTTTCAGGGTAAATCCCTTGGAAATCGGGTATTTGGTTTTTCCCCTTTTCTTAGGGTTGGTGATACTATTCAGATTTCACAGTCAATGGTGAATGATGGAATTTATGTTATCACTGAAATTACAGATACATTTATCAGGCTTGATACTGAACTTTTTGAAACTGAATTGAATCTGATAACCAAAGTTGAATATCCGGCTGATATTCAAGCCGGGGTAATTGACTTGATGGTTTGGGAAACAAAAAACAGGCAAAAGGTAGGTATCAAGTCTGAAACTTTATCAAGGCATAGTATTTCTTATTATGACCAAGATGCAAACAATCAGGTTATGGGCTATCCTGTTGCCCTGCTTGGTTTCTTGAAACCTTATATAAAGCCGAGGTTTTAGTTATATGACTGTTGGTGGAAACATCCAAGCATTGATTCAGGTGAAAGATAAAGGGGCTAAAAATCGCATAGGTGAGCGTGAACACACATGGCAAGATTGCACTTCCCTATTGGGTTGGCTTGACTTGGAATCAGGTGAATCAAAGCATAACACCTTTAATGCAAAAATTCAGGAAAGCACACATATTTTCTTGTGTGATTTTACTTCCCTGAAAGCCCTGTCAACAAAATGGGTTTGGAATCCGTTTAACTTTCTTTCAGGCATTATTAACAAGGATGAACAGGAAACCGTTGTTGATGTGACAAGTGAAAATGCAAGGATGGTAATTCAAGGACTTGTATATGAAATCCTGTTGATTGATAATCCAATGAACATGAATGAACACCTTGAAATCTATCTTAGATTTATAGGGGGGCAAAATGGGAATTGAATTTCAAGATAACAGGGTTAGGGTAAAAGATGCAATAGATGATGCAATCACCGCTTTTTTGTATGAAGCAGGTGGTGAACTGCAAGCTAAGACTATGCGAAATTCAAGAGTAGATACCGGGCAAACCAAAGGTTCATATCAGTATCAGGTGAACGAATCAGCAAATGAATGTCAGGTTGGCAGCAACCTTGAAAATGCTATTTGGGAAGAATTTGGTACTGGTGAATATGCCTTGAAGGGGAACGGTAGAAAAGGCGGTTGGTACTATGTGGATAGGCATGGAAAAGGGCATTTTACAAGGGGCAAAACCCCCAATAGACCAATGCACAACGCTTTTACTTCCTTGAAAGCAAAGTTGATTAAGCGTTTTGGTGAAATACTAAAAAATAAGATAGGGGGTTAAAAGTATGATTGAACTGTTGAACTTTATCAATGCTGAATTGGAAAAGGTCAATGTTCCCTATGAATTTGGGGAATGGACTTCAAATATTACTGACCTCTATTTTGTTGGCGAGTATTCAGAGTTTGAACCTTCTTCTGAAAGTGGTCAGGAAGATAAAACATTTATTCTGAATGGATTTACAAGGCGGTCAGCTTTGGCACTTGAAGAAATGAAGGAAAAAATAAAAACAGTATTCCCCCCGATTGAGGGGAAAACCGCTATTCTTGATGATGGTTCAGGGGTAGCGGTTTTTTATAGCAATTCTTTCCCTGTTCCAACAGGTGAAGAAGGGCTTTACAGGTTACAGGTAAATTTATCAATAAAATATTGGAAGGTGGTTTAACATTATGGCTGATGCAATCGGTTCTGAAATTAAATCCAGCGGTATCACCGCAAAAACCCCCGGTAATATCCTGTTGGGTGCAGGAACAATTCACAAGGGATTCAAATTTGATGCTTCTACAAAAAAGTGGAACTTCACCGAATCCCTGATTGGTGCAACTTCCGGGGGAAACAAGTTAGAAATTACTCCAAGTGTGCAGACCATTGAAGTTGATGGGGCTTTGGTAAAGGTCAAGGGTTTGGATGTGAAGCAGGGCGAAACTGCAAAGTTGGAAATCAACCTGATTGAACTTACCCCTGAAATTATCAAGGCTGCTGTTATCGGTCAGACCGGGAACAGCAACTTGGAAGGTTACAGTCTGATTGAATCCAAAAGTCAGATTGAAGAAGGTGATTATTTTGAAAATATTGCCTTTGTGGGTAAGAAGATTGATGGTACACCAATCATTGCAATCCTTGATAATGCCCTTTGCACTTCCGGCTTATCTTTGGAAGGTAAGAACAAAGAAGGGGCTGTTCCTAAGTACACTTTTGAATGTTATCAGGAAATTACAGGTGATTTGACTGTTCTTCCTTATCACATTTATTATCCTACTCCCAAGGCATAAGAAAGGATGATGAACTATGAAGATTAAAGTTACAACGGAATTTACAGACAGATACACCGGGGAACTTCACCGGGTAGGTGAAGAAATGGAAGTTTCTGTTCAGCGTGTAAATGAAATTCTTTCTGTTGGGGCTTTCATCACGATTGTTGAGGAAGCCCCGGTTCAGGATGTTGCCCCTGAAAGTAAGAATGATGAACAGGAACAGGAACAGGAAGCCCCGGCTGAAAAGGCAGCAGGTAAAAGAACACGCAAAACCAAGACAGATACCGAGTAAGAAAGGATGAAAGACCATGAATAAAGTTGTTGAAATGAATCAGGACAATGTAAATGAAAAGGGGTACACACTTAGGGCTTTATGCTCTAAGGATGTATTCCCCATGAGTAAGATTATTAGCAAGATTGGAATTAACGAGTTCACCAAGGCTTTTGAAGGTGACGATATTAAAACTTTGGTTGCATCTTTTGGGGAAGATAAAAACCTTGATGATGCTGCAACTATTGTTGGTGTAACCGTTGCCTTGGATATTGCCAATGTGATTCTTGGAAATATTTCTTCTTGCGAACAGGAAATCTATTCCCTGCTTTCCGGGCTGTCAGGAATGACAAAGAAGGATATTGAAAACCTTCCTATGAATGTCTTTTTTGAAATGGTCATTGACGTTATCAAGAAGGATGAATTTAAGGATTTTTTCAAGGTTGTTTCAAGGTTGTTCAAATCGGGCAATTAAAGTTCATGGACTTGCTATTTCATAGATATGCAAGCCCTTTTGTTTTGATGGATGAACTGATTTTGTCAGGTGATTTTTCCCCTTTCATCAATGTGTTCATGGAAGGTCGGGAATCAGAAATGCAATGGGAATACTTTCTTGCTAAGATTTTTGATAAATCCTTTAATGAATTTGTTGAGGATATGAAAGGCAATCAAGAAATGACAGAATCAGACCTTGAAGCAACTATTCAAGATTCTATGTCAATGGCAATAGATTTCATTCCCGAATAAGAAAGGGGTGAAATGATTTGAATGGAACTGTTTAAGCTATTTGGCACTATCGCAATTCAGAATGCGGATGCCAATGATGCAATAGATGATACCACTGACCGGGCTGAACAATCAGAAAGCCGGATTTCCGGGGCTTTCAAAAAGATTGGTACGGCGGTGGTATCATTTTTTGCTGTTGATAAAATAAAAGACTTTGGCGGTGCGTGTATTCAGGCAGCAGCGGATGCAGAAGCAGCAAATTCACAGTTTTCACAAGTTTTCGGTAACCTTGAAAGTAGTGCAAGCAAATCCTTAAAGGGTATTGCTGATACAGCAGGAATCAGTGAAAACCGCATGAAAGGCAGTTACACAAAGATTGCTGCTTTTGCCAAAACAACCGGGATGGATACACAAGATGCCCTTGGTTTGGCTGACCGGGCAATGATAGCGGTTGCTGACAGTGCTGCATTTTATGATAGGTCACTGGAAGAAACAACAGAATCGTTGCAGTCATTCTTGAAAGGTAACTATGAGAATGATTCAGCCCTTGGTTTATCGTGTACGGAAACCACAAGAAACGCTGCTGCAAATGCCCTTTATGGTAAGTCTTTCAACGAACTATCGGAATCCCAAAAGCAGTTGACCTTGCTGCAAATGGTAGAGGATGCAAACAAAGCATCCGGGGCTTTAGGTCAGGCTGCAAGGGAATCTGATACATGGACGAATCAAACAGGTAACTTAAAACAGGCATGGACTGATTTTCAGGCTGAACTTGGAAAGAATGTTTTGCCTACAGCGGTGGAAGTGGTCAAAAACTTAGCTTCTGCTGTTTCAAAGCTATCTGACAATATGCCTGCAATCGTGCAAACCTTCAAGGATTGGTCACCCCTGATTGCCGGAGTTGTAACCGGGTTCATTACCTTAAAGGCTGCAATGGCTATATCCAGTTTGATAAGTGCTGTTACAACAGCATGGACGGCTTACAAAGCTGCAAATGAAGGTGCTACTATTGCGCAATGGCTGTTAAATGCAGCTATGAATGCAAACCCCATTGTTTTGATTGTCACTTTGATTGCCGGGTTAATTGCTGCAATCATTGTATTGTGGAATACCAATGAAGATTTCCGAAACAAGGTTATTGAAATTTGGGAAGCAATCAAGACTACTTTCAGCACTGTAATTGAAGCAATCAAAGGGTTCTTTGTTGGACTTGCTGAAAAAATCAGTGAGATTTGGAACACAATCAAAGAAGCTATTTCAACAGCGGTTGAAACTATCAAAACCGTAATATCAGAAAAGTTTGAAGCTGCAAAGCAAACGGTTATCAATATCTTCACAGCGGTTAAAGATACTTTGTCAAGTATTTGGGAAACTATCAAGAATGTGGTTCAGGTTGCAATCATGTTCATTGTGGAGTTAATAACAGCAGCTTTTGACCTGATTACTTTACCATTCCGCTTCATTTGGGAAAATTGCAAGGAAATCATTCTTGCAGCGTGGGAAGCAATTAAAACAGCGGTATCCAATGCCCTGAATGCTATCAAAACTACTATTTCTAATGTGTGGAATGCTATTGTTTCTTTCCTAAAGCCAATTTTGGAAGGAATCAAGAATACCTTTACAACTATATGGAATGCGATTAAAACCACTATTACAACGGTGGTCAACGCAATCAAGACAACTATTTCAACCGTTTGGAATGCAATCAAGACAACTATTTCAACGGTGATGAACGCAATTAAAACCACTGTTAGCAGCGTTTGGAATAGCATAAAATCAACTGTTTCAAGTGTGGTCAATGCTATCAAATCTGTTATATCCAGTGTGTTCAATGCGGTCAAAAGCACTATTTCAAGCATCCTGAACAGTATCAAGAGTACATTCAGCAGCGTTTGGAATAGTATCAAGTCAACTGTTAGCAGCGTGATAAATGGCATAAAATCCACTATTTCAAGTGGTATCAACGCTGCAAAATCTACTGTCAGCAGCGTACTTGAAAGCATTAAATCAAAGTTCAGCAGCATTTTTGAAGGTGCAAAGAACATTGTCAGAAACGCAATAAACACAATCAAGGGATTCTTCAATTTCAGTTGGAGTTTACCCAAGATTAAATTACCGCATTTTTCAATATCGGGTAAATTCAGCTTGAATCCGCCAAGCATACCGCATTTTTCGGTATCTTGGTACAAGAAAGCTATGAATGAACCAAGGATTTTAACCGAACCAACCATCTTTGGATATAACCCAAGAACCGGGCAATTCCAAGGGGGCGGTGAAGCCGGGGATGAAGTGGTTTCCGGCAAAGATACCCTGTTAAATTTGGTTAGAATGGCGGTTGCAAGTGAAAATGCAGCATTGCTTGAAAAGTTTGAAATGTTAATTTCAATTTTGAATGACTTCTTCCCGGAACTTCTTGAAATGATGAACCGGGCGGTTGTGCTTGATAGCGGTGCTTTGGTCGGTGAACTTGCCCCGGCTATGGATGAAGAACTTGGTAAAATTTTTAAGAAGAAAGGAAGGGAATAATCAATGCAGATGCAGGGTGTAACTTTTGGCACAAAACACAGCTATAATGATTTTGGGCTGATTCTGTCAAGTAAAGATTTATCCCTTCCTGAACCAAAAACTGATTCTGTCAGTGTGATTGGCAGGAATGGTGATATTGATTTGTCGGAAGCGTTGGGGGATGATGTGAAATTTAATAATCGGAAGATTACACTGAATTTCACTGTTCCCAACGCTTTGACTTATTGGAGTGATGCCCTTTCATCACTTTCAAACTATTTGCATGGTCAAAAAATGCAGATAATCTTGGATGCAAATAAAACCTTTTATTACTATGGACGGTGTAAAATCAATCAGTTCAAAACCAATAAAAGAACTGCAACCATTGTTGTTGAATGTGATGTTGAACCTTACAAAATTGAAGTAAATGGTGCTGGAATGCCTTGGTTGTGGGATGTTTTTAGCTTTGTCAATGGAGTTATCCATATAAATCAGGTATCAGTTGCCGGAAGTCTTACAGTGAACCTTGTGAACAGAAGAAAGGTGGTTTCACCAACCTTCACCTGTTCCGCTGCAATGTCAGTTGTTCATAATGGGGTTACTTACAGTTTGCCAAAGGGAATCACAACTGTTTATGATATTCGATTGCAGGAAGGTGATAACAATGTAACTTTGAAAGGAACAGGAACAGTCAAAATTGAGTATAAAGGGGGTTCATTATAAATGTATAGGGTACTTTGTGATGGACTGCCTATTTATGATTTGCGTGATGAAGAACTTGTTTTGATTGACCCGAAACTAACATTGGAAGTCAACAAAGCAGGTTCTTTTGAATTTAAGATGCCCCCCAATCATCCGCAATATAACCTGCCTGTTAAAATGCGGTCAGTGATTCAGGTATTTCAGGATGATGTTGAAATTTTCAGCGGTAGACCGATTGAACAGAAAACAGATTTCTATAACAGGAAATTTATTTCTTGTGAAGGTCAGCTTGCTTATTTGAATGACAGCATTCAAAGACCTGCTGAATACCATGATAAAACAGTCAGGGGGTATCTTGAAACCTTGATTGCAAATCATAATTCGCAGGTTGATGAAAGCAAGCAGTTCAAAGTTGGCATTGTCACAGTGAAAGATAACAATGATAGTCTTTACCGCTATACCAACTATAACAGCACGTTACAGGAAATCAAGGAAGATTTAGTTGATGATTTAGGTGGTTATATTCGGATTAGGAATGTGGATGGATACCATTACATTGACTACATTGAAGAATATGATAACACGAACAATCAAACAATTCAGTTTGGGGAAAACCTGCTTGATTTCAGCAGAAATTTTGATTGGACTGAACTTGTTACCACAATTATCCCCTTGGGGGCAAAACTGGAAGAAAGCCCGATTGAAGCCCTTGAACAACGCTTAACTATAGAAAGCGTGAATAATGGGTGTGATTATCTTACCAATGAAGAAGCCCTTGCAACCTTTGGTTGGATTGCAAAAACTGTTACATGGGATGGAGTAAAAACCCCTGAAATGCTTCTTTCTAAAGGTCGAAAATGGTTGACAGATAATCAGTTTGAAGAAATGGTTATTGAAGCAAAAGCGATTGACCTTCATTATACAGATGGTGAAATTGAACAGTTCAAACTTGGTGATAAAATCAAGGTTCATTCATTACTGCATGGAATTGACCGCTATTTTCCGCTTACCAAAATGACCATTCAGCTTAATAACCTGTCAGCTAATACTATAACCCTTGGAACAACGGTTGAAACATCCCTAACCGCTAAAGCAATCAGCATTAGTTCCGCAACCCAAAAGATGGGTGAATCAATCCCTGTTCCTTCTGCTATCGTGAAGGAAGCGGTTGACCAAGCAACAGCACTGATTACTGCTGCAACACATGGTCATGTAGTTACTACAGCGGAAGAACAACTTATCATGGATACCAATGATATAAATACTGCTACTAAAGTATGGCGGTGGAACTTGAACGGACTTGGTTATTCAAATACCGGGTACAATGGCAAGTATGCAACCGCTATTACTATGGATGGTCAGATTGTTGGTGAAAGGTTAGTTGCAAATTCTGTTTCTGCTGAAAAGATTGATATAACCTATCGGTCAACGGTAGAAAAGGAAATTGCTGATGCAGAAGAACAGGCAAAGACGAATGCAAAAGGTTATACTGATGAAGCCTTGAAATCTTACTATACAAAAAGTCAGATTGAAACAACTATCAAAAACCTTGAAGATTCTATTTTGCTTTCTGCAAAAGAAACAGCGGTTCAATATGTGGACGGGAAGTTAAAGAATTATTCAACTTCCGCACAAATCAAGGTGAAAACGGATGCTATTGAATCCGAAGTAAGCAAGAAACTTAACAGTTCCGAACTGTCAACAAAAATTCAGCAGAGTGCATCAGCGGTTAAAATCGCATGGAACAATATCAGTAAGTATATTCAGTTTGAATCTGGTGAACTTAGGATTTATGACAGTGCTGCAACTGACACGCAAAAGATTGTTTCAAAATTTAATTATAACGGTTCTCATTTTTACAGAGATGGGAAATATCTTGGTAAAATCGGAACAAACAGTTTCCAAAACAAACCTGAATACAGAGGACTTGTATTTGATATTGAGTATGAAACCAACTATATGTGTTGGGCAAAGAAAACTTCATCAAATGCAGGAACTTATACAACCATGTTCGTATACTACAACGATGATACCATTGATAAAAAGGGTTTCCATTTTGGTGATACTGTTTGGATGGGTGGAAACTTTAAAATCAATGACAATTCAGGTTTCTATTCGTATACAAACGGTGAATGTAAATTCTATTCAAATGAAATTAACTTTGGTAGTTCTTCAAATACATGCTTTTATGTGACAGGAACTAATTTCACCATACCAAACAATAAGAATGTAAATTTTTATTCAAAACTTCATTTGAATGGTTGGGGGTATGACAATAGTTCTGATGTTAGGTTGAAAACCAATATCAAAGAAACTAAAATTCATGGTCTTGATGTTGTGAATAAAATTGACCTGAAAGAATTTGATTGGATTCAGTCGCAAGAACATCAGCACGTAGGAATTATTGCACAACAGTTGTTATCTTTTGCACCTGAACTTGTATCAGAAGCAGAAGATGGTCATTTGACACTAACATCTGACAAACTTGTTTATTACTGTATTAAAGCTATTCAGGAATTGTGTGAAAAACTTGGTTATGAGTATGAAAAACCAGTATATACTGACCCATATTCATACTTAGAAAAGAAGGTATTTTGTTCCAAATTGAACAGTGGGAAAGAAAAGAAGGGTGATATTGTTCCTGATAAATCAATCATCCTTCCTGCAAATTAGAAAGGATGATGAACAATGAATGAAAAAAATATCCCGTTGTCGGTAATGATTGAAAATGCAAAAGGCATGATGATTGATGCTTTCAATCAGGTACAGGAAAAATCAAACCTTCCTGCTTATCTGATGGAAGGTATCATTGTTGACCTGCTTTCACAGGTACGCAATCAAAAGAATCTTGAATTAGTTCAAGATTACAACCGCATGAATCAGGTAGCGGAATCAGAGGAAAAAAAGGATGGTGAAAAATAATGGCAAATATTGACCCTTATATCAAACAGATTCAGGATGCAGTATATGGTGAGGAAGTCAGAAGTTCTATTATCAATGCGTTGCAGAAGGTCAATGATGATAATGAAAGTTATCAGCAGTTGAAGAAAGATGTGATTGCAGCAAAGGATAATGTTGATAGTCAGGTTTCCGCTTTTGATGCCAAAGTTGCAGAAGCACAAACCACTATTACCAATCTTACCAATGCCACAAGTGCAGCGAACACAGCAAAAACCAATCTGCAAAATGCTACTTCAACCGCTAATACGGCAAAAACCAATCTTACCAATGCCACAAGTGCAGCGAACACCAAAAAGGGTGAAGTGGAAGCTGCAACAGCAGCAGCGAACACAGCGAAAACCAATGCTGAAAACGCAAAAACCAACCTTGATACTACTATCACAAGTGCCAATAATGCAAAAACAGCTTTACAGGGTGTGATTGACAATGCAAACAGTATCAAGGCAACTTTGGATAGCACGAACAAAACCGCTGCTACTGCTAAAAGCAATCTTGAAACTGCAATTTCTGATGCTATAACGGCAAAGAATCAGTTACAGAATGTGATTGATGATGCCGGAAATATTAAAGCTGAATTATCCGGGGTGATTACCCAAGCGAACACAGCGAAAACAAACCTTGATTCTTCTGTTGTAACTGCTAATGCTGTTTTACAGTCTTTATCCGCTGAAAACAGTTCAGCAAGTTCAAATTTGGAAGAATTGAGAAGTGAAAACTTCAACAGTCAGGAAATTCTTGCCGGGGTTGCTGATTTGAGGGCTTACCTTGGTTTGACTGATGAAGATATTCTTGGTGTTCAGGTGGATTACAAGAACAAAACTTTCACACGAATTGCCGGGGCGGTCAATCTGACAAATGGTGCAGATTTTGACCGCTTTTCTATGTACGGTGGAAGAAAGCGTTGTAATGTTGCTGATGATGGAACTATTGTTGCATGGCACGGTGATGCTGATTATGCAGAAGATGGCAGCATGGGGCAGGTTATGGTTTATCAACCTAAGTTCTACTATCTTGTTTGCCCGGTGGTATATGACCCGATTGAAACCGGGATTGGTTACCATTTGAGAAAAGCAAACTACTATGTCAGCGAAAAACCAAGGACAGGTTTCCGGCTGCATCCGGCATTTTATGATGCAAATGGAAATGAGATTGATTATATCCTTGATTCTGCTTTTGAAGGTTCTATTTGGGATGCTGACGGTGGTGCAGATGGAACAGGTGCTTATCTGCTGCTTGATGAACAGGTAATGACTGTTTCCGCTGATAAGTTCTGTTCCATTGCCGGGGCTAAACCTGCATCCGGCTTAACCCAAAACCTTACAAGACCAAACATTGAACAGATGGCAAAGAACCGGGGTGATAACTGGCATGGTGACTTGATTAAGCCTGTTTCTGCAAGACAGCTTTTAATGATTGTTGAACTTGGCATGATGAACACACAAACCGGGATTGGTCAGGGTGTGGTTTCCATTGCTGATAATTCAGCGTTCAACTGTTCTTCCCTTACTGGCAGCACTTCAAGCCTTGGGAATGGAACAGGTCAGGCAGCGCAAACCATCAATGAAAAAGGTGGAACAACCACAACCGAAACCGCAAGCGGAAAAACTGCTATCACTTGGAGAGGTACAGAAAACCCTTGGGGTAACATTTGGAAGTTTGTCTATGGAATTAACATTTGGGGAAATGGTGCAATGGGTGGCGGTCAGCCGTTTATTTGTACTGACTTCAATTTTGCTGAATCGAAGAACAGCGGAAATTATGAAGGTGCAGGGTTCACAGTAACCAACGCAAACGGCTATATTTCCGCTATGGGATATTCAACAAAGTGTGATTGGCTGTTCATAGCTTCTGAATGCCTTGGTAACAGTTCCCTTCCTGTTGGTGATTATCATTACATTACACCGAACCTGAATGGTTACCGTATCGCTCGGTTGGGCGGTCGTTGGGCTCATGGCGGTATTGCGGGTGCTTTCTGTTGGTTTCTGGCTTACGGTGTCGGTGCTCGGGCTCGGGATGTCGGCGGTCGCTTGGTGTATGTACCAACCAAGGATTCACAGGTTTATCTTGCTGCTATTGCTTCTTGGAAGGAAAAAATGGCAGCTTAAAGATATATAGGTCAAAAGGTTTGCTGAAATTACTTTGTTATGCCTGTAATAAAAACCATTAAAGTAAATCGCTCAATTAGGCAGTAATTGGAATAATGGCAGTAATGCAGGTACTTTCTATTGGAATCTGAATAACAGTGTCAGTAATCGGAATCGGAATATCAGCAGTCACTTAGTAAATGCAAGATTCAGCCGGGGAAGCAATAGCCCCGGCTGTTTCAATAAAATGTGGTAACCTTTAGACCGTGCCACTTGGCAAAACACAGAATCTTAGTCGGAAAGGATTAAGGACAAACGGAAGGTTATGTTGGTAGGTTGTTTTGAAATTAACTTTTCAAATGACCGTTTGAAAACTTGACCGTCTATTGCATACAAAAACAAGGATGAATGAAACGCTATGATAACCTTTATGAAAAGATATATGACATAGAAAATTTAAGAAAAGCCCATCAACACGCAAAGAAGGGAAAAGGTTGGTATCAGGAAGTAAGGATGATTGATGAAAACCCGGAATACTATCTTGGGTTGCTTCAACAAATGCTTATCAATCATACCTATAAAACTTCTGATTATGAGGTTTTCTATAAAAATGAAGGGAAGAAAACCCGGAAGATTTATAAACTGCCTTATTTCCCGGATAGAATTTGTCAATGGGCGATTCTGCAAGTAATTGAACCTTGCATTATTAACAACCTTACTGATGATACCTATTCAGCTATACCGAAAAGGGGGATTCATAAGGCATTATCCAAGCTGCAAAATGCTATGTGGAATGATGTTCCCCATTGTCAATACTGCTTGAAAATTGATGCAAGGCACTATTATCAGTCAGTGAATCACGAAATCTTAAAAGAAAAATATTCAAGGATGTTCAAAGACAATGAACTTCTTTGGTTATTGGGTGAAATCATTGACAGTATCACAACCGCTGAAATTGAAGATTTATCTGCAATCTATCTGTTGGAAGAAGATATTGACCCAAACACAGGTATTCCCATTGGAAACTATCTTTCACAGTATAGCGGAAATTACTATTTCAGCAGCTTTGACCATTGGATTAAAGAAGAAAAGAAAGTCAAATATTACTTCCGCTATATGGATGATATTTGTATTTTCGGAGAAACAAAAGAAGAACTTCACGAATTAAGGAAAGAAATTGATGTATATTTCAGGGAAAACCTGAAAATCAGAATCAAAGATAATTGGCAAGTATTCCCAACTTATGTAAGGGGTGTTGATTTCTTAGGCTATAGAACTTTTCTGAATTACACCTTACTTAGAAAATCCACTTGCAATGATATGAAACGGAAACTTACCGCTATCAGGTTAAAGGTAGAATCAGGGAACATGATGAACTATTCTGAATGGTGCTGCATCAACAGCTATAAGGGATGGTTGAAATGGTGTGATTCTTTCCGGCTACAACAAAAGTATGTTGTTCCGCTGTTACCCTATGCGGATGATTATTATACACGCAACATAAAACCAAACAAGAAAGGAAGTAAAGCAGCATGATTGACTATGGAAAGCAGCGAAGCACTGTAAAGCCGCTTGAAATCGAATTGACAGAAAGCAAGGTTTTTGTGGCTTCCAACATTACCCCGATTGAAGAACCGGGAACTGATGAACAGCAAGGGTTCACAGGTTTTGAATTTGACCTTGCAGAGTATTCTAAGGATGAATATATCAAGATTCAGGCAGAAAGAAATGCAGCCTTGGAAAATGAAGTTACTGCTACACAGCTTGCATTGTGTGAAGTCTATGAATTGATGGCATAAGGAAGGGGTGAAAATCATGGCAAAAATTTATGCAAACCTTATCAGAAAAGGGCTGAAAACTATGGATGATGTGCCGGAAAAGCTGAAAGCAGCGGTTCAGGCTATATTGGATGGTGATGATTGATGCTGTTCAATCTAATCATAAAAATCTTGTTTAGAAAGGATGTGGAAGAAATGGCAGTTGTTTATGCAACCCTTATTATCAAGGGCAAAAAGAACTTTGCTGATGTTCCTGAAAGAATCAAGGAACAGGTGAAGCAGGTTCTGATTGACCTTGACTGCCCTGAATTGGCTGAATAATTTTAGGCAGTCAATTTATCAAACAATCACAGAAAACCCTTATATGGGGCTTATATAAGCCCTGTATAGGGGTTTTCGCATTTAATCAAAGAAAGGATGAACAGAAACATGAAAGAAGGAATTTGCACAGGTATCGGGGTGGTTGGTAGTCTTATCGCTTCCGCTTTTGGTGGGTGGGATGCTGCTTTGATTACCTTGATTTTGTTTATGGGGATTGATTATATTTCCGGGCTGTTGGTTGCCGGGGTATTCCATAATAGCAAGAAAACCGAAACAGGAACACTTGAAAGCCGTGCCGGATGGAAAGGGCTTTGCAGAAAGGGAATGACCCTGTTGTTTGTTCTTATTGCTTACCGCCTTGATTTGGCTATCGGGGTGAATTATATCAGGAATGCAGTAATCATTGGTTTTATGGCAAATGAATTGATTTCCATTGTGGAAAATGCCGGATTGATGGGTTTACCGCTTCCGGCTGTTATCAGCAAAGCTATTGATGTACTAACAAAACAAGCAGAAAACGGTGATAAAAAATAAGTAATAGTCCTTTAGTTGTCTATACAAAACTTTCCCCGAACCATTCAGGAAAGAGAACACACATCATTGACAGAATCACACCGCATTGTGCGGTTGGTCAGTTATCGTGTGAATCTATTTGTGATTGCTTCCCGGCTGGCAGAAATGCAAGCTGCAACTATGGCATTGGCGCAGATGGTCGCATTTCTCTTTGTGTGGACGAAGGAAATAGAAGTTGGTGTTCTTCCAGTAGTGCCAATGACCAAAGAGCGGTTACTATTGAATGTGCTTCTGACAAAACTGCCCCTTACGCTTTCAACAATGCGGTATATACTTCCCTGATTAACCTTTGTGCTGATATTTGCAAGCGCAACGGAAAAAACAGGCTGCTTTGGTTTGGTGACAAGGATAAAACCTTGAACTATTCCCCGGCTTCAAATGAAATGGTTTTAACCGTTCATAGGTGGTTTGCAAATAAGAGTTGCCCCGGTGATTGGATGTATAACCGCATGGGTGACCTTGCTGAAAAGGTTAATGCTATCCTTGGTGCATCTGCTAATCCACCTGCTGCATCCAATTTTCAGGCAACCTCCCTGAAAGATATGAAGGAAGCGGATATTATCAAGAAAGTTGGAAGTTTATTCACAGCAGACCAAAAAAGCAGCGGTATTCTTGCTTCCGTTTCCTTTGCACAATTTATCCTTGAATCCGGGTATGGTAAATCTGAACTTGCACAGGCAGCTAATAATTGCTTTGGTATGAAGTGCAGCTTATCCGGGAACACTTGGGGCGGTTCTGCTTGGGATGGTAAAAGCAAATACACCAAGAAAACACAGGAATTTGAAAATGGTCAGTATGTGACTGTAACAGCGGATTTCAGAAAATATCCTTCTGTTGATAAGTCTATTGCTGACCATTCTGCTTATCTGCTTGGTGCTATGAACGGAAGTAAGAAACGCTATGAAGGTTTGAAGGGCTGCTTGGATTATAAGAAAGCTATTCAGATTATCAAGAATGGTGGTTATGCTACTTCCCCGGATTATGTGACCAAAATTTGCAATATCATTGAAAAGTGGAATCTGACCGATTATGATATTGAAAATGCAACCATACCAACAACCCCGGCTGATAATTCCAATTATCCGGCTGTTCCTTTTACCGTCAAAGTTATCATTGATGATTTGAATTATCGTTCTGAACCTTCCATGAATGGAAAGGTAAACGGTCAGACCGGGAAAGGTATTTTCACAATCACAAAGGTTTCTAATGGTTGGGGTAAACTGAAATCAGGTGCAGGGTGGATTTGGTTGGGGAATCCTTCTTACTGTACCATTCAGGGAAGCACAACCCCGGCAACCCCTTCCTTTAACCCTTACACAGTCAGGGTTAATATTCCTGATTTGAACATCCGCAGCGGTGCAGGAACTAACTATAAAAGCAACGGTTACACCGGGAAGGGAGTGTTCACAATCGTTGCTGAATCTGATGGTCAGGGGGCTTCTAAATGGGGCAAGATGAAAAGTGGTGCAGGTTGGATTTCCCTTGATTTTGTAACAAAAGTGTGATACTAATTTGTTACTAACCGGGTTCAAAATACCCATACCCACACCGCAAAAAATGTTGAACTTTCAGCGTTTTCAAGGGGTGGAAAAGTCATATAAATTATGGTGTAATAATGATAGGGTTTTGTTCCCCGAAACCATCGAAGTTTTAGAGTATTTCCAAGGCCAGAGTTATAAAATGGGGGTGATCAGCGACACATCCCCCTCTTTGGAGTACACCTTGCAGCAATTGGGAATTGCAAAATATTTCACGTCCTTTACAGCAAGTTCCCTGGTTGGGGCGGGAAAACCGAGCCCTATTATCTTTAACGCCGCATTGTCTGCCCAGGGTGTAACCGCCCAGGAATCCCTGTATGTGGACGACTACAAGCCGGAGGCCGACGGCGCAAGGGAACAGGGGTTTACTTCTTTTCTTGTGGACCGAGGCGGCAGCGAAAGTGGGGAGTGGGTAATTCGCAGCTTGGAAGAGCTTATAGATTTTGTAGAGAAATGACAGGTTTGTGATATTGGCAAAGCTAAAGGGCTTGCCGCCTGCCGTTCACAGACAACAAGCCCTTTCGGCTACTTGAATCATTTTTTGCTACATATTTTGTCTAACGTTTAGGGGTCACTTCAATAAGGAGTTCGGCGATTTTCCTGTTTTATTTGCAAAATGGGGGATTGTTCCCTGCATAACGTTTTTATAGCCAACAGCTCCGTACTACAGGCAACTTGAGATAGACGCCGAGAAAGCACTGCAGTTCCTCCTGCCGCACGGGCCATTCGCCGCAGCCCGGACAGGTATGGAATTCATAACAAAACGGATTGCCAGGAAGGGTACTCAAATATTTGTGTATCTGTGCGTCTGCGCTCCTTTCGCAGGATTGGTTTTCTCCTGCAGAACAATAAATGCCGGGCAGCTTCCGGCTTTGGGCAAACGCCTCCCGTGCAAGGTCCTCCGCATCGCACAAACGGCCTGGAAGGGGGCTGCTAAGGACGAACCCTGCCTTCACGGGGGAAAATGAACCGATTGCCCCGAAGAGTTCCGGATGGCTCAGCCCCATCATCAGCGCGGCGTATCCGCCTTCCCCGCCTCCGGCAATGTAGTTGTCCTCCCTTTTAGGGGACAGGCACAGGAACATCTCCCGGATGATACGGGGGAGCTCGCCAGTCACATAGTCCGCAAAGCGGTCGCATCGGGACATATTGGTGGGAAAGAAATCACTGCCGTCCGGCATGACTGCGGCGATATGATACCGTTCAGCTACCCGCTCAACAGCGGTGTTCCGAAGCCACGCGCTGGAATCCTCTCCGGCCCCATGTAAGAGGTAGAGTGTTTTGCGCGGCGTGCTGTCGTGTTCGTTGGGATAAGCAACGCGGATCTGCGTGTCCATTCCGAGGATTTCTGAGTAAAAATGGAGCTCAATGATGGCCATTCTCAACCCTCCCCCATTGCGTACCGGAGCAGCGCCGGAATGCAACTGTCCCAGTAAACCCAATTGTGTGCGCCCGGTCCTTCTTCATAATGCATCTGAAGGCCCAGCGACAGCGCATATTTCCAGAAGCGGCGGGCGGAGCCGATGTGATTGTCCTCTGTTCCGCAGCAGAGATAGAAGCGTGTGTTCAAGTCTGTGGGAAACCGTTTTGCCGAAGCGAAGAGATCGCAGACCGAATCGCGCATCTCCTCGCGGGTACCGATTGCCTCTTCAATGCTGCTGTGTTCCGGCCGGTCATAGACCTCCTCCAAATCCAGGACCCCGGACATGGACATCGCTCCGCCGAAGGTTTCCGGCGCGGCGAGGGCGGCCTTGAAAGCCCCGTATCCGCCCATAGAGAGACCTGCAATAAAGCGATCCTCACGTTTGGGGGATAGAGGAAACATCATTTCGCACAGTCGCGGCAGCTCCTGGGTAATATAGGAAAAGTACCGGCAGCCATATTTGGTGTTGGCATACCAGCCCAGATGTACGCTTGGCATGACAACTGCCAGCGGTAGCCCTGCCGTTTTGTCCTCCAGGGTTGTTCTGCGCAGCCATGAGGTGCAGTCCTGCCGCTTGCCGTGCAGAAGATAGAGGGTTTTATACGGGCCGGGCTGTGTGGTTCCACGGGTTTTGTCGCTGGTGAGCCGTTGCGGAAGCAGTACCTGCACCGTCACAGGCATGGCAAGCTCTCTGGAACGAAAGGAAATGTTCAGCCATGACATTTTCGCTATCTCCTATCTGTAAGATGGATTTTTTCCCTTGTCAGGCAAAGGGATGGAGCCGCAGAAAGATGACTCATTGAACCCAGGGATTGCGGGAGCTAATATAGCAGCGCCATAAGGCCCATGCTCCATGGCACAGGCTCAATGATATGATACCATTTTGTTTGACATTCAGCAATACTTTTCGATAAAAAGGGAAACCTCAACTGAAGATTTGAAAAGACATTAAATTACCGTTACATTTCTGTAAGCAGGCATGGGCCTGCCTAAACGCCACTGGCGGCACCCCCTCAATTTGAGGATAGGGCCGCCTTTTGTAAGTGTCAGTTCCTGGATGCAGCCTTGACGGGCGGAGGGCGGCTTCTTCCCTGCTCATTTGATTCAGCGCTGTTTCGTAAAAATGTTGTAATAAAGGGAAATTTTCTATGGGATTATGGCACTTGTCAGAGATCGCAAGATATCTTTACAACCGGCGGTTGATGCCTCGAGAAATCGTTAGATTACCGTTACATTGTTTTTACGGGGTAAATCGCTTACAATGTAGCAGAGGTGATTTATTATGATCGATAAAGCGATTGTGGGAACCCGCATCGCAATGCTGCGGAAGGATCTGGGATATTCCCAATCCGCCTTTGCCGAAAAGCTCAATGTATCCGCACAGGCTGTATCAAAATGGGAGACCGGCCTTGCCCTGCCCGACATAGAGGTGCTGCTGAATATCTCATGGCTCTCCAGCACATCGCTCCATACCCTGCTGGAGGGGGAGGATTTCATGGTGCCGCAAAACGGCGTTGACAGAGGGCTCTTATATGTCAGCAGGCACTTGGTGTGTCCGAAATGCCGCTGCAGCTTGGAGCTGTGCGTTCCCACCAAAGGGGATAAACTAAGTTTTATATGTGATAATGGGCATCAATATGATGTTGTGGATGGTGTTGTCTATTTTGGCAGCCGGGAAATAGAGGGGGAATTATGGTCCCTTTGGCTCCGAAACTATGAGCATTACCTTGAAGAACAACGCCATCCCGGAAACCCGCGGTATTGGCAGGGAAACCCCCATTATAGGGAGCTGATGTGGCGGAAAATTGAACGGCTCCGCCCGCGGGTTATCCTTGATATGGCCTGCGGCACAGGCAGCGGCATCAAATATATGATTGAACGGATCAACTGGCCTGTCACCGTTATTATGACGGATTTAAGCCATAGAATATTGAAATGGAACCGTATTTTCTATTCCGGCGAATGGAAAAATCCTTATGTCGATATGGTCTATCTTGCCTGCGACTGTGCCAATCTTCCGTTAGCGGATCATTGTGTTGACGTTGTATTTTCAAACGGCGGGTTTGAAAGTATGCAGAACAAAATGATGGATGGCTTTGCAGAGGGATACCGTGTCCTGAAACCGGGCGCCCATGCCGTTTATAATATCAGCGTTGTTGAGGACTTTCAAAGTGAAAATACCCAGAAGTGGATACAGCTTTGTACAGAGCTTGCTTCCGGCCGATATTTTGGGCCTGATAAAATGAATGATATTAAGCAGTGGATTCAAAAATGTGAAAAAATAGGCTATTGTAATCACGAAGCAGCCAAGGTATATGGGGAACTGCCTGCACCCCTTGATGACATTTTTCCCTTTGAAAACGAGATTTTTCAGTGGATGGCAGAGTATGTTGTCGTGTCCCAAAAGTAATATTGGAATGCAATTAAAAATTTTTTCAAAACCCTGTGACGTTTTGGGGCCTTGGGTTGTCTTAATAAGTGAAGGGGAAAATTCCGAACAGCAGCAAACATTATCAATGATATAAAGGATCTCTTGGGGTGATCAAGCCTTGATTGGAAAAAACACTGGTTATTGTGCCAGTGTTTTTTGTGTCTGGAAATCATGGATATAAGGCACCCCACCCAATCAAGCAAAAAGGGGATTGATTTCCCTTGAATGGTATGATATAATCGGTATATACCGGAAATATAAAGAGGTGGATCTATGCCAAGACCACAGAGATGTCGGAGGATCTGCGAGGTTCCGAAGGTGGATACCTTCGGTCCTGACAGATACCGGGAGACGGAACCTATTCTGCTGACGCTGGATGAATACGAGGCTATCCGGTTGGTGGACCTGGAGGGACGGACCCACGAACAGTGCGCGGCGCAGATGGACGTCTCCCGCTCTACGGTGCAGGAGATCTATGAGAGCGCACGGCGGAAAATCGCGGCGTGTCTGGTACACGGAAGGAAGCTGGTCATCACTGGCGGCAATTACCGCATCTGCGGCGGACAGGAGCACCGGCACTGCGGATACTGCTGCCAGGGGTCAAATGCAGGCGCGGAAAATGCAAACAACGAGAACAAAGGAGTTTTTATCATGAAAATCGCGGTTACCTATGAAAACGGGCAAATCTTTCAGCATTTCGGCCATACCGAACAGTTCAAGCTCTATGAAATTGCCGATGGCAAGGTTGCCCGTACTGAGATAGCGGACGCCAACGGCAGCGGTCACGGTGCACTGGCAGGCTTTTTGATGCAGCGCGGCGTGGATACGCTGATCTGCGGCGGTATCGGCGGCGGCGCGCAAGCAGCTCTGGCCGAAGCGGGCATCAAGCTCTATGGCGGCGTCAGCGGGGACGCAGACGCCGCAGTAAACGCCCTGCTGTCGGGCAATCTGGGCTATGATCCCAATGCCCGCTGCGACCATCATGGGCACAGTGAAGGCGGCCATTCCTGCGGTGATCACGGCTGCGGGCATCATAGCTGCCACTGATGGGGCCATGGAGCTATATCTTGCGCGGCTCCCGTTCTGGGGAATGCTGACAGAGCGGGAAAAGGACATTGTGGGCAGCGGCGCGTCTATCCGCCGCTACCAAAAGGGCGCGTTTGTCCACAGCGGCGGCAATGAATGCCTGGGTATGTTGCTGTTGCTGGAAGGGGAGATCCGAACCTGTCTCCTCTCTGACGAGGGCCGGGAGGTGACGCTGTTCCGGGTCTACTCCGGAGAACTGTGCGTACTGTCTGCCTCCTGCGTCATCAGCCAGATCACATTTGAAACGCAGATGACCGCTCAACGGGACACGGAGGTTCTCACCATCCCTGCTGGAATCATTGCCGCGCTCAAGGAGCAAAACATCCATGTCCGATGCTTTCTCTATGAGTTGGCAGTACAGCGTTTTTCCGACGTCATGTGGTCTATGCAGCAGATTTTATTCAAGGGCTTGGACCGGCGTTTGGCAGATTTCCTCCTTGCGGAACGGGAACGCACCAGCTCTGATACCATTTATATGACCCACGAGCAGATTGCCCAGCACATCAGCTCAGCACGGGAAGCTGTGGCGCGGATGCTCAAGCATTTCTCTGAAGATGGCCTAGTGGAATTGAAACGCGGTGTGGTCAGCCTGCGGGATGCGGATGGGCTGAAAAAGCTGAGATGACAGCGCTCTCGTGAATATAAACTGTTGAAAATCCGGTGTTGAAAAGCGCCGGATTTTTTCTTTCCAATGTGACCCAGTCACGGAAATCGGCTCTGCTGTACGGTATCATAGAGCTATCCAATCAGAAAGGGGCGCGGACAATGAAGATCACGGTCAATACCATCCGCGAGAAGCTGAAGCGGACGGGCGGCTGCTTTCCCTGCCGGCCGGGAGACACAGAGGAAAAAAAGCGCATGTGCCGGGAGTTTAAGGAGCAGATCAGCGCCTCCGCTTACGAAGGATACTGCCATTGTATGCTCTACTACAAGTCCTTTGGGGATTAAGGGGGTTGTGATATGCTGTCAAAACGTCTGGCCGCTGTGGACAAAACGCGGTGTGTCGCCTGCGGTGTGTGTGAAAATATCTGTCCTCTGGGAGCGATTAAGGTACATCGCGGCTGCTATGCCGCCGTGGAAACGGGGCGCTGCGTGGGCTGCGGAAAATGTGCGAAGCTGTGTCCCGGGGGCTGTATCGAAGTGAAAGCGAGGCCGGAAGCATGAAAAAGAAACATTGGTACGACTACCTGTGGATTTGGTCGATTCTCTACTTCGCCCTCGGTTTTTTCAATATCCTCTTTGCGTGGCTGGGCATGATTGACTTTTTTCTGCCGCTGGTATTTGCTGTTTTCGGGGGCAACAAGTTCTTCTGCAATCATCTCTGCGGGCGGGGGCAGCTGTTCAGCAAGCTGGGCGGCGAGCTGAAATGCTCTCGCTGCAAACCAACGCCCCGCTGGATGTCCTCCAAGTGGTTCCGCTACGGGTTCCTGATTTTCTTTTTGACCATGTTCGGGAATATGGTGTTCCAGACCTATCTGGTGGGTGCGGGGGCTTCGTCGCTGCGGGAAGCCATTAAGCTGTTCTGGACCTTCCGTGTGCCGTGGGGCTGGACCTACACTGCCGGAACGGTGGCTGACTGGGTGGCACAGTTCAGCTTCGGCTTTTACAGTCTGATGCTGACCTCGCTGCTGCTGGGCCTGATTGTCATGGCGCTCTATAAGCCCCGTACCTGGTGTGCGTTCTGCCCGATGGGAACCATGACCCAGGGAATCTGCAAACTGAAAAACAAAGAATAATTACATAAGGATAGAAAGGGGATTTTCTCATGGCTGAACTGAACATTACCGCCTTCAATTTTGAAAGCGAGGTACTCCGCTCCGACAAGCCGGTACTGGTGGACTTTTTTGCAAACTGGTGCGGCCCGTGCAAAATGCTTGCCCCGGTACTCCATGAAATCGCCGGGGAGTATGGCGGTACTCTTAAGGTCGGCAAGGTCAATGTGGACGAACAGCGGGAGCTTGCAATGCGCTTCCAGGTGTCCAGTATCCCGATGCTGGTACTTTTTAAGAATGGAAAACCCATCGCCAAGTCTGTCGGGCTTCGGCCAAAGTCCGAGATTACCGCCATGGTAGAGGACGCAGTATGAAGGATGCAGTCGTTGGCGTCTCCGCCTCGTGTTTTAAGGATTCGTACATGTTGTTAATGATCTATTAAAATCCCGCATCCTGGAACAGGGGTACAAAAGATATGTCCCGTACTTAGACCCATGCCAAGCAACAAGCTAACAAGTGCAGAAACAATTTCTTTCTCTTGCAGAAGGCAATGGTGATAATGACGGAATTTGCAGAAAGATATAGGGGGCTCTTCGCAGACTATTGTTGCTGCGAAGAGTCCCCTACTGCTTTGCCAGGCCAGCCGCCGGAAGGCGACGGTGTGCACTCGCCCTCTGCATTGGTTCTGCAGAACGGCTCCCGGAGACTGGCAGTTTCTTTTTTCATTGGCATGGAAAAACCTCCTTGACGGTTGATAGCAAATGATATATTGCCGGGAATTTGAACGTGCTATGGCAGAATAAAGCGATTATCTGAAACGGGCGAAAGGAGGTGTGCAGAAATTGGAAAAATAATTTCTTGTAACCATCATCTTCCGTTCAAAGAAAATTCACAACTTTTCGACGAATATCATGTAGAATGGAAATAGCCTGTGGTTCAGCCGCGGTCAGAGTACAATGAAGGACGAAAAGCAGGGGGCAGAGGCCCTCCAGGGGAAATGCTGTGATACCTAAAACGGGCTTTGACAGCCTGTGCGGTTCTGTTACCTATATGGACCGGCATTAAAAATTTTTCCAGGCAGTTGCAAACCGTCTGTATATTTTGTACAATGGAGTAGGAGAAAAAATCGATTCCAGCGGTGAAAGAACAGCCGAAGGCCAGAGGGTGTAAAAACCCCAGGCCGGACGAGGCGGTAAACCAAAAATATAAAAGGAAGCTGAGGGGAAAGTCTATGTCGAACAGGTTATTTCAGGGAGTTATCCATCAAATGCGGGACGCAATCGACCGGGTCATAGGAATTGTCGATGAAACGGCTCAAATTATCTCATGCAGCGATTTAACAAAGATCGGTGAAAAAAGCGAATACTTGGCCTTAGACCTGAACGACGGAGGAGAGACATTTGTGCGCGATGGGTATACATATAAGCCCTTTGGCGCGCGGATGAAGCCGGAGTATGCGGTGTTTGTGGAAGGAACCGATGATATGGCGGCGCGCTATTGCGCTGTGCTGGCCATTTCTTTGACAAGCATCAAGCAGTACTATGACGAAAAGTATGATCGGAATAACTTTATCAAAAATGTCATCTTGGACAACATCCTTCCAAGCGATATCTATATTAAATCGAGAGAGCTGCATTTCAGCGGGGACGTCAGCCGGGTGGTATTTTTGATTCGGGTGGTGTCGTCCAACGATATTTCAGCCTTTGATGTGGTGCAGAATCTGTTCCCGGATAAACAGAAGGACTTTATTTTCAGCATCAGCGAAAGCGATATTGTGCTGGTCAAGGAGATCAAGGCCGGCATTGAGTCAAAGGATTTGGAAAAGCTTGCCCGTTCGATTGTAGATACTCTGGGCAGCGAGTTTTATACCCGCGTTGTGGTGGGCATCGGCACAGTGGTAGTAGGGGTCAAGGATCTGGCCAAGTCCTTTAAGGAGGCTCAGGTGGCCCTGGAGGTCGGTAAGGTCTTTGATACCGAAAAATCTATCGTCGCTTACAACAACCTGGGGATTGCCCGTCTGATCTATCAGCTTCCCACAACCTTGTGTGAAATGTTTCTCCAGGAAGTGTTCAAAAAGGGTTCTATTGAGAGCCTGGATCATGAGACGCTGTTTACCATTCAGAAGTTCTTTGAGAACAATTTGAATGTTTCCGAAACTTCCCGCAAGCTGTTTGTCCACCGCAATACGCTGGTGTACCGCCTGGAAAAGATCAAAAAACTGACGGGATTGGATTTGAGAGAGTTCGACCATGCGATTATCTTTAAGGTGGCCCTGATGGTCAAGAGGTACCTCACCGCCAATCCTGTGAAATTCTAACAGCCCTTTGGAAAGGGCCATCTTCGAGGCGGTGTATACGTGATTGAATTTAGTAATGTAAGCAAGCGATATGAAAACGGAACCCGTGCCCTGGAAAATGTCAGCCTGAACATTGAAAGAGGGGAGTTCGCTTTCATCGTCGGTTCCTCTGGTGCGGGCAAAAGCACCCTGATCAAGCTGATGCTTCGGGAAGAAAAGCCCACCTCCGGGATCATCCATGTCAACGGCTTTAATCTCAACAAAATCAAGCGCAGGCAGATTCCCAAGTTCCGCCGTACTCTGGGGGTGGTGTTCCAGGACTTCCGGCTCATCCCCTATATGACGGCTTACGACAACGTGGCCTTTGCCCTGCGGGTGACCAACGTCTCCTCCAAGGATATCCGCCGCCGGGTCCCCTATGTCCTGGGGCTGGTGGGGTTGGCCTCCAAAGCGCGGATTGTGCCGGACAAGCTCTCCGGCGGCGAGCAGCAGAGGGTGGCTCTGGCCCGGGCCCTGGTCAATAACCCGGACTTGATCATTGCCGACGAGCCCACCGGCAACATAGACCCAGAGCTTTCCTTCGAAATCGTGGAGCTGCTCCACGAGATCAATAAAATGGGTACTACCATTGTCATGGTGACCCATGAGCACGAGCTGGTGTCCCACTTTAACCATAGGGTCATCACCATTGAAAATGGAACTGTGGTCTCGGATACGCCGGAGTACCAGGAGGAGGCGGGGGATTACCTATGAAAACAAGCAGCTTCGGCTATCTGGTAAAAGAGGGTGGACGCAGCCTGTGGGTCAACCGCCTGATGTCCACAGCGGCGATCGGCGTTTTGGCGGCCTGCCTGATCCTGGTGGGAGCGGCAGGGCTGTTTGCGGCCAATGTAAGCAGTATTGTCAGTTTTTTTGAGGATGAAAATGAGATTGTTGTATTTTTGGAGGACGGCATCGACCAAAAGGGGGTGGATGACGCCAGCCTGAAAATACGGATGATGGATAATGTTTCCCAGGCGGCCTTTGTCTCCAACGAGCAGGCCCTTGAGGAGCAAATGGAAAAGTATGGGGAATACGCTTGGCTGCTGGAGGAATACGAGGGCGAGGAGAATATGCTGCCCCATTCCTTCCGGGTAAAGGTCAAGGATTTGGAGAAGCTGGATGAAACGGCCCAGGGCCTGATGGACATGGAGGAGATTCAGGAGGTGCGCGTCCCCACCGAGGTCGCTCATACCCTTTTGGGGATCCGCCGTGTCGTCACCTGGTGCGGGATATCCATTGTGGCGATCCTGCTCGCTGTTTCCCTGATTATCATCGCCAATACCATTAAGATTACTGTCTTTAACAGGCGCAAGGAGATCAGCATCATGAAATATGTGGGGGCCACAGACCCCTTTATCAAGCTGCCCTTTGTGGTGGAAGGCCTGTTGCTGGGATTGATTTCCGCGCTGCTGGCCTACCTGGTCGTTTGGGGCGGATATATTTATGTGATGGAATGGGCCGGGACGGTGGATTCCGCCTGGCTGCAGGAATTGTATCAGTATTTTATCCCCTTTGAACGGGTGTATAAGGGATTGCTGGCCAGCTTCTGCGCCATTGGCGTGGGAGTGGGTTCCTTTGGAAGTATGGTGTTTGTAGGCAAGTATTTGAAGGTATAGCGTACATAAGCGCCAGGGGACGAAAAATCCCTTGGGAAAGGTAGGAAAGCGGTCCTTCCTTATAGGTATATGTTTTTGACCGGATAGGGCGCTTTATCCGATAGATATCAGGATAAGAATGGGATCCATCGAGGAGCTGACGGTGACCGCTGTCGGCTCCTGTAATTCAGTGGTAAAAAACCGGTATTCCCTCTCTGTATAGAAAGGGCAGGACGGATTGAAATAAACAGACAGGGGAGCGTGCATCGCTTGTACAGGAATCGAAAGGGAAGAAAACGGATTCGGAATAAGCTTCTGGCGCTATTGTGCGCCGGGGTGATTGCGCTGGGAAGCGGCGTGCCGGCCAGCCCGGCGGTTTTTGCAGACGACTTTGATATGGACGAGGCCAAGGACCAGCTTGCCAGCTTAAACCAGACCTATGACCAGCTGGAGCAGCAGAAAAAGGATCTGCAGAATAAAATTTACGGCGTGCAGTCGGAAAAGAAGCGGCAGAGCGAGGAAAAAAATGAGCTGGAGCAGCAGATCAGCCTGACGACCCAGCAGATAGACGTGCTGTCGGAGAAGATAACCAATCTCGACAACCAGATCCAGCGGCAGGAAGAGATCATTGAGCAGAACAACCAGGACATCGCCGCCAAGGAGACGGAGATCGGCGAAAAGCAGCAGGAGATTGAAAAAAACGAGGAGCTTCTGCGGCAGCGCATCCGCAGGAATTATATGGCGGGGGAGCCGTCGGTCCTGGAGGTGCTCCTGGGGGCGGACAGCTTTTACAGTATGCTGTCCAGCACCACTATGGTCACCAGAATGGTCAACCGGGATAAGGACTTTCTTGCAGAGCTTGCGGGGCAGAAGACAAGCCTCCTGGAGGACCGGGAATACCTGGAAAACCTGCGGGAGCGAAACGAGGAGATCCGGGAGGCCTTCGAGCAGAATAAGGCGGAAAATGAGGAAACCCGTGCCCTGTACAATGAACAGGCCGAAAGCCTGGAACAGGATGTAGAAAAAATACGCAATTCCATCCAAACCCTGGAGGACACAGAACGAGAATTTTATGCCAACCAGGCCAAGATACAGAAGGAAATGCAGGAGGCCCAGGCGGAGGTAACTAGGATTTACGCCGCCCTGGAGGAGATGCGCCGGAAAAACCAGACTGGGGACGATGAATACACAGGCGGACAGTTCGGATGGCCCCTGCCGGGGTACAGTATGCTGACCAGCTATTACGGCTGGCGGTTTAACAACTCGGACTTCCACACTGGCCTGGACATTTCGGGCAGCCAATGCTACGGCAAAACCGTGGTGGCGGCAAACCCGGGGACGGTGGCCTTTGTAAACACCTCCTACCGGGACGGGGTGGGGTATGGAATCTACCTTATTATCGACCACGGCGGCGGATATTCCACCCTGTACGCCCATCTAAGCGCCATTGACGTTGAGCTTGGGGACGTTGTGGCAAGGGGAACGCCCATTGCCAGGGTGGGGGCCACCGGATGGGCCACAGGACCGCACCTTCACTTTGAAGTCCGCATTGACGGCAAAACCCAGAATCCATTAAGCTATCTCGGTTCTCCGTCTTAATTGGGAAGAACCCTTGAAATTCGACTATGAACACTCTGCCTGATTGAGAAAGGACCGGATTAGAACAAGGATATGAATAAAAAGGTTTCACTGGGAACGGCAATCACCCTAATGGCTATCGCCGCTGCCCTGGCAGTTGCAATCACGATGGTGTACTCCATCCGCACCTTTAACGATAAGCTTTACAACATCAAAGAGAGGGAGGCTACCTATGAAAAGCTCTCCCAGATCGACAAAATCGTCCGTTCGGAGTATTATGGAAATATTGACGAAAAGTACCTGATGGACAGCATTGCCCGGGGATACATACAGGGCATCAGCGACCGATACGCCCTTTACCTCACCGCAGAGCAGTACCAGCAGCAGCTGGAAAATGTGGAGGGGAAGATGGTGGGAATCGGCGTGGATACGGTCTGTGACACCAGCGGATATATGCTGGTGACAGAGGTATACCCGGAGTCGGCTGCAGAGATCGCCGGGATATCCGTGGGGGACCTGATCCTCCAGGTAGACGAGCTGGAGGTTACCGCCCAAACCTATGGGGAGGCGGAGGAGGCCTTGGACGGGGAAGCCGGTACAAAGGTTTCCATTGTACTCCGGCAGGGCAACGAGGATCAGGAGCCCATTGAGCTGACCCGCCGTAAGGTGGAGATCCCCTCTGTCTATATGGAGATTGTGGATAATATCGCCTATATTCAGATCACTGAATTTGCAGACGCCACCGCCAACCAGTTTTTAAAGGCCATTGAGAATGCGTTCCGCGGGGGCGCGGAGGGGCTGATCTTTGATGTTCGGGGCAATCCGGGCGGAACCATCGACTCGGTCTCTCAGGTCCTTGACCGGCTGCTCCCGGCAGGGGATATTGTCTCCGCCACCTATAAAAACGGGGATACCAAGGTTCTCGCCACCTCTGACGACCGAGAGGTGGACCTGCCCATGGCGGTGGTTGTCAACGAACGGACAGCCAGCGCGGCAGAGCTGTTCGCCCAATCCCTGTGGGACTATGAAAAGGGCCAGGTGGTTGGAGTGACCACCTATGGAAAGGGATTGATGCAGACCATTTACCGGCTGGACGACGGTTCGGCGCTGGACATCACCGTTGCCAAGTATAATCCTCCCAAGAGCCCTAACTTTGACGGAATCGGCGTTGTGCCGGATTATGAGGTAAAGCTGACCTCTGAACAGGCCCAGCTCCTTTCTGAGGGAAACTTGGACCGGGACGCCGACCCCCAGCTGCGCAAGGCAAAGGAGCTGGTCAACGCCGCGATCCTGGCTAAGGGCGGCGGGAGCTCCAATGTAAAGCAGGAGGAGGAAGCTTCAAGCCAGGACAGCAGCAGCGCGGCAGATTGACGTTATACCGTATGAGGTAAAATGTAAATCCAGTCTGTCAAGGGCTTGACAGTTTTCCAGAGATTGTCTATAATGACATTTATAAATTCACGACAAGCAGCATAGGATATTGCCATAAGCGGCAATATCCTAAACTTTCTATAAAAGAAAACACAAGTTCAACAAGGAGGAAATTGGCAATGGCTAAAGAACAGAAAACGCTCACCGTGGAGGGATTCCGAAAACTGGAGGAGCGTCTGGAATACTTAAAGACCACCAAACGCAGTGAGATCGCCGACAATATCCGTCTGGCCCGTTCCTATGGGGACCTTTCTGAAAACAGCGAATATGATGAGGCAAAAAATGAACAGGGTATTGTGGAACAGGAAATCATGGAGCTGGAGGAAACCCTGAAAAACGCCAAGGTGGTGGATGAAAGCAGCCTGAATATAGACTTTATCAGCGTTGGGCTGGCTGTGCGCCTGCTGAACATGGAGGAAAACCGCGAGATAGAATACCGGATTGTCGGTTCCTCGGAGTCCAACCCCTCCCAAGGGATGATCTCCGACGAGTCCCCCATCGGCAAGCACCTGATCGGCAAGCGTCTCAATGACCTGGTGGAAATTGTTATCCCCAAGGGGACTTACCACTTTAAGATTATTGGGATCTCCAAATAACGAAAGAGTTCTATTTCTATCCCGGGGCTGCTCTGTTTTGGGCAGCCCTTTTTGAAAAATGAGATCATGATATTAAGGGCCCGCCACCAACCTGTCCCCATATCTCCTGCCGGCTTTGCCTGGCTGGTTCCGGAGTGGGCTCTAAAAATAAGGATGTGTGAACAAAATGGCTGAAAATCAGTTGAACCAAAATCAAAATCCCCAGGCGGAAGAGCCGGAGCTGACCGAGGAAGAACAGGCCCAGAAGCTCTCTGAAATCCTCCAGATCCGCCGGGACAAGCTTTCCGCCCTCCAGCAGTCCGGGCGGGATCCCTTCGAAATCACCAGCTACAGCCGGGATACCCTTGCTGCCCAGATTACCGCGGACTTTGAGGGAATGGAGGGAAAAACCGTTTCCCTGGCAGGCCGTATGATGAGCTGCCGGAACATGGGGAAGGCCTCCTTCGCGGATCTCCAGGATTCCAGCGGGCGCATTCAGACCTATATCCGCATCAACGATGTGGGGGAAGAGGCCTACGAGGACTTTAAGAAGTGGGATATTGGCGATATTATTGGGCTGGAGGGCTTTGTGTTCCGCACCCGCAGAGGGGAGATTTCGGTACATGCCCAGAAGATACAGCTGCTGTCCAAGTCCCTCCTGCCCCTGCCGGAGAAGTTCCACGGACTGAAGGACATGGATCTGCGTTACCGCCAGCGGTATGTGGACCTGATTGTCAACCCAGAGGTCAAGGATACTTTTGTCAAGCGCTCCCAGATTTTGAAGGAGATCCGCGCTTATTTGGATGAGACGGGTTTCCTGGAGGTGGATACCCCTATCCTGCTGCCCTTAGAGATCGGCGCCTCCGCCCGTTCCTTTATGACCCATCACAACACCTTGGATATGGACATGTACCTGCGCATTGAGACGGAGCTGTATCTGAAGCGGTTGATTGTCGGCGGATTTGACCGGGTCTATGAGGTTGGGAGAATCTTCCGCAATGAGGGCATGGACACCAAGCACAACCCCGAGTTTACCACTGTTGAGCTATACCAGGCATTTACCGACTACAAGGGAATGATGGACCTGGTGGAAGAGCTTTACAAGCGCCTGGCGGAGAAGATCTGCGGCGGGCTGAAGATCACCTACCAGGGCCAGGAGATCGACATGGGCCACTGGGAGAGGCTGACCATGGCAGAGGCTGTAAAGAAGTACTCTGGCTGTGACTACAACGACTGGGCCACCGATGAGGACGCCCGCGCTGCCGCCAAGGAAAAGCATGTCCCCGTCCCGGCGGACGCCACCAAAGGCACGGTTCTGGCGGAGCTGTTCGACGCCTTTGTAGAGGAAAAGCTGATCCAGCCCACCTTTATTTACGATTATCCTGTGGAGAACAGCCCCCTGGCCAAGAGAATCCCCTCCAACCCGGCATTTACCCAGCGGTTTGAGTATTTCATCAACGCCTGCGAGTTCGGCAATGCTTTCAGCGAGCTCAACGATCCCATTGACCAGAAGGAGCGGTTTGAGAAGCAGGTTGCCGCTAAAAGGAAGGAGGACCCCAACAGCAGGGCTCAGGTGGACTATGATTATGTCACGGCCCTGGAGTATGGCCTTGCGCCTACAGGCGGTTTAGGGTTCGGCGTAGACCGCCTGGTGATGCTGCTGACCGATTCCGCCTCCATCCGGGATGTGCTGCTGTTCCCGACCATGAAGTCGTTACCGAACGAAAAAGGTTGAAAGCCTTGTATTTGTGCGGGTTTATGATTTATCATAAACCCGCATTTACATCAAGTGATGTAGTGTACAAGTTCACAAATGAAAAGGGGAAATCATATGGACAATATTTTCTTTACTCCCCTTGAGGAAACCATCAGCTTTTATACGAGGAACGATTTTGCCATTATAAATCGTTTTTTGGCCGGCAATTTTGATGCCCTATGGAAAGACGCGCTGATTGCATATGAAGATAACCGGGGTATTCTCGAAGAATACGAAAAAGGAATTCGGAGCGCTGACAGCGACTATGAAATTAAATGGCAAACCTCTTTAAAGAAAAGGCTGATCCATCATTTAGATGATGCGGCAAAGGAAAGGATTATAAAAAACGCCGAAAACGATATATCAAACATTTTAGAGGCGGTATATCCGTCAAAAAGGGACATGCTGCTTTACAGAACCGCTTGGATTGATCGTGAACATGCAGTTAAGAACAGCTTCCCATATTCAAGGGAATATAAAGCGTTATCATTTGAGACGGGCAGTGTATTTGAAATCAAAACGATATCCTCTTACTCTTTAACGCCGTACAGAGAAGATGATGATGTCGGGAGCGGTTTCTTCCGGTATGAAATGCGGGTTCCGCGCGGTATGCCTGTTTTGGAATTGGATTCGTTTGTAACCCATAACGAGGAGGGGGAAGTTTTATTGCCTCCAATGGTATGCAAAGTGGTTGATATCCGTTTTTCCGAACATCGGGCCTGCAAGGGGATCATAGAACTGGAATATGTAAAACCTTTGAAAGAAGCGGGAGGTGGTATCGATGACGGAGAAAAGGGTTGACCGCTGTATTTTGGCTCTGATTATCATCGCTGCAGTTTTGGCGGCAGCGTTCTCCGGATGGCGGAATCTTCGGAAAGGGATTTTCCTGGGGAATGATTTCTTTTACCGAGTGGAGGAGTCCCTTTACCAGAAAAATTCCGCCAATTATATCCGTTCCGTGCCGGAGGACGGCGGCGCCGGATTTGTCATTTTTCTGAACGGAAAGGAGCAGACCGCCAGCCTGCAGAGGCAGGAGGATTTTGTTTCCATCACCTATGGCGACGGAACCGTCATAGAGGCTGTTTGGAACGGCCAGTGGTTTTGCGACAGAGAAACCGGTTATCCGATGACCTTCGATGTTGCGGTCACGTTTGGAGATGAAATCCCCGAAATTGGAAAGCCTGCCATCAGCAACGCCCTGTGCCGCATTGTATGGGGAGACCTGGAGCCGAGGGGTTCCGCTGCGCTGATTCTGGTGGGCGGGCTGCTGTATGCCCTGGGGGCGGTTTCCTTTCTTTTCCCAAACCAAGCCCATTTTTTTCTGCGGAGATGGGCATACCGGCAGGCGGAGCTTTCTGAGGACGGCGTTTTGGCAGAGAAAATCGGGGGAGTTGTCGGGATGGCCGCCGGCGTTGTAGTGATGCTGGGGCTGTTTATTGCCTAGGAAAGCTGTGGACAAGGGAGAAAATTTTCGTATCTGTTACAGTAAGCCTATATTTCGTTCACAAAAATAACTTATACTCATTTTAATAAGGGCGGGTTTTGGCGGTTATATGGCACGGGGAGAGCGGCCGCTTGATAAAAGGAGTGTTTTGAGGATGGATAAATATGTGAAAATTTGGGATGTCCCCAAGGGAAAAAGGTGGGAGCATTACTGGAATTACTACAAAATCCATACAATTGTCGGGGCGTTTATTCTAATTTTGACTGTCATGCTGATTAAGGACGTGTTTTTCCAGGAAAAGCCCGACATGGTGGTCACCGTTGCCTCTACCAGATATTACAGCCCCGAGGCTGAGGTGGAGCTTCAGCGGGTTTTTGAGGGATACAGCAGGGACTATACCGGCAACGGGCACAAGTATGTTGACAAGTATCAGATCATTATGTCTACTGAGGCCAATGCCGATATGCAGGTGGTCATGGCCTCCCAGACCAAGCTGGTTGCCCAGTTTCAGAACACAGACGCCGCCGTTTTTCTGATGGACCAGGAGATCTATGATTACCTCCGCTCCGATGAGGAGGAAGGGCTTTACGCTGACCTGACGGAGCTTTTGGGGGAAGAAGCCAGGGACCTGGTCAGTGAAAACGGGCAGAGGATCTATATCAAGGAGCTTCCCGCCTTTCAGGAAAATGAATTGATTCAGTCGCTGCCGGACCTGTTTTTTGTGATCCGGGACGAATCCAATATAAACCGAAAGGATAAACCGGAGGTTTCCCTTGCCTATCAAAACAGCGTGGACTTTTTAAGAAACCTGATCCGCGATGATGCGGAAGAGGCCTCTTGAACGGAAAGACAGAGCGGCATGGCCCCAGGGCCATGCCGCTCTGTTCTTCTCAGGCTTCAGGCGGATGAGGCTGCTCCAGCGTAAGCTCACAGATCACGCGCACCAGCTCCTGCACCCCGTGGTTCAGGCTCCCATCGTTGCGGATGGTTTTGTGGGCAGCGGCGCGGTACAACCCCTTCCGCCTTTGGTAAAGGGCGTTCAGCTCCTTTTCAGAGCTGGACGCCGCCAGGGGACGGTTCGCGTCGCCCATAATCCGTTTGCAGCAGTCCTGAAAGGGGGCGTCCAGATAGATGATCTTAGCGCTGCGGCGCACTGCCTCCACATTCCGCTGAAAGGTAAGGGCCCCGCCGCCGGAGGCGATGATGCAGCCAGATCTTGCAGAAAGTTCTTTCATCGCCTCATGTTCCCGGTCTCGGAACTCACCTTCTCCATAGCGGTTGAAAATTTCTGGTATGCTCATCCCTGCCTGCTGCTCAATATACTGGTCCGCGTCGATAAACTCCATGGCCAGCTGCCGGGCTGCCAGCTGGCCAATGGCCGTCTTCCCGCAGCCCATGAATCCGCACAGCACAATGGACGGGAATTTTGTCATCTCAGTTTGCCACCTTTCCCTCTGCAGATTGTTGAAAACGATTCTCCATCAGCGAGGACATTTCCACCACGATTCTTTCAATTTGCTGCTGTGTATAAACGGAGCCGTCCCATATCGTGTGGGCGGCGGCGGCCTGCCATACCAGCATGGCCATGCCGCCCAGAGCCCGGCATCCCATTTTTCGGGCGTCCAGCAGAAGTTGGGTGCTGGCGGGATTATAAATGGCGTCAAACACGGCTCTGACGCCTCTCAGATAACCGGCCGGTATGGGCGTTTCCCCTGGATGGGGGTACATTCCCACTGGGGTGGCGTTGATCAGCAGCTCGAATTCCCTGTCCGGCAGTTGGTCCAGCGTTGTCAGGGATACCTCTGCCTTGGGCGCCAGGGACAGGATATCCCTCTGGAGCGCTTCTGTCTCCGGCTTTATGCGCCGCACCGCAATGGTCACCGGCGCCCCGTGAAGGGCGCATTCGATGGCGAACATCCGGGCGGCTCCGCCCCCTCCCGCAATGAGCACCGGCCTGGACAGGTCGCAGTCCAGCGATTCCACAGAGCGGAGAAAGCCGTCCACATCTGTATTATAGCCCACGCTTTTTCTGTCCCTGTCCCGGCAGAGGACGGTGTTGACCGCTCCATAACGTCTGGCGCTTTCATCCAGCCTGTCCAGATATGGGATGATGTTCAGCTTGTGGGGAATGGTGATGTTGAATCCTTCACAGGTGAAAAGGTCCTTTGCACAGGCGGAGAGCACTTTTGCCGGGAGCTCGAAAATGCGGTAGTCGTATTCCCCTGATTTACCCGACAGCTCAAACAGCCTCTCGTGGATCGGCGGCGACATGGTGTGCCCCAGGGGATATCCCAGAAGACCATAGGCCGGTTTGCTTTGTCCCATGGTTGTTCCCTCCTGTTCCTATTAAGCCTTTGGGAAGAGCTCCGCTGCTTTCCGAAGGGTTTTCATATTTTCTACATTTTGGAAGGTTACGTTCGTTAAGGTTTTGCGGACCAACCCAGTCAGCACCTTTCCGGGGCCAACCTCGATAAAGCGGCTGCAGCCGTCGGCTGCCATATTCCGAAGCTCTTCCACAAACTGCACTGGAGAGGTTAGGTGCTGAGCAAGGTAATCTGCATCAATATGGGAACAGAGCTTTCCATCCAAGTTAGAGTAAAAGGGGATTGTCGGATTGTGGAAGGTTACATCCTTCACTGCCTCGCGGAATTCCTCCGCCGCGCCGGACATCAGCTTGGAATGGAAGGCACAGCTCACTGCCAGCTTCATGGTGCGCGCGCCTTGTTCTGCCAATCTGGCCGCCGCAGCCTCTGCAGCCTTGGCCTCCCCTGCGATAACGGTCTGGACCGGCGAGTTGTAGTTGACAGGGACGACATATCCCTCCGTTTCCCGGCAGACTTCCTCTATTGTGGAATTGTCGCTGCCGATGACCGCATACATGGCCCCGTCGCTCTCCTGGGAGGCTTTCTCCATTGCCGCCGCCCTTGCCTTGATGACCCGGAAGCCGTCTTCCCGGCTCAGGATTCCACAGGCAGTCATAGCCGCATATTCCCCTAGGGAATGCCCTGCCCCGCAGCTTGGCCGGCACACCTCCTGCATCATGACCTCGCAGGCTGCCAGGGACAGGGTGTAGATCACCGGCTGGGAAACCGCTGTCCGGGAGAGCTCCTGCTCTGATCCCTCAAAGGAGACTGCCGCCACGTCGAAGCCAAAGACCTCTGACGCCGCTCCATAAAGCTCCCGAACGTAGGAAAACTCCTGGTAAAGCTCCTTCCCCATCCCCGGATACTGGGAGCCCTGCCCGCTGAATAAAAACGCTGTTTTGTTCACAATATTTCCTCCTTATAGTGTATAATCCTATCTAAACTTTTTTCCATTTCTTACTGGCAGCGACAAAAATGTATTGACAAACTGCTGTCAACCTCATACAATGAATATACTGCTGGAAAATAACGAGTGTTACATTTTTTGTAAGACTTAGTATATCAGAAATCCCATGCTCATGTCAATGCTGTGCGATTGGGAACTGCATAGGAATCCATATTGCTGTGCAGAAATATAGGCAGTTTTTATTCTCGGTGTTTGTAATGGCTGCAGATGGCAGATAAAAATAAAAACAGGAGGCAGAAAGAATGAATGGAATAACGATTCTGTCCACAGGACGGTATATCCCGGAGGATTGCGTCGCCAATGACGATTTCACCAAATATGTAGAGACCTCGGACGAATGGATCCGCACAAGAACGGGGATTGCAACAAGGCATTTTGCCAATGGGGAGTCCACCTGGTATATGGGTGCCATGGCGGCCAAGGCGGCGCTGGAGCGGGAGAACATTGACCCGGGGCAGATCGATCTGCTGTTGGTTTCCTGCTGTACGCCGGATTACCTCACCCCCTCCATGGCCTGTATGATTCAGCGGGAACTTGGGCTGAAAAATGCCCACTGTATTGATATCAACTGCGCCTGTTCTGGGTTTGTTTATGGCCTGGACATGGCGCGGCGCTATCTGAACAGCGACGGCGAGATCCAGACAGTCCTTCTGGTATCCACCGAACGCCTGTCCCAGATGCTTGACTTCACCGACCGGAGCACCTGTGTTTTGCTGGGGGACGGGGCAGGCGCAGTTGTAGTGAAAGGTCGGGAAAACGCCATATACGCTTTCAGCGGCGGTGCAATCGGTGAAAGCGGCGGCGCCTTAAACGCCAAGTATCCCCGCTGCGAAAGCCCCTTCGGAAACCCAGAAACCCGCAAGGAATGTTTTGAGTTCCCGGAGGTGCGGGAAAAATTCCTGTATATGGACGGCAGAGAGGTCTATCGTTTTTCCACCAAGGTGTTTCCGGAGATGCTCCGCACCTGCTGCGGCAAGCTGGGAATCCAAGTTTCGGACCTGGACCACATCGTTCCCCATCAGGCCAATTACCGGATTGTGGACACAGCCATCAAGGCGCTGGGGCTGGATCCGGAGCAAAAGAAAAAGGTTTTTCTCAACCTGGATCAATACGGCAATACAGGCAGCGCCTCCATTGCCATTGCCCTGGACGAAATGAACAGCCAGGGGCTGCTGAAGCGGGGGGACAAGGTGGCTGTCACAGGATTCGGCGGCGGCCTGACCTATGCCGGAATTGTATTTGAGTGGTAGGGATTGCGGCAGTCAGCTTGTAAAATGACAGAAAGGGTGTATACTTTTGAATAAAACAGCATTGATTACAGGTGCCTCTCAGGGGATCGGGGCCGCCATTGCGGTGCGGCTGGCCAGGGCGGGCTTTCACATTGCCGTCAACTGCTATAACCAGCAGCTGGCCGATACCGATGGCGCGGCGGTTGCGGAGAAGTGCAGGGCCTTTGGGGTGGAAGCCAAATGCTATGTGGCGGATGTGTCCCAGTTCGATCAGTGCCAGGAAATGGTCAAGGCCGTGGCGGCTGACTTTGGCTCTCTGGATGTACTGGTCAACAACGCGGGCATTACGAAGGACGGGCTTCTCCCCAGGATGAGCGAGGAGCAGTTTGACGCAGTCATTGCCGTCAACCTGAAAAGCGTCTTCAATATGATGCGCCACGCCAGCGGGGTGATGATCCGCCAGAAAAGCGGCAGGATCATCAACGTCAGCTCGGTGACGGGGCTGTACGGCAATGCGGGACAGGCTAATTACGCAGCCTCCAAGGCGGGGGTGGTGGGCCTTACCAAAACCGCTGCCAAGGAGCTGGGAGGGCGGAATATCACCGTCAACGCGGTGGCTCCCGGTTTTATCCGCACCCAGATGACCGACGCCCTCCCCGATAAAATGAAGGATCTTATGTTGAGCCAGATCTCCCTCAAACGCTTTGGCGAGCCGGAGGATGTGGCAAATGCGGTGGCGTTCCTCGCCTCCGACGACGCGGCGTATATCTCCGGGCAGGTTTTGGAGATTGACGGGTGTATCTCCATGTAAGTGTGAAGGAACGATTGCGCTTTTTGCTTTGTGCGGATTGAATTAGGAGGTAAACAAACTGTGAGACGTGTAGTGATTACCGGACTGGGGGCGCTTACCCCCGTCGGCCTTTCTATGGAGGAAACTTGGGATTCCATTCAGGCCGGGCGGCACGGATTCGCGAAGATTGGATCCTTTGACCCAACTGCGCTGGGAGTGACGATTGCCGCCGAGCTCAAAGATTTTGATCCACAGAATTTCGGGATCGGCAAAAAAGAAGCGAGGAGAATGGACCGCTTCTGCCAGATTGCCATGGCCGCTGCCAATATGGCCATGGAGGACGTCGGGACAAAATTTGAGGATCTTGACCCCTTCCGGGTGGGTGTGATTGTCGGCAGCGGGATCGGCGGATTCAACACCATCCACCAGGAGCATACCAGGTATATGGAGAAGGGGCCTTCCAAGGTTTCGGTCTTTTTCATACCCATGATCATCTCCAATATGGCGGCTGGGATGATTTCGATTCAGCATAAGTTTAAAGGAGCCAACTTCTGTACCGTTACCGCCTGTTCCTCCGGCAGCCATGCCATTGGGGAGGCGTTTCGGGCAATCAAGCACGGATATTTAGACGCGGCGGTCACCGGCGGAAGCGAGGCCGCTGTTGCGGAGTTTGCCATGGCCGGGTTCGCCAATATGGGCGCCCTGTCGGCCGGCACAGACCCCGACAGGGCCTCCATCCCCTTTGACAAGGAGCGGAACGGCTTTGTGCTGGGGGAGGGCGCGGGGATTCTTATCCTGGAGGAATATGAGCACGCCGTAAAACGGGGGGCCAAAATTTACGCTGAAATTGTTGGCTATGGGGCAACGGGGGACGCCTACCACATCACCAGCCCTGACCCTGACGGGGAAGGCGCGGCCAAGGCAATGGAATTTGCTATGGAGGAGGCTGGGGTCAAGCCGGAGGAAATCGACTACATCAACGCTCACGGTACCAGCACCCCTCTCAACGACGACTTTGAGACCAAGGCCATTAAAATGGCCCTGGGAGGCCATGCGTACCATACTGCCATCAGTTCCACCAAATCCATGACAGGCCACTTGCTGGGCGCGGCAGGGGCCGTAGAGGCCGCCATAACCGCCCTTTCCCTGCGGGACGGGGTGATCCCTGCCACCATTGGCTATCAGGTCCCCGACCCGGTGTGCGACCTGGACTATGTTACAGACGGCCTGCGCCGGCAGGAGATCAAATGCGCGCTGTCCAATTCCCTTGGTTTCGGCGGACACAATGCCGCCATCTGTCTGAAAAAAGTGGAGGGGTAAGCCCATGAGTATTGAATTATCCTTTGAGCAGATCCTTGAGTTGATGAATGCGGTTGCCGAAAAGGACCTGGGAGGCTTGACGCTGGAACAGGGAGATGTCCGGCTGAAAATTGAGGGGAGAAAGGCCCCAAAGATTGCCCAGTCGGTTCTTCCTCCCCTCTCCTCCGTCTCGCTGGACGGTATGACTGCCAGCCTGGCGGGCGGTTTGAAAAAGCCTCAGGAGATAGAGGCGGCGCCAGCTGCAGCGAAGGGGAATATCGTAAAATCCCCCATTGTGGGAACCTTCTACAGCGCTCCTGCGCCGGATAAGCCGCCCTATGTCCAGGCAGGCAGCCAGGTTAAAGTAGGGGATGTGCTGTTTATCGTGGAATCCATGAAGCTGATGAATGAGGTCCAAAGCGAGTTCAGCGGTACGGTGGAGGAAATTTTGGTGCAGAACGGCCAGCCTGTTGAGTTTGGCCAACCCATTATGAGGATCGTGTAAATTTGACAAAGGATCAGGCTGCAGTCAGCCGGGAGATATCGTATCATGACACTTAACTTAGAACAAATCAAAGAGATCATTCCCCACCGGGATCCCTTCCTGCTCATCGACGAAGTGACCGAGCTGGAGCCCGGTGTGAAGGCCACAGCGTTAAAGCGTCTCACAGGGGAGGAATACTGGTTTAAGGGCCACTTCCCACAAAAGCCGGTTCAGCCCGGCGTCCTGATGTTGGAAATGTTGGCGCAGACGGGAGCGGTCTGCGCCCTGTCCCTGCCGGAGAACCGGGGGCGCATCGCCTATTTCGGCGGGTTGGATAAGGTCAAGTTCCGCAACATGGTCTTTCCGGGAGACACCTTAAAGCTGGAAGTGGAAATTATCCGCAGCCGGGGCTCTGTGGGTGTCGGAAAGGGTGTGGCGACTATTTTGGAAAGCGGAAAGAAGGCCGTCTCTGCCGAGCTCACCTTTGCCCTGGGCGGGGCGGAAGCTTCCGGAAAGCAGGAATAAGGAGGGCGTATTAGCTTGTTCAGCAAGGTTTTGATTGCCAATCGGGGGGAGATCGCCATTCGGATTATCCGCGCCTGCCGGGAGCTGGGGATCCGGACCGTGGCGGTTTGCTCTGAGGCGGATCATTCCGCCCTCCATGCCCAGATCGCCGACGAGACAGTGTGTATAGGACCGGCCTCTTCCAAGGACAGCTACCTGAATATGCGCTCCATCCTCTCCGCCTGTGAGCTGACGGGGGCCCAGGCCATCCACCCGGGCTTTGGCTTTCTTTCGGAAAATGCCGCCTTTGCCCGTATGTGCAGGCGGTGCGGGGTGACCTTTATCGGGCCTTCCCCAGAGGCCATTGAGCGCATGGGGGATAAATCCCAGGCCAGAGAGACCATGAAGGCCGCCGGGGTGCCGGTCATCCCCGGCTCCGACGGGGTGGTTCCGGATTTGGAAACCGCCTGCCGGGAGGCCGAGCGGATCGGCTATCCCGTTATGGTCAAGGCCAGCGCAGGCGGCGGCGGCAGGGGTATCCGCATGGTCCGCAGCAGCCGGGAGATGGAGGACGCCTTTTATACCGCCAGCCGGGAGGCCCTTTCCTTCTTTGGGGATGACCGGCTGTACATGGAAAAATTCGTGGAGGATCCCCGCCATGTGGAGATCCAGATCCTGGCAGACCGGTTTGGAAAGACTGTCCACCTGGGGGAGCGGGACTGCTCCATCCAAAGGCGGAACCAGAAGGTTTTGGAGGAGTCGCCCAGCCCTTCTCCCCTTATGACCCCTGCCCTGCGGGAAAAAATGGGGAAAGCCGCTATAATGGCCGCCCAGGCCGCCGGCTATGAAAACGCCGGGACCATTGAATTTTTGCTGGATAAGGACGGAAACTTTTACTTTATGGAGATGAACACCCGTATCCAGGTGGAGCACCCGGTGACAGAGATGGTGACGGGTCTGGACATTGTCAAGGAGCAGCTGCGCATCGCTGCTGGGGAGCCTTTGAGCTTTGGCCAGGAGGACGTGAGGATCAGCGGCCATGCCATGGAATGCCGCATTAACGCCGAGACCCCCGCCAAGGACTTCCGCCCCTGCCCGGGAAAGATACGTTCCCTCTATGTGCCGGGAGGGCCGGGGGTGCGCATTGACAGCGCCATGTACGCCGGATATGTCATCCCCCCTTATTATGACTCTATGATCGCCAAATTGATCGTCCACGCCCCCACCCGCCAAGAGGCTATTGCAAAAATGCGGTGGGCTTTAGCAGAATTTTTGGTAGAAGGTGTTGACACCAACATAGACTTTCAGCTAAACTTGTTGAAGGATGAGGAGTTTGAAGAGGGAAAATACGACAATGGGTTTTTGTCCCGCCGGGACCTAAAGGCTCTGAGCCGTTCTAATTAGACCCCAGCAGAGACTTTCTCATGTGAAAAGGAGGGCGGGAGCAATTGCTGGAAGATTTATTTCAAAAGGTCAAGGCCCGTATGGGGAGCGAGGATTCGGAAAAGGAAAAAGTGCATTCTAAAATGTCCGTCCCCTCCGATCTGCTCTTCAAGTGTCCGCGCTGCCAGCAGGTGACGTTTATGGACACATTTCGGGAAAATAAGATGGTTTGCCCCAACTGCCGCTACCACGGAAGGATAACTGTTGCAGAAAGATTAGAATTAACTGTTGACAACAACACCTTTCGTGAATATGATAGGGACATGAGAAGTAAAAATCCCATCCGTTTCGCCGGCTACGAAAAAAAGCTGGAGGATCTTTCCAGGTCCACTGGCCTCAACGAAGCTGCCGTCACCGGGGAGGCGGATATCATGGGAGAGCACTGCGTCATCGGCGTAATGGATTCCCACTTTATGATGGCCTCTATGGGCTCCGTGGTGGGGGAGAAGATCGCCCGGGCCTTTGAGCGGGCCACGGAAAAGGGGCTTCCCATTGTGCTGTTTGCGGCCTCGGGAGGGGCCAGGATGCAGGAGGGGATGGTATCCCTGCTGCAGATGGCCAAGACCTCCGGTGCGGCTGCCCGGCACAGCGATGCGGGACAGCTTTACATTACCGTCCTGACAGACCCCACTACCGGCGGTGTGACGGCCAGTTTTGCTTCTCTTGGGGACATCATACTCGCGGAGCCAAAGGCCCTTATCGGCTTCGCAGGACGCCGCGTCATTGAGGATACCATCCGGCAGCGGCTGCCGGATTCCTTCCAATCGGCGGAGTTTATGCTGGAGCATGGATTTGCGGATATGATCTGCGACCGGGACCATATGCGGGAGACGCTCTCCACACTGATGCGCCTGCACCGTCTGAGCGGAAAGGCATGGAACAATATCCCCAGCGAAAATTTTGCCTTCCAGGGGCCTCCCCCTTTTCAAGGGGAGGGAAAAGGTCTGACTGCCTGGCAGCGCATCCAGCTGGTCCGGGAGAAGAACCGGCCCACGGTACGGGACTATATCCCCATGATCTTCGACAGCTTTATAGAGCAGCACGGGGACCGGTACTTTGGGGATGACAGCGCCATTATGGGCGGGGTAGCCTTCTTTGATGGCCGGCCGGTGACAGTAATCGGCCAGGTGAAGGGGAAAAACCTGGTGGAAAACAAGGCGTCCAATTTTGCCATGCCCCATCCGGAGGGATACCGGAAGGCCCTGCGCCTGATGAAACAGGCGGAGAAGTTCCATCGCCCGGTCATCTGCCTGATTGATACCCCCGGCGCTTTCTGCGGCGTGGAGGCAGAGGAGAGAGGCCAGGGCGAGGCCATTGCCCGGAACCTGTTCGAGGTGATGAAACTGAAAACCAATGTCATTTCAGTGGTTCTGGGGGAGGGAGGAAGCGGCGGCGCCCTTGCGCTGGGAGTCTGCGACGAGCTGGCCATGTTGGAGAACGCAACTTATTCTGTGGTATCTCCTCGGGGGTTTGCCAGTATTCTCTGGCGGGATGCTTCCAGAGAGCAGGATGCTGCCAACTGTGCCCACATTACCGCGGAGGACCTAGTGGAGCTGGGGGTGGCGGAGAAGATCATTCCGGAGGCCCCAGGAGGCGCCCATATGGGCGTGGAGGAGACCGCGCTGAATCTTGCGGGGTATCTGCGGGATGCCCTGGCGCGGTTCAGCAATGTCCCTATGGACCAGCTGCTGGAGAACCGCTATCATAAGTTCCGTAAAATCGGTGAGTTTTCCGAAGGGGAAGCTGAACCGGACGGCCGCTGATGTTCCATTTTCTTCTGCATTATCCCCGGGGGTGGTTTTCCGCCTTCCTAGGGTGATAAAATACGATATTGATTACAATTTTAGGAGGATTTTGCTATGGCTGCTGTATTTGACAAGGTTAAGGACATTCTTTGCGAGCAGTTGGACGTGGAGGAAGACGCTGTTACCATGGAGGCCAACATCATCGACGACCTGGGTGCCGACTCCTTGGACGTTGTGGACCTGGTCATGAGCTTGGAGGATGAATTCAACGCTGAGATTCCCGATGAAGAGGTGGAGTCCATGAAGACCGTCGGGGACATCGTCAAATATTTGGAAGCAAATATGTGAAGTACGCCAGTTAGGGCCGCCGCGTCAATGCGGCGGCCCTGTATTTTGCGGCAAAAAAGCCGGTATATGGGATCTCCCGATCCCATATACCGGCTTTCAGCGTCAATATGCTTTGCCCCAAATGACCATGGACTTGGCAGGTTTTCCGCAGCAGACGCAGGTTTGAGCAATCTGCTCCTGTTCAAAGGGCATACATCTGGAGGTGACGCCGCAGACCTCCTTCAGCTTTTCCTCACAGGCAAGATCACCGCACCACATGGCTTTTACAAAGCCGTTCTTGTCCTTGGTGGCGGCCTCCATCTCCTCCATATTGGAGGCGGAGGTGGTCTTTTCGGTGCGGTTTTGGAGTGCCCTCTGATAAAGGCCGTCGTGTACAGCTTTCAGCAGCTCCGGCAGCCGGGTTTCCAGGTCCTCCAGAGGGACGAAATATTTCTCCCTGGTATCCCGGCGGACGATGACGCACTGGTTCTTCTCCATATCCTTGGGGCCGATCTCCAGGCGGAGGGGAACCCCCTTCATCTCATACTCGGCAAACTTCCAGCCGGGGGAGTTGTCGGAATCGTCTACCTTGACCCGGACGATCTTGGACAGCCGCTCTTTCAGTTCAAAGGCCTTGTCCAGCACCCCAGGGGTGTGCTGGGCCACAGGGATGATCACTGTCTGAATGGGAGCAATGGCAGGAGGGAGCACCAAGCCGTTGTCATCCCCGTGGGTCATGATGATTGCGCCGATGATGCGGGTGGACATTCCCCAGGAGGTCTGGTGGGGATACTGGAGGGTGTTGTCCCGTCCGGTGAAGGTGATATCAAAGGCTTTGGCAAACCCATCTCCGAAATAATGGCTGGTGCCGCTCTGGAGGGCCTTGCCGTCGTGCATCATGGCCTCAATGGTGTAGGTTGCCTCCGCCCCGGCAAACTTCTCCTTATCGGTTTTGCGGCCCTTGATGACAGGGATGGCAAGGAAATTTTCGCACACGTCGGCGTAAATGTTCAGCATCCGCTCCGTCTCCTCAACAGCTTCCTGGGCGGTTTCGTGCATCGTGTGGCCCTCCTGCCACCAGAACTCCATGGTCCGCAGGAAGGGGCGGGTGGTCTTTTCCCAGCGGACCACAGAGCACCACTGGTTGTAAAGCTTGGGCAGGTCCCGGTAGGAATGGATTACATGGGAGTAGTGCTCGCAGAATAGGGTCTCCGAGGTGGGGCGCACGCAGAGGCGCTCGGTCAGCTTTTCGTTGCCGCCCATGGTCACCCATGCCACCTCTGGGGCGAAGCCCTCCACATGGTCCTTTTCCTTCTGGAGAAGGCTTTCGGGGATGAACAGAGGCATACCCACATTTTCATGGCCTGTCTCTTTAAATTTCTGGTCCAGGGTCTTCTGGATGTTTTCCCAGATGGCGTACCCGTAGGGGCGGAGGATCATACACCCCCGCACCGAGGAGTAGTCGACCAGCTCCGCCTTTTTAACAATATCCGTATACCATTGGGCAAAGTCTTCATTCATAGAGGTTATGGCTGTAACCATCTTTTTCTGTGCCATATATTGTGCCGCCTTTCTTTTGCACCTCATTGAGGATGCGCTTCGATCCTTTTTATCTTAGCAAAAGTTGGGGAGGAATTCAACCGCTGCCAGCGGATTTTCCATGGATTTTCTCATCCAATCACCAATCCCCCGTTGGGGCTGAGCACCTGTCCGGTGATAAAACGGCTCTCCTCCCCTGCCAGAAAGCAGATTGCCGCCGCCGCGTCCTCCGGGGTTCCGACACATCCCAGAGGGGTAGACCGCCGGATCTCCTCCAGCGCCCCCTCTTCCAGAAAGGCGTTCATATCCGTGTTGATCACGCCAGGGGCCACACAGTTGACCCGGATATGGGAGAGCCCCAGCTCTTTGGCCAGCGCCCGTGTCATGCCGATGACAGCGGCCTTAGCCGCCGAATAATGGACCTCGCAGGAACCGCCTGTCTGTCCCCACATGGAGGAGACATTGACGATGCTTCCCCGGCCCGCATTCCGCATCAGGGGGACGGCATACTGACAGCAGTAGAATGTCCCCTTGACGTGGACGGAGAACATCCTGTCCCAATCCTCGTCTGTAATTTCAGAAAAGACTTTTTGCTGGGCGATTCCCGCATTGTTGACCAGCACATCCAATCCGCCGAAGCGATATTCCAGCAGCGAGAACATGCGCCGCACCTGTGCCCTGTCAGAGACATCCCCCTGGAGCAGAAGGGAGTTTGCTCCAAGGTCTTTCAGCTCCCCGGCAAGGGAACGGGCGGCAGCCTCATTGCTGAGGTAATTGATCCCCACCTGGTAGCCTTTGCTGCCAAAGAGCAGGGCGGCGGCTCTGCCAATGCCGCGGGACGCGCCAGTAATGAAAACAGAGGGCATGGAAAAAGACCCCTTCCTTTCAACGCTGAAGAATAAAAAGCAGAGGGATTATATCCTAATCTCTCTGCCCCAAAATGATTTCTATCCAATCGTTTTCCAAATTGTTGACAAGGTTCGACAACCATGATATAGTGGAAACACAGATGAAGAACCTGCGCTTTGGTTCCATTGCGGATTCAGAGCAGACGGGCGGTTGCTTCCCTTACCTATTTTCCGGGAAAGGGGAGTACATTTCTTTTGGTTTGTGCTTTCCCTTTCAAAGG